>JBGUQT010000114.1:0-6288 GCA_045131275.1 Treponema sp.
CAAGAAACGCCTTGGGAGTCAAGCCCGTTGCGGCGTATATTGACAAAATCAAGGCCATTCAAACCATGGAAGAGCTTGACGACTTTATTTGCGCCAACCAAAAGGATTGTTTCCTTTCTTTGTTCGTGGGTTTTGAGAACTATATCAAAATCGACGACTCTTCCTCATACATAACTTACGTGGACTTTGACGGCTTTACCCTTGACGATTCCGCGGAATACAAAAAACGCAGCGGAAGGGGCGAGCGCGTTTACAACGCCACGCTCAAAAAGACAAAGGCGCTTTTTGGCCGCCTTGGATATTCCCAAGACGAGGCTCAAAAATTGTTTGAGAATGTCATCGCCCTTGAAGGCCTTTTGGCAAAGTCCGCTTTGGCCAACGCGCAGTTTAACTGGCCCAAAAGCTATAAGAAAGAAAAAAACGTTATGACCATTGACAAGGCGGCCTCCTTGTGTCCTAGGTTTCCCTTTAAGCGCGCCATCCAGGAGGCCGGTTACGGAGAGGCCAAGGAATTGCTTGTCGTCGAGCCCAAGCGTTTTGGAGCTTTGAACAAAGTTTACGCCAAGGAAAATTTGGATGCGATCAAGGACTATCTGATTTTCCACGTGGCGGACATTTGCTCCGGCTTTTTGGACGAGGCGGCTTACGACATTTATGTCAACGCCTTGAATGAAATCAACGGCGTTCAAGGAAAAGTGTCAAATGAAAAATACGCGTTCAACGTTGTCCGCTCGAATTTGCCGACGCCTTTGAGCCGCGCCTATCTTGCCCGCTACGATTTGTCCAAAATAAAAAAGCGCGTCGCCGAAATTTGCAAGCAGTCGATTTCGATTTACCGCGATATGCTGAACGAAGAAGACTGGCTTTCGGAGGAAACAAAAACCAAGGCCATCGAAAAGCTTGACGCCATATCGATTCATTCAGTCTATCCCGAAAAGTGGATTGACTTTAGCGACTTAAAGCTTGACGGCCTTTCTTATTTTGAATGCGTCAAGGCGATTGGCAGACATTCGCAAAAAATAAACGAGTCCCACACAAACGGAAAGGTTGACAAGGAGCTTTGGCAGACCCAAGAGCTTTTGATTCCCAACGCCTTTTACCAGCCGGCCGAGAATTCCATCAACATAATTCCAGGCTTGTTGGCGCGGCCGTTTTACCATGAGGACATGACGCAGGAAGAGCTTTTGGGCTCGATTGGTTCCGTCATCGGACACGAAATAAGCCACGCCTTTGACACCCTAGGCGCCCGTTACGACAAGGACGGAAACTTGGCCAACTGGTGGACGCCAAAGGACTTTAAGACTTTTGAAAAGCGCGCCAAAAAACTCGTGGCGTATTACAACGGAATCACTTTGATGGAAGGCATGAAGGAGCGGGGAGGCCTTGTCCAAACAGAAGCGATCGCCGACATGGCCGGCATAAAGACAATGCTAAAAATCGCAAAGACAATTCCAAACTTTGACTACAAAAAATTCTTTGAGGCCTACGCGGCCAACTGGCGCGTGTTGACAAGCCCCGAGATGGAAGAATGGCAGGCCTACAACGATCCGCATCCGGCGTGGTACCTGCGAACCAACGTGACGCTCCAGCAGTTTGACGAGTTTATTCAAGCTTACGACATAAAGCCCGGCGATGGAATGTATCTGGCGCCCAAAGACCGAATCTTGGTTTGGTAGCCATCCGCTCGCTCGGGCCGGCAATCGCATTGTCGTTTTTATCTTATGGAGGAATATATGAAAAAGATTGTTTTGATTTTTGCGGCGCTTGGAGCTTTTCTTTTGCCCCTCGGCGCGCAAGACGTTCCGCTTCCGCATGACGCGGCCGGCAACAGAAGCTACAGCTTTTCCATCTCGATCGACGAGGTTGTGAACGCGCTTGAAGGCAAGCAAAAAGCTTCCGCTAACATTGACGTTCCGATGCGGACGCAAGACGAGCAAAGCGTTCCCCAAAGCCAGGAGGAGACCGGCAAGGACGACATAGACGAGATGACGCTCTTGGCCCAAGGCGGCAACGCGGACTTTCAGTATAATTTGGGCCGCTGCTACGACAAGGGTTTTAAGACCGCGCAGGATTACAAGCAGGCGCTTTATTGGTACCAAAAGGCGGCGGAGCAGGGCCACGACAAGGCCGCCAACAATTTGGGCTGCCTTTATCTTGACGGAACCGGAGTTGACCAAGACTTTAAAAAAGCCGCCTACTGGTTTGAACAGTCCGCGCAAAAAAACGACACGCTGGCCATTTTGAATTTGGGCTCCATGTACGAGGACGGAAACTTTGGCGCTCCCGATTATGACAAGGCTTTTGCTTATTACCAAAAGGCCGACAAATTGGGCTGCGCTCCCGCCGCCTACGAGTTGGGCCACTGTTGGGAAAGCGGCGTGGGAACAAAGCCCAACGCAAAAAAAGCTTTTTCTTATTATAAAAAATCCGCGGACGCCGGTTACGGCCCCGCGGCATACGAAACAGGCCGCCGCTATCTTGAAGGCAACGGCGTAAAAAAAGACTTGGGGCTTGCAAAAAAATATTTGGAAGCGGCCCTTAAAAAGGGCGAGCTAAAAGCGTCCGACCTTTTGGAATCCTTGTAAAAAATTGGAGGCATAAAAAATGAGCGACAACTTTCCTTTGAGCCACGATCAGCTTTTGGAGCTGACAAAAAAATTCCCTACGCCCTTTTACCTTTACGACGAAAAGGCCATCCGCGACAACATGGCGGAGTTCACCAAAGCCTTTTCGATTTTTCCAAAATTCACCGAGCACTTTGCCGTAAAGGCTATGCCCAACCCCTACATGCTTAAAGTTTTGGCGGAATGCGGTTGCGGCGGCGACTGTTCAAGCTTGCCCGAGCTTATGCTTTGCCAGATGAGCGGAATCACTGGCGAGCAAGTGATCTTCACCTCAAACGAAACTCCTGCCGAAGAATTCCAGCTGGCCTACAAGCAGGGCAACATCATAAACCTTGACGACATCACCCACATAGAATTTTTGCGCGACGCCCTTGGCGGAAAATTTCCGGAATTGATTTGCTTCCGCTACAATCCCGGCCCGCTCAAGGACGGAAACGCGATTATCGGAAAGCCCGAGGAAGCCAAGTACGGCTTGACCCGCGAGCAGATTTTTGAGGCCTACAAAAAGTCGCGCGACTTTGGCGCCAAGCGCTTTGGCCTGCACACGATGGTCGCCTCAAACGAGTTGGATCCCAACTACTTTGTAGACACCGCAAAAATGCTTTTTGAGCTTGCGGTGGAACTAAAGGAAAAGCTTGGAATCAAAATCGAATTTCTTGACTTGGGCGGCGGACTCGGAATCCCATACAAACCTGATCAAAAGAAAGTTGACTACTTTGAGGTGGCCAACAAAATCCGCGCTCTTTACGACAGCATGATCGTTCCCGCCGGCCTTGACGGCTTGGAAATCAAGTGGGAATGCGGCCGCCCGATCACAGGCCCTTACGGCTGGCTTGTCACAAAAGCGATTCATAAAAAAGACACTTACCGAAAATACATCGGCGTTGACGCTTGCATGGCCGACCTTATGCGTCCGGGAATGTACGGCGCTTACCACGAGGTTACGGTCAGCGGAAAAGAAGCCGCGCCCAAAACTGAAGTCTACGACGTTGTCGGAAGCCTTTGCGAAAACTGCGACAAGTTCGCGGTCCAGCGCCCGCTTCCAAAAATTGAAAACGGCGACTTGGTAATCATTCACGACGCGGGCGCGCACGGCCGCGCGATGGGCTTTAACTACAACGGAAAGCTCCGCGCGGGCGAAATCCTTATGCGCTCGGACGGCTCCTTTGTCCAAATCCGCCGCCGTGAAACGGTGGACGACCTTTTTGCCACGCTTGACCTTGACGGTGTCAAGGACTTTAAATGAGCGGAGCGAATGACAACCCAAGCGCGAACGAGGCGGCGGGGGCAGGCGGCCCGCGTTTGGTTGGCGGCCCGCGGCCGGTCGAGGGCCGCGGCGCTTTCTTTAAGGGCGCGGCCTGTCTTGTTTTTTCCGCCTTTAACTTCGCGCTTATGGCCGCGCTGGCCCACTTGGCCGGCGACATTCCCTTTACCGAAAAGGCTTTTTTTAGGAACGCCGTCGCGGTCGTTGTGACGCTCTTTATGCTATTAAAAAGCCGCGAGCGCATTGCGATTCCAAAAGGCGCCTTAAAGTTCTTGATTTTGCGCGGCCTTTGCGGTTCCGCCGGAATCTTTGGAAACTTTTACGCCTTGGACAGAATCCCGATTGCCGACGCGGCTATTCTAAACAAGATGTCCCCTTTCTTTGCCGTTGTCTTTAGCCTCTTTTTGATTGGCGAAAAAATCAAGGCCGTTCCGATGGCGGCGACAATCGGCGCTTTTCTTGGAGCGCTTTTTGTGATAAAGCCCGGAGCGTCGGCGGTTCATTCGCTTCCGGCCTTGGCGGGCTTTTTGGGCGGAATGGGCGCGGGCTTTGCGTACGCTTGCGTGCGCAAACTTGGAACGATGAAAGTCAAGGGCGCTTTGGTCATCGCGTTTTTTTCCTGCTTTTCTTGCGCGCTCTGCCTTCCGTTTATGGCGATGAATTTTAAGGCGCCCCAAGCTTGGCAGCTTTTGTGTTTGCTGGGAGCGGGAGTCGCGGGCTGCTTGGGCCAGTTCGGCATCACTTACGCTTACTTTTTCGCGCCCGCGCGAGACATTTCTATTTTTGACTATTCGCAAATTATTTTTTCTTCGCTCTTGGGCTTGTTGATGTTCAACCAAATCCCGGACGCGCTAAGTTGGATCGGCTACGCGGTCATCATTCTCATGGCGGCGATAGTGTTCGTTTACAATAGGAGACAATATGATAGCGGCAATGAAAAATAAATTCTTTGTCAAAACTATCCGCGAGCTTTTTGCGCTGTGTTTGCTTTTTTGCGCGCTCTTTGCGTCTTGCAAAAAGTCCGCGGCGCTTTACCCGGAATACTTTCAGCTGGACAACGGCCTTAGCGTTTTTGTAAAAGAAGACCACAAGGTTCCTCTTGCCTATATAGAAATCGCGGTCCGAGCCGGCGGCGTCACCCAGCGCCGCGACAACACGGGGATCTTTCACTTGTACGAGCACATGATGTTCAAAGGAAATTCCCTTTGCAAGGATTCCGCCGCCTTTCAAAAAGCCTTGTCGGAACTGGGCGTCGACGATTGGAACGGAACGACAGGCGAGCATTGCGTGAACTATTATTTTACGATTCCGTCGGAAGACTTGCGCAAGGGGATGGAATTTTGGTCGGCGGCGATTCGCGAGCCCAGCATGAATCCCGACGAGTTTGAGGCCGAAAAGAAAGTCGTCATCTCGGAAATACAAGCCAACCTCAATTCTCCCGGAACAATTCTGTCTTCTTTCTTTACCAAAACTTTTTTTCCAAACGCTCCCTGGCAACTGGATCCCAGCGGCGCCGTCCAAACCGTTCAAGAGGCGAGCCTTGACGAACTTAAATCGATAAAGGAAAAATATTACGTTCCAAACAACGCGGCGCTTTTTGTCGGCGGAGACGTTGACGCAAAAGAAGTCCGCCGTCTTGCCCAAGAAATTTTCGGCGGCTGGAGGCGCGGCTCCTTTGACTTTGACTCGGAATGCGCGGTCCAAACGCAAGAGCCTTTTGACCAGACAAAATTTTTTGTAATGCCCAACGAGCAAGTCTCTCCGCAAATCGCTCAAGTGATGGTTTACTATCGCGGCCCCGACGCGGACTTTGACCGCGCCTCCACCTATCCCTTGGACTTGTTCACAAGCTACCTCGCCGACCATGACTCCTCTTTTGTAAAGGACGTGTTCGCGCAAAAAGATTTGCAAGTGATTTCAAAAGATTATGTCGGAGGCGGCTATACAACCAAGCGGCGGACCTCCACGATAAACTTTTACGCGATGATGCTTGAGCCGGAACGTTCGATCCCGGCGCGCGCCAAAAGCTTTTACCAGTTGGTCGCGCAAAAGTTGGTTCCCCAATACGTTTCGTCAAAAAAAATTGTCGGAAAAAAAAACATCGGCATAATCAAGCGGACGCGCGCCAACGAGCGTCTTGTAAAGTCGGAGCTTTTTCAAGGCGTCTTGGAAGAGGCGCGCTACTGGTGGACCGTTTGCGACAAAGACTACTATTATTCTTACGAAAAAAACATGGACAAGGCCAGCGACCCAGCTGTCGCCGCCGCGCTCAAAAAATATGTCCTTGACAAAAACGCTTTAGTCGTGACGGTCGTTAACCCGCAAATTTACGCAAGCCTAAAATCGGAATTTGACGATGAAGGCTTTGTTGAAATAAAAAAACAAGACGCCTTTTGGTGG
>JBGUQT010000115.1:0-9570 GCA_045131275.1 Treponema sp.
ATTCGCAATTCGCAATTCGCAATTCGCAATTCGCAATTCGCAATTCGCAATTCGCAATTCGCAATTCGCAATTCGCAATTCGGGCATATACCATCTAGATTTCTTTGGGTCTGGACAGAATCCTTTTCTAATCCACAGACAATTTTCTCTTCGGAATTCAAGCCGCAGGACTGTCGCGTCGCGTAGTTCATAGCCGCTCGTTTTTTATTTCAATTAATATTAAAAATTCTACAAAATTTATCGGAAGGAGTTTCTTATGAGAAGAACTTTTTTAGCGGTCGCCGCGCTGTTTTTGTTGGCGTTTCCGGCCGCCGCCAAGCAAAAAAGCGCCAAGTCAAGCGGCAGCGATAAGCCGCCGGCCTTTGTGTTTTTGGACCCCAGCGTCCCCGTTTTTTCGGATTTCGCTGTTGGCGGATTTTTGACCAACCAATACGGCTTGGGCGAATGGGGCAAATTCGCGCTCACGACCTTGGGCATTGGGCTTGACCTTGAGTACACGCTGCCGATCAAGTTCCCAAAGAACATGAGGCTTGGAATAAGCCAGCATGTCGACTACGCGCATATATTCCCAAAAAAGGGATCCAACCTAAAGCGTGGCGACGACGTGTCTTTTTCAATCGGAGTCTTTTACCGCATGCCTTTCTCGCTGTTCGGGCAGCCCTTTGCCTTTCAGCCGGAAATTTCCTACGCGCTCTATCTGCACAATGTTGACGGACAGAACCTTTCAAAGGCCAGCGGTTGGTATTCCGACCAAGCGCTTGTTTTCGCGCCCGCGTTAAGGTGGATGCCCAGCAAAATTTCAAAGCTGCCTGAATGGGCAAGAAATTCCTTTGAAATTGAATTTTCTCCGGTCTACACAATCTCAATTGAACACGACCACACGCTGAACCAGCTGGGCTTTAGGCTGGGCGCGGTTTGGCACATAAAGGGCGCCGCTGGAGCGAAGGCTGACGCAAAGAACGACTCTAAGAACGACGAGGCGCTAGCGGCCAGCCAAGCCGAAAAAGCGCGTCTTGAAAAAGCGCTTGACGAGGAAAGAAAGGAAAAGGAGCGCTTGCAGAAGGAGCTTGAGGAAAGCCGCGCAGAGCAAGAGCGCGCGAAAAAGCTTGAAGAAGAGCGCCGCGCGAAGGAACTTGAGGAGCAAGAGCGCGCGAAAAAACTTGAAGAAGAGCGCGCCGAAGCTAAAAAGGCCCAGCTTAAGGAAAGCCTTGAGGCCGTCCGCAAAAACCCCGAGCTTTTGCTTGGCGTGAACAAGGACGAGTTGAACGGCTTTAGCCCTGACGGCGACGGCCTTAACGACACCGTAACCTTCCGTCCCGCGGCAAACTACATGAGCGCGGCGCCTGAAAGCTGGTCGTTGGTCATTTACGACCCGTCCGGAAATCCCTTTAAGACTTGGAGCGGAAAGAACGAATTCGCGCCAAAAGAAATTGTCTGGGACGGAAAAGGCGACAAGGGCGACGCCGTGTTCTCTGAAAGCGCCTACAAGGCTGTCTTGAATGTCGTTCCATGCGCGGCCGACCGCGAGCTTTTGGGCATGGACAAAATGAACGCCAAAGTTGAAGGCGGAGTTGAAATCAATAGCGGCATTGTATTGCAAAAAACAGGAGAAAACGAATGGCGCGTTGCGATGACAAAGTTCCGCTTTGACCCCAATGAGGCTACATTCAAGCAATTGAACGCAGAACAGAAAAAAGACTTGGACGACACAATCGAACATTTGGTGGACAAGTTCAAGAAGATTTCTGGCGCAAAAATCACTGTTGAAGGCTACGCCAACAACCTTAGCGGAACAAAGGAAGAGAATGAAAACGAACTTATTCCGCTGAGTGAAAAACGCGCCCAAGCCATCATGGAGCTTATCGCCGAGCGGGGAATCGCGCGCGAAAGCCTTGACGCCAAGGGCATGGGAGACGCCAATCCAATCGCAAGCCGAGAGGACAGGGCAAACTGGTGGAAGAACCGTAGAATCGAGTTCTTGATTAAGAAGTAAGCCATTTGCTTTTTTTACAGTTATTACGGAGGTTTTTATGAGAAAGAAAATTTTTGGCGCCGCGGCGCTTTTCATAACTCTTTTCTTCTTGGCTTCATGCAGCCAAATGGTGAACGATTTGTTGAACACTGGCTTTCCTGAGCGGACTGTGACCGCTACAAAAAGCGAGGACTTGTCCAAAACTGAAGGAGCTTCCAGCGGCGACGAAAGCTTGGTCACAGTAACCACCAACAGCGACGGCACCACTTCCTTTACAGGCCACAAGCCTGGCGATACTGAGGTCAAGATTACAGGAGTCGGCTCGAACGGCGAAAGCGTCATAGTGACTTACACTGTGAAAGTGGACGAAGCCGGAAATGTCACTTACACCGAAAAATCCAAGTTTGTCGGAGGAAAGCAAACCGTCGATATCGGCTCAAGCGGCGCGACTGTTACAGAAGAGCCGACAAGCGCCGACCCCAGCGTGGCCACGGCGCAGAAATCAGTTGACGAAAGCGGAAATGAAATTCTGGTCTTTACAGGAAAAAAGCCCGGAAAGACCGTTGTGACCGCGCCTGTGAAAAATGGCGAAAAGGCAGGAACCGCCGTCTTTGAAGTGACCGTTGACGAGCAGGGCAACGTAAGCTGTGTTGAGCAGGGGGCCGAAACCTCTCCCATTAGCAGCGTGGACAAGTATGCCATAAGGGATTTGGACATCTACAACATAACTGATTACGCGGCGACTGTCTCTGACGCGCAAAAAATCAAGGCGGAAGTTGTTGAAGACCGCCTTTGGGTTTACTCGCTTGTGGAAGAAGACGCTGCCGCCTCTGTAACCGTTACAGGAAAGCGAAGCCACGGAGGAACTGCTGACGACATAACTCTTGTTTACAACGCGCAGGTTGAGCCAACAGGCGCCGTCAAGCTTGACTTGACAAAATCAACCCTTTCTGTTTTAGTTGGAAGCCCTGTTGCGTCCGCGACAGTGGCAAAGGACGGGGTTGTGTCCGTAGAGCGCCAAATGAACAAGGTTGTCCTTACAGCCCAAGACATCGCCGCGGGGGCCAGCGACTCAACAGTTTTGACGGTGACCACTTCTAGCGGAACGTCGTTCAGCTACAATGTCATTCTAAGCTCCTATGGCCGAATCGTTTACGGAAACTACAAGGGCATAAACTTTGTGGCCAACGACAGCGTCAACGGAAACCATATCAACAACAACGGCGACACAATCACAAGCGTCGTGGAAATGGAAGGCTTTCCGCGCTGGCACATTCCGCAAATGGTAACTTTCCTTGGAAATCCGACTATGACCGGCTACGCCTTTGGCGGCTGGTTTAAAACTGCGGACTTTAGCGGACAGGCCGTGACGCGATTGGAAGACGCGGACTTTGGCGACAACACGGGAATTACCCTTTACGCCAAGTGGACGGCAAACAAGTACAAGATTGTCTTTAAGCAAAACAACGAAAGACAAGACGCGGCCGGATCGATGGCCGACATGGACTGCAATTACGACCACGAGTACCAGCTTACTAAAAACAAATTTGACAGAACAAGTAAGGGCGTCACTTGGCTCAATTGGAACAGCGAAGTTGACGGAAGCGGAACGGAATACGCCGACCAGGCCAGCGTTAAAAACCTTAGCGCGGCCGGCGGCGCGAATGTCAATATGTACGCGCTCTGGAAGGGCAACAAGTACAAGGTGGCCTTTGATTCCAACGTGCCTGACAACGCGCAGCCTACGGTGGATCCGACGGCGGTCTTGACAGGCGAGATGGCCGAGCAGGACTATGAATGCGGCATTCCGCAGAATCTTACAGCCAACGCCTACGCCATCGTGGGCTACACCTTTGGCGGCTGGAACACAAAGGCCGACGGAACGGGAACGAATTACAGCGACGCCTACAACGCCTACAGCCTTACTATAGTGGACGGGGACACGTTCACCATGTACGCAAAATGGACGCCCAACGCCAACACCGCCTACAAAGTGCGCCACTTGCAGCAGGATTACAAGAACGCGACGGAGCTTGCCGACACTTACACAGTCAAGGACACTGAAACAAAGAGCGGAACTACTTGGGCCAACACAGTCGCCGCGTCTAAAACTTACAGTGGCTTTACTTGCGAGGGCGTGGCCCAGAACCACATCAACGCCGACGGCTCTACCGTAATCGACATTAAGTACAGGCGCCACAAGTTTACGGTGAACTTTAACGTCAACAACACTTACAAATCTGGCGACAGCACTGCCACGGAAAGCGGAAGCATGGCCAGCCAAAGCTTTGTCTACGGCTCGCCGCAAAATCTTAGGACCAACGCCTTTGGAATCAAGGGCTACACCTTCGCTGGCTGGGCTACAAGCTCTAGCGGAAGCAAGGCGTACAACGACAAGGCCGACGGCTCTACAGTGTCAACTTCCGACGGCGGAACCGCGACTCTCTACGCCAAGTGGACGGCAAATACCAACACGGCATACAAGGTTGTCCACCAAAGAAAGCGAGCCAGCGAAGTTGTTGGCACGGAGAATGAAAACAAGACCGGAGCCACGGGCGCCAACACAAACGCCACTGCAAAGTCTGGCGACAATTACACCGGCTTTACGGCGGCAACTATTACGCAAACTAAGATTAAGGCCGACGGAAGCTCTAGCGTGACAATCGTTTACAACAAGAACACTTACAAGGTGACCTTTGTCGGAAACGGAGCGTCTGGCGCCAATGTGGATCAGACTGGAATCTACCACGGAGAGGCGACTGCCTTGCGCGCCAATACATTTACAAGGCAGGACTACAAGTTCAAGGGCTGGAGCGAAGACGCCAGCGCGACTACCGCCACTTGGACTGACCAAGCCAACATAACGCTTACCGGCGACAAGACCCTTTACGCCATTTGGGAAGAAGACATGTTCTGCCAAATCAAGATGGCGGCGATTGTTGTGAGAACTGGCGGCGTGACAAAATATGTTGATCCCAGCAAGTGGAGCGCCGAGCCGTCTAAGTACGCTGGTTGCACCCCTGTGGGCGTTGTCATAAACGACACGCCAGGCAGTCAGCTTATGGTTGGATTGGAACGGCTCTATGGCGCTGATAAAAATTTCGGTTTAGCCTATGTGGAACAATGGGCGAATAATTATTCAGTCGACGGCTACACAAGCGGTTGGAGGGTGCCAACTATCGATGAGTTAAGATACATTCCTTCGAGCGGAAATTATAATACTGTAAATTCTGCCTATACGCTTGTGTCGAATAAAGGAAATGGTTTGCGTGACAATGGCTTCTCATCAACACCTACAGGAACGGAAGGTTACGTATATATTATACTATATACCAAAGAAGACAAGAATTATACAGGAGATGCACATAAACAAAATCAGCAAAACGGCGATATAGTCCACTCATTGCCGTAAGCATTCCCCGCCGCGGCTTGTCCAAACAGCAACGTTTGGGCAAAGCCCGCGCGCAGGCTTTCTTGCCCGGCCGTCGGACGCCAAGCGATTTTGTTTGGCGCTCGCGCGGCCGGGCTTTTTTGTTTGTTTAGGCTTTTTCGGCCTCGCAAACGATTTCTGTCGTTTCTTCGATGGTCATGTTCAGTGATTTGGCGATTATGCAGGAGCCAAGTCTTTTTGTATTTCCATAACTTGTTCCAAAGAAAGACCTTCCGCCTGCGCGATTTGCTCTGGCGACAAGACATTCATTTTTAGAAGATTCCGCGCGGCTTCCACGGCTTTTTTTCGTTCGCCTTCGGCCAGGCCTTCTTTTTTGGCGATGGACATGCTTTCGTTGTAGTCTCGCATTGCGGTGTCCCGGCTAAACTCTCTAAACCAGTTGGATTCCTCTTCGCTCATTCTTTTTATGATTGTCTTTGCTTCCATAATTCCTCCTTCGCTGGCCGCGAGTTTATTGACATATTCCGTTTTGCTTTCGTCGTCCGCATAAGATAAATACAGACCCCATTTTTGCAGTGCGGTCAATTTTTCAATGGGAGTTCCTACAAGTTTTTTTATTTCAAGCAGGTCGATGAAAATCACATTAAGCCGGCCAGCCAACTGGGCTCCCTTTTCGTCGCGCATAGTATACCATGACATTTCGCTTTTGTCATTATTTTTGTGAAAATTCAGCACGGAGATTTGATAGACTTTTTCTGAACTCCATCCGCCGCCTTTTTTCGCGCTGTTGTTTAAAAGCCGCGCTGCTTGAACCTCGCTTCTTGCCGCGTAGTCGTATTTGCGGTCGCGCCCTTGCATTTCTATGGAAGCTCTTTCTCCGTCATCAAACTTTACCGCAACGTCAAATGTCATTTGCATTTGGCTGGGCGCGTCAACTGGCGGCTCGTTGGCCGTAAGATTGACTTCCTTTATGGTTTTTCCCAAAACGCTGGACAGAAACGACTTTAGCGCTATTTGAGAGCCTTCCGTCTCTTGGGTAAACATCGCTTTGAAGTTGACGTCAATGCGAGGGTTTAAGATTGCTGTTGGCGACGGCCTTAAAGTTTTCTTCATGTTCATACGAACCTCCTTAAAGCGCGGCCTGATTTTTTTCCGCCGCAACTATAAGGTAGGAATTTTTTTAAAGAATTTGGCGCAAATTTTAAAAAAAACGAAAATTTTTCGCGCGATTTTTGGCCTAACACGATACATTTGTTTTGGATGAACCTGGTTGCGCGCGCGGCGAAAATTCATTACAATAGAATTATATGAAACTTTACACACGCCGCCACTTGTTTTTTTCTACATTAACAACAGTGATAATTACCGCCGCCGCAGTTTTGGGCGCGCAAAAAATATTTTACTGGGCCACAAGTTCCCAACCAAAAGAAGCCGCTCCGCAAGATTCGGACAGCGCTTCTAAAAACGACGCGTCATTGCAAAACGCGCCAAACAGCCAAAGCGCGCAGGGCGACGCCTCGCAGTTTTTGCAAAGCCAAACTTTGGTGGCTGCGCCCGCCGTCACATACACCGCGGATGAGCAGCAAAACATTTCGGTTTACCAGCAGTTCAACGAAGCGGTAGTAAACATCACGACGCAGGTTATGGGAATGAACTGGTTCTTTGAGCCGATCGCAGAAGACGGCGGCTCCGGCTCCGGCTCCATCATCGACAGCCGCGGCTACGTAATCACAAACGTTCACGTAATCGAAAAGGCCACAAAGATTTACATCTCCCTTTACGACGGAAGCCAGTACGAAGGCCGCGTTGTCGGGAGCGACGTGGAAAGCGACATCGCCGTTTTGAAATTCGACCCGCCAAAAGATTTGGTTTTAAAGACGATTCAGTTTGGCGACAGCGAAAAACTAAAGGTTGGCCAAAAGGTCATCGCCATCGGCAACCCCTTTGGCTTTGAGCGCACCCTCACGACCGGAATCGTAAGCGCGTTGGGCCGCCCGATTAAAAACTCAAACAACATCATCATTCGCGGCATGATCCAGACCGACGCTTCAATCAATCCCGGAAATTCGGGCGGCCCGCTCCTTGACACGGCGGGCAACATGATTGGCATAAACACGATGATTTATTCGTCAAGCGGCTCCAACGCCGGAATCGGTTTCGCCGTTCCCGCCTCAACCGCCCGCCGCGTCGTGTCCGACCTTTTGCAGTACGGAAAAGTCCGCCGAGGCGCGATACAGGCAAGCCTTGTGCAGATGAGCCGCGCCATCGCCGATTACGCGCGCCTTGACATAAGCTACGGAATTTTGGTCAGCGAGACGGCGCGCGGCGGAAACGCGGACAAGGCCGGAATCAAGGGCGGAACGCAAGCCGTCCGCTACGGAAATTCGCGCAACGCGCGCACATTCTACATCGGCGGAGACATCATCGTGGGCATTGACGGCGTCCAAGTTTCCACGTATTCGGACTACTATTCTATGCTGGAAAACAAGCGGCCGGGCGACACGGTGACGATTACGATTCACCGCAACAAAAAGAACTACGACTGCAAGGTCGTTCTTGCCGAGGAGTCGGCGGCGGAATGAGAAAATTTGTCGTTGAATCTCCCTACGAACTTTCGGGCGACCAAGGGCCGGCGGTCCAAAAACTTGCCGAAGGCTTTTTGCGCGGCGACCGCTTCCAAACGCTAAAGGGCGTCACTGGAAGCGGAAAAACATTCACGATGGCAAAAATCATCGAGGCCGTGCAGCGCCCAACGCTCGTCATAAGCCACAACAAAACTTTGAGCGCGCAACTTTTCCGCGAGTTCAAGACATTTTTCCCCAACAACGCCGTAGAATACTTTGTCTCCTACTACGACTACTACCAGCCGGAAGCCTACGTTCCCGCCCGCGATTTGTACATAGAAAAGGACGCGTCGATAAACAAAGAAATCGACCAAATGAAAATGGCCGCGACCTACAGCCTTATGGAGCGGCGCGACGTAATCGTAATCGCAACCGTCTCCTGCATTTACGGCTTGGGAATGCCGGAACTCTACAAGTCGATGCGCGTCCACATCGAAAAAGGGCAGACGCTTGACCCCCGCGCCCTGGCGCTGGAATTGGCTCAAGTTCAGTACAAGCGCAACGACATGGTTTTGGAGCGGGGAACTTTCCGCATAAAAGGCGACGTGATAGAAATCTATCCGCCCTACATGGAATTTGACGAAGCCTACCGCATCGAGCTTGACTGGGAAGAAGTCGTCCGCATCCGCCGCTTTAACGTGGTGAGCGGAAAGTTCACCGAAGAGCTTGACGAGACGACAGTTTATCCCGCTAAGAATTTTGTCGTTCCCCAGTCGGAGCTGGAAAGCGCCACCGAGCGCATTCAAAAAGAAATGGAAGCGCGGGTGGAAGAGCTTAGGGCGCAAAAGAAAATCTTGGAAGCCGAGCGCCTAAAAACGCGCGTCACCTACGACATAGAAATGATGAAAGAGATGGGCTACTGCTCCGGCATCGAAAATTATTCGGCGCCCATCGCAAACCGCGCGCCCGGAGTTCCGCCGGCAACCTTGCTGCATTACTTTCCCGACGACTTTTTGTGCCTGATTGACGAGGCGCACGTAACCGTTCCGCAAATCGGAGCGATGTACGAGGGCGACCGGAGCCGAAAGCAAAACTTGGTTGACTTTGGCTTTCGCCTGCCTAGCGCGCTTGACAACCGCCCGCTCAAGGCCGACGAGTTTTGGAAAAAAATCAACCAAGCGATTTTTGTCACAGCCACTCCGCGGCCGGAGGAAGTCAAGCAGTCCACGCAAGTGGTGGAGCAAATCATCCGCCCCACAGGTCTCTTGGATCCGATTGTGGAAGTGCGGCCCAGCGAAGGCCAAATGGAAGACATTTACAAGGAAGTTCGCGAGCGGATAGAGAAGGGCGAGCGAAGCCTTATCCTTACGCTGACAAAAAAAATGGCCGAAGACTTGACCGACTATTTGCTGGGCCTTAATTTAAAGGTAAAGTACATTCACTCCGAAATCGACACTTTTGAGCGCGTGGAAATTCTAAAGGCGCTTAGAACCGGCGAAATCGACGTCCTTATCGGAATCAACCTTTTGCGTGAAGGAATCGACCTCCCGGAAGTTAGCTTTATCGCGCTCTTGGACGCGGACAAAATCGGCTTTTTGCGCTCGACCACTTCGCTAATCCAAATCATAGGCCGCGCCGCCCGC
>JBGUQT010000116.1:0-4527 GCA_045131275.1 Treponema sp.
GCCGGGCTTTCAATCATAGGCGTTGACTTTGCGATCGTTTGGGCTTTCTTGGCCTTTTTGCTCAACTTCATTCCGACATTCGGAAGCGTGATTTCCGGGCTGTTGACGGGATTTTTCGCGCTGCTTCAATTCTTTCCGTACGCGCCGCCGGTAATCGCCACAGCCCTCTTGCTCTTTTTTACAAACATGATTTTGGGGAACGTGGTCGAGCCCCGCATTGAAGGCGGAAACCTTAACATTTCGCCCTTCTTGATTCTAGTTTCATTAAGCGTTTGGGGCTGGATATGGGGCTTTATCGGAATGCTTTTCGCCGTTCCGTTTTTGGTGTTCATTAAAATCATCTGCGAGAACGTTTCGTTCCTAAAGCCGGTTGGAATTCTTATCGGCAACAACAAGGAAGTCAGGCGCCAGCGCGAAAAGTCGCAAGCCGACGCGCCGGCCGCTAAATAAACTTTTCTCCCGTTCCCTTTTCGTACAAAAAGCGAATGTCTTCCTCTTGAAGCGACGTGTACCTGCAAACCACGCACGACAACTCTTTTTTGTCGTCATAATAGTTTGACTCAACTCGGCATGTGCCGAAAATTTTTCGCTCGCTTAAAGGACGCGGCAGCGGGAACGACATTTCAAGCGCGTATTCCGCTCCGTCCTGCAACTCGGCGTTGCCGGCCCTTTGGCCAAAGACGATTCGCTCGTGGTTGATGAACAAAATCTCCAGCGGGCTCTTGCGGTTTTGGACGCTTTCCATAACAATGACTTTTTCGGCCAAGTAGCGGACAACCGGAATCAATTGCACGCCGCTTCCGGCAACGCCTTTTTGGCGCGCGTGGACGATGAATTCCTCCAAGTACTCCTTGGCCTTGACTTGCGCGTCTTCGGCGATGTCCTTCCAAACAGGCTTTGTAAAAAGTTGGTAGCCCTTTGCCGGAACGCAATCGATGTGAACGTCGGTCTTTTGGTTGACCGAAAAATAAAGCTGCGCGGAAATTTCAGTCGGACGCGGCGCTGCGGGCGCTTCTTGTATTCTGCTTATCGACGACGGAATGACCAGCGCGAGGCCCGCCTTTATTTGCTTGATGTTTGTCTCAAAGTAAAGGCCCAAACGGTTAAAATAGAATTCCACGCGGGCCTTTTTGTCGATAAAGCTCTTTACGTTTTGCGGAGGGTTTGTCAAAAGAATGATTCCCTGCTCCAAAACTTTAAGTTGTTCCGCCTTTATCGCGATGGGAAAAAGCGCCGAAGTCGCGGGCTTTACTTTTGAGTCGTCGCCGTCGGTCTCCGCGGCCTCGTCTTCTATTGGAGTCACGGTTACGGGAACGTTTCCGTCAATCAAGTATTGAAGCACCAACTCGCGCTCAATTCCTGTCAGTTTTGCCGCTTCCATTTTTTGCCTCCGACTTGTATATTTCTATCTGCTGGATTTTGCAATCTTCCCTTTGCAACACGGGATAAAGCTTGCAAAACAAATACTGTTTTTTTCCTTCAAAGCGAACGGGCACCTCGACCAAATCGTCGCCCACAAAGGGCCGGCCCACAACATAGTCTTTAAACGGCCCGGCTTTCTGGCTGTCGGCCAAAAAAAGCGAAAGCGAAAAAATAGTTTGGGGCGAAAACAAAGCGTCAACTTGCGACGAATTTTTTTGCTCCCCTTCCGCCGAAACTTCGTTTGAAAAATCCACAAAGGCTTGGCAAAAGGAACGGACGGTTTCCAAAATCTCGCCTTCTATGCCGGAAGTGTCCAAATTTTCAAAGCCGGCCAAATCCGGGTAAACGCCCCTCATCGGAAGTCCGCCCTCCAAGGCCGCCATAGTCAAAGGCGAAAGGGAAACGCTCCGCGAAATCAATTCAAACGAGTCAATTTTTTTTGAAAGGCGGTCCGCTTCCATTTCGTAGGCCCATTGGGCGGAAGAACTGAGTTCCGACGCTGTCCTGGAAAGGGGCGTGTATTCCTCCAAGTCCTTTTGGCCCTTTTTTTTGCAGGAACAAGGCAAAAAGGCGGCCGCCGCGCAAACGGACAGCAAAGCCGCGCCGACGCAAAAAGAGGCCGTGTTTTTTACAAGATTTTTCGCTCCCACAATTCTCTATTGTATCACACTTCGTGTGATTTTGCTAGTAGACGCATCGAATTCTTCCTATAGATTCGATATTGCCCGCGCTCGCGAGAGCGCAATTTAATAAATTACCACTAGCAAAAGCGCATGCAATGCGCTATAATAGTAGGCAAAATTTTTTGGAGGCATTTCATGGCCCTTACATTGGCGGAAAAAATCTTGCAGGAACACATCGTTCCCCAAGCGTGCAAAGAGACAAAATTCACTAAAGGCGAGCCGATCGAGCGCGGAAAGGACATCGCGATTAAAATTGACCAAACGCTCACCCAAGACGCCACCGGCACGATGACATACCTTCAGTTTGAGACGATCGGAATTCCCCGCGTAAAGACGGAGCTTTCGGTCTCTTACGTTGACCACAACACCCTTCAGACAGACTTTAAAAATATGGACGACCACCGCTACCTTCAAAGCGTGGCGGCCAAATACGGCCTTTACTTTAGCCGCCCCGGAAACGGCATTTGCCACCAGGTTCACTTGGAATGCTTTGGAGCGCCCGGAAAAACCTTGCTTGGCTCGGACAGCCACACGCCCACAGGCGGCGGAATTGGAATGATCGCCATCGGAGCGGGCGGCCTTGACGTTGCCGTAGCGATGGGAGGCGGCGCCTTCCACTTGGCCATGCCCAAAATCTTTGGCGTAAAATTGACAGGAACTTTAAAGAAAGGCGTTGGCGCCAAGGACATTATTTTGGAAGTCCTCCGCCGCGAGACCGTTAAAGGCGGAACGCTTGCCATCTACGAATACTTTGGCCCCGGCGTTGAGACTCTTACCGTTCCCCAGCGCGCCACAATCACAAACATGGGAGCGGAATTGGGCGCCACGACCTCCGTTTTCCCCAGCGACCAAAAGACAAAGAAATTTTTGGAGTCGATGGGACGCGGCTCTTCTTGGAAGGAGCTCAAGGCCGACGAAGGCGCGGCCTACGACAAGGTTATCGAAATAAACTTGGACGACTTGCATGCCCTTGCCGCCTGCCCCCACAATCCCGACGTGATAAACTCAATCCAAAGCTTGCGGGGCCAACCAATAACGCAAGTCGTGATCGGCTCTTGCACAAACTCTTCGCTTGACGACTTGGAAAGCGTGGCCGCCATCGTAAAGGGAAAGACTATCGCTCCCGGCGTTGAAGCGGGAATCGCTCCCGGAAGCCGCGCCACTTTGATGATGGCCGAAAAGGCCGGAATCTTGGGCGACCTTATCAAAGCCGGTTTTAGAATTTTGGAATCGGCTTGCGGCCCCTGCATCGGCCAGGGCTTTGCGCCCAACAGCCAAGGCGTGACCTTGCGAACGTTCAACCGAAACTTTAAGGGACGCAGCGGCACCGCCGACGCAAACGTATACTTGGTAAGCCCGGAAACCGCCGCGGCAAGCGCCATTAACGGCGTCTTTACGAGCGCCGAAGACTTGGACTACGAGGACGCGGCCTACAAGACCGGCGTTCGCCAAAGCCTTTTGGACGGAGGCGACAGCCGCCTTTCAAGCCAAGACGTTTTGGAAGCCGCCCAAGACCGCGGAATGGTCATCGCCCCGCTCCCCGAAGCGGACGCCGCCAAGGTAGAAATTTTGCGCGGTCCCAACATCAAGCCCTGCCCGGCTTGCCGCGAATACAAGCCGAGTCTTGAATTGCCTGTGGCCCTCAAGGCTGGCGACAACGTTTCGACCGACGACATCATGCCGGCCGGAGCCAAAATGCTCCCCTTGCGCTCGAACATTCCCGAAATAAGCAAGTTCACCCTTACCCGCCTTGACCCGGAATTTTACAACCGCGCCGAAAAGGCGGGCTTTGCCGACTGCATCGTGGTTGGCGGCGAAAACTACGGACAAGGCTCAAGCCGCGAGCACGCCGCTCTTGGCCCCATGTATTTGGGAGTCCGCGCGATTTTGACAAAGAGCTTTGCCCGCATCCACAAGGCAAACCTTATCAACTACGGAATCATACCGCTCAACTTTGTGAACCCCGCTGACTACGACGCCATCAAGCAAGGAGATACCCTTAAGCTTGTAAACATCGAGGAAGCGCTCAACACAGGCTGCGAGTTCAAGATTGACCTTAACGGAAAGACAATCTTGGCCGTAAACGACTTGTCAGAGCGCAGCCGCGAAATCCTTAAGCAAGGCGGACTTGCCAAATACACAAAGAACGGCGGAAACTAAAGGAAACTGACATGCTATTGATAAAGACTTCGACAAAAGTTTTTGCTTCGCTGTTGATGGCGGCATCCCTGATAACGGGAGCGGTTTTGGGCCTTTGCTTGGCCAGAACCTCCGACACAGTCAACACCGAAAACTTCACCGAATTCACAACGGCGCTGCCGACGAAAATCTTGGACATCAACGGCGAGTTGATAACGGAATTCACTTCGGAAGAGCGCCGCGAAATCATAAGCCTTATCGAGATTCCCCAGCACATGAAGGA
>JBGUQT010000117.1:0-14037 GCA_045131275.1 Treponema sp.
CGGAGTAGCACGAGTTCGCCAGCGTGGTGGCGGGAAGCGCCGGTGCTTTTGTCAGGCTGTAGCAGCCGTCGAACATGAAGCTGTAGCAGTAGTTCGCCAAAGTGGCGGCGGGCAAAAGCAAGTCCGCGTCGTCTTTGTTTTTTATATGGGTGTTGTCTCTGAAGAAACGGGCAAACGTATAACCTTCTTCTAGCGCGGTCGCTTTTTCAAAATGCGTGCTATTAACAAGGCTCATGATGTTGCCGTAAACATAGCAGTCTTTGTCGCAAGCGATGTTGCTGTAATTGTTGGAATCCGACGCGTACGCCTTGTTGTCGCCAAAGAATTCAACCTTGTCACCAATTGCGGAAAGCGTTATGGTTCCTCTCGCGCCGCTTGCGATTGTTTGCGCCGTTCCTCCTTTTACCTTGTAAGTAACGGAGCCGGTGGCTTTGTTGACAAAAGTTACGACCGCGCCGGCTTCGGCGGCTTCCAAAGTCAGAGGAACGCTCAGGGCCGGATCGACAGGCGCTGGCGTTGGTGTCGGTGTTTGCTCTGGCGCAGGCGCAGGAGTTGGCGTTGTTGTCGGCTCTGGTTGGGAGGCGGGGCGGACTTTTAGGTCGTCCATTATGTTCGAGCAGGCGGCAAACACAATTGTCGTCGCGGCGATCGCCGCCAAAGTTTTGACAAAGAGCTTCATTTGTCGCCTCCGTTCTTTTTAAAGATCTTTCCAAAATGCCAAACGGCTCCCAGCCTAAAGCCAATCGTCTGTATTAGTCCGCCGTCTTTTTGCGGCATTATTGTCCATAATGGGCTGAGCTCAAACTCCAGGTTTTTCAATGCCCCAACGGGAGCGACGTACCGCAAGGCGGGGGCGACGCAAATAGCTTGGCTTAAATACAAATCGTCAAGCACTGTTCCGTCCTTGCCTTTTGCAAAGGCAAAATTGAGGCCGTAGGATATTTCCGGCTGAAAGGCAAAGGTGTGGCCTTTTACGCAAAAGGGAATTCTAAGCCAAAGGCCCGCGCTTGCCGTGACGCCCTCGTAGCGCTCCAGCGTTCCTTTTGTAAAGGAGTGGTCGTAGTCAAAACGGACGCTGGCGCCCAAGTCAAGGCTTTTTGGCAAAAATGCCGGAATTGTGTATTCTGCAAATACGCTAAGTCCCAGATTGGCCGCGGCGTAGTCGGCCCAGTCGCCGACTGAATACTGGTTTTTAATTCCCGCTCCAGCGGCCAGGCCTTGATAGCGGACCGCTTGGGATTGGGCCTCTATAGCGACAAAAGCCGCAAGGACTGCGGCAAAAGCGAACTTTTTATTGACTTTCATGATAAAATAATTATAAACCCGCTTTTTAAATTTTGCAAGCGTTAAAATTCAAGCTTTTCCAGCTCGGGAATCTTCAAAGCGTGGCGATTGGGCAGTGGTTTTGTTTTGCCCATCTGATTACAGCGTTCATCTTTTTTTGGTAGCCCTTTACTCCGACGCTTTGAAGCCACTCAAGATTGTCAAGGTCAATGCGGAACGAAACAGGCTTTTTGGCCGGCTTCCAATTGCGCAAATGGCCGCTTGAAAAGTCTTTTATTTCAGGAATGTCCGACAAGTCGATTTTCTTTCTAAGTTCCGCCACTCTTTTAGTTGTAGAATTGCTTGCACCAGTTTTCATATTGACGCTCCTCTTCCTTAGTGGAAATTCGCGCGGATATTATTCTTACCCGCTTTCGTTCCGTATAGCAAGAAACCACAACAGCAAAGCCTTTTATCTTTGCCACGCCAAAATACCGTATTTCTTTGTCAGTTGAATGGGCGGAATCAACTCGTTCCCAAAAAAGCGGGTCTTCAAACATAGGCAGTATTTCTTCAAAAGAAATGCCATGCTTTTTTATGTTCGCTTCCGCTTTTTCTGAGTCCCATTCAAAGGCTCCGTGAACAATCGTTTTCCCCATTCAATCCGTCCACAATAACTATACACTATGTATATACAATTTGTCAAGTTTTTTTTTGGAGGAACGGATGTTCCCCGCGCGTTATTGTTTGTCCACGACCGTCCAGCCGGCGGGGATGCCGCTTGCGCCGGTTGTCCAGCCTGTCATGCCGTCCGCTTTTGTGAAGGTGCCGCTGGCGGCAACATTCTTAAGCCAGTCTGCCGTGCAGCCGATTGCTGAAATATCCGTCGCAAGGCAAGTGACGCTTGCAAGGCTTGTACAGCCGGAGAACATGCCGCTGTAGCAGTAGTTCGCCAGCGTGGTGGCGGGCAGGCTTGGCGCGGCTGTCAGGCTTGCGCAGTCGAAGAACATGTAATAGTAGCAGCCTTCCGCCAGCGTGGTGGCGGGCAGGCTTGGCGCGGCCGTCAAACTCGTGCAGCCGGAGAACATGGACTCGTAGCAGCTTCTCGCAAGCGTGGTTGCGGGAAGGCTTGGCGCGGTTGTCAGGCTCGTACAGACGCTGAACATGGACTCGTAGCAGCTTCTCGCAAGCGTGGTTGCGGGAAGGCTTGGCGCGGCTGTCAGGCTTTTGCAGCCGAAGAACATGCAGTAGTAGCAGGCGTTCGCCAGCGTGGTTGCGGGCAGTTCTGGCGCGGCTGTCAGGCTTGCGCAGCCGGAGAACATGTCGCTGTAGCAGGAGTTCGCCAGCGTGGTGGCGGGCAAAAGCAAAGTAACGCCGCTTTTGTTTTTTATATGGGTGTTGGATTTAAAAAGTGAGCAAAATGTATAATTTTGTTTCAACTCTGTAACATCCTTAAAGTCTTGGCTTTTAACAAGGCTCATGATGTTGCCGTAAACATAGCAGTCTTTGTCGCAAGCGATTTTGCTGTAATTGCTATAGTTGTTTGTCGCGTACGCCTTGTTGTCTCCAAAGAATTCAACCTTGTCGTCAATTGCGGAAAGCGTTATGGTTTCTGTCGCGCCGCTTGCGATTGTTTGCGCCGCTCCTCCGTTGACTTTATATGTGACTGGGCCGGCGGCTTTGTTGTCAAAAGTTACGACCGCTCCGGCTTCGGCGGCTTCCAAAGTAAGAGGAACGCTCAGGGCCGGTGCGGGCGGAAGAACGTTGGGGCCGTCAGAGGCGGAGGAGCAGGACAAAATTGTCAGCGAAAACAAAAGGGCGGCGACCGCGGCCGCTGTTCCAAAAATACGGTTTAACTTTTTCATATATTTCTCCCAAAACTTTTATGGATTTTAAAATTATAATGCCGCTTTTAAAAAAACGCAAACTAAAATTCAATCTTTTCCAGTTCCGTCCTGACGCATTCGCAGAGCGTCGGGGCTTTGAATTCGCGGGCCTTGCAAACGGCGGCGGCGGCGATAAGGATTAGGATTAAGAGGGCGAACCAGTTGCCGAAGGCTGAATAAACTGTGGCCCGCCTTTTAAAAACGGGGATTTGGGCGCAAAGCCAGCCGTCCTCAAAAAGCGGAATCGATTGGACTATGCGGCCCTTGTCGTCCACGACGGCGGTAAGGCCGGCGTTGGTGGAGCGGGCAAGGCTTGTCCTGTATTCAACGGCGCGGAAGGCCGCCACGGCAAAGTGCTGGCGCTCGGCGCTGTAGGTCTTGGACCAAGAGTCGTCGGTTATGTTCAAAAAGAGTTCCGCGCCGGCCTTGAACATCGGGCCGCAAGTGTCGGGAAAGGCGTCCTCAAAGCAAATCGGAAGGGCCGTGCGAACCTTGGCCTTTAAGGCCGTGTCGTCGTCTTCCATCGCTTTTGTCAAGTCGTGGTACAAGGGCTGGTCGGCGTCAGGGCTTTGGGACGCGTCAAAGTCAAAGAGGACCAAGCGCTTTCCCGGCGTCCAGCCGTTTGAAAAGCCGACGATGGCGTTCATGAACTTTTTCACAAGCGGGCTTTCTGTAAAGGGAATCGCTTCCGCAAAGGGAACCAAGTGGCTTTTTCCGTAGTAGCCCCTTAAGTTGGAATCCTTGTCAAAGACCAGCGCCGCGTTGGCCATTTGGCTTTTTTCCGCGTCAAGGACGTAGGGGCCTCCGATGACAAAGGGGACGCCGGCGTTCTTTATAAAGGAAAGAAGGTTTTCTTCAACGGGAACAAAATTGTAGCGGCCCAAGGATTTTGGCATGGCGTATCGCAAGACGGCCTCGGACCATACGACCAAGTCCGTCTTTTTGCCTTGCTCCTCAAACTCTTTTATGCCCGACCTTGTCAAGTCGATTGACTTTTTGACGCTTTCTATGTCGTCGTCCGAAGCCCAGGGGTCCATGTTTTGCTGGACGAGAACCGCGTTGAGGACTTTTTGCGCCGGGCTTTTTTGGCAAAGCTTGAACGTTCCGTAGGCAAAAAGCAAAATTAAACAGAGCGCAAGGCATTTTACAGAGCAAAGCAAGTTGAATCTTGCGTTTTGAGCCGAATTTTGTGGCCAAAACGCGTATTTGTTAAAAGTTAGGAAAAATTCCGCGACGCAGGCGGCAAAAAAGGCCGCCATAAAGCTTATGCCGTAAGTTCCAAAGATGTCGGCGGACTGTAAAAGGGCCTTGCTGTTAAAGGCTGACATCGACAAAACTCCCCAAGGGTAGGCCAAAAAACCGGTGGACTTGGCCCATTCGTAGGCCACGCGGACCGCCGCGAAGTGCAGGGGCCTAAAGGCTTCAAAAGAGAGCTTTTTGCCGCCGATTTTTAGGCAGGAATCCGTTCCCGCTCCGGCGAAGGGGAAAAAATACAGGCAGCCGGCCATGGCCTCGATGCATGCGGTTCCAAAGGCGGACGCTCCAAGCGTGAAAATCGCGAAATCCTTAAAGTTGGCCAGCCAGTGGCTGGACAACAAATGCGTTGTAAGGGCGTCGATGGCGAATAAAAGCGCGGCAACTTTATATGATTTGGCGTTTTTGACGGCAAAATATAGGGGAACTAAGGCAAAAAAGCCCAAGAAGGCCGATCCAAATTCAAAAAGCTCGTTTGGAATCGAAAGCGCGGACAATATTCCTGAAAAAAGAGCGCAAACAACTTGAAAAATTAACGTCATTGTGGTATAATATCTTATTGCATTTTTGATATTTGTTCAATATAAATAAAACTAAAAACGATTTAAGACAATGGGTGGAATACAATGGCCGCAACAAAAGATATTTACGCCGCGCACAAAAAAGAATACGGAGAAAATCCAAAAGTCGTAATTTCGACGCCTGGCCGCTTTCATTTAATGGGGGAGCACTCTTGCTGGTTTTTTAAGGACAAGACGCTTTCAATGGCCGTAAACATTCCTGTTTACGTGGCCGTTTCGCTTAGAGACGACACCGCCCTTAAGTTCCATTTTGTCCAGCTTAAGGAGCGCAAAAAGTCCGACATCTCAAACCTTAAGGTAAAAAAGGAAGACCGCTGGGCCAACATTCTAAAGGCCGTCGTTTACGGCTTTGTTTCAAGCGGAATGGAGTTAAAGGGAATGGACTTTACCGTTTATTCCGAGATCCTTCCGTCCGCCGGTTTTGGAATCACAAGCGCCATCAAGGCGGGAACGGCTCTCGCGATAAAAAAGGTTCAAAAGATCAACTGCGAGGACTCGCAGCTTTTGCAAGTCCTTGACAGGGGCAACCGCCTTTTCCTAAAGACAAGAAATTTGATCGCCGACAACTTTGCCGCGCTTTATTCGGAGCCGGGCTCTATGATTTTGACCGACTACGGAAAGCAAGCTTACGAAAACATTCCCTTTGACTTTAGCGGCTACAAAATTCTTTTGACCGACGCCAAGGTTCCCCGCGTTTCGATTTGGAACGAGGACGAAATCCGCGAGCCGGAACACGCGCTTTTGCTCGGCGACTTAAAGGAGCGCAAGAAGGGCGTTGTCGGCGGCTGGGTCTACGACACCAACCCCACCAACGTCAACGAAATGCTTTCTGTCGTTAGCGAGGACACAAGGCAAAAGCTTTTGTACATAATCTACGAGCACGGCTTGATTTTGGACGCGCTTGACGGAATCAAAAAGGGCAAGTTCACAAAGTTCGCAAGGGCTGTCAACAACAGCCACAAGCTCTTGCAGGAAAACTACAAGCTTTCTTGTCCTGAAATCGACTGGATTTTAAAGCGCGTCGGCGAGCTTGAGCCCAACTTGGTTGACATTCGCGAGCCGGTCACTTGCGGCCGCATTACAGGCAAAGGCTTTGGCCGCTGCCTCTACGCGATCATCCGCAACGAGGACGAGGAAGTCTACCGCAAAAAGCTTGACGAGTATTCAAGAATTTTTGGCTTTGAGGCGGAAACCTTTGAAGTTAAGCCCGCCAAGGGAGCCCATCAGGTAAGGCTTTAGTGAAAATCCTTTTGACCAACGACGACGGCTACGACGCTTTGGGAATAAACGTTTTGCGCGAGCGCCTTTTGTACGACAACCATACGGTTTTCGTAATGGCGCCGGCGACAAACCAAAGCGGAACCAGCCAAAGCATCCATATGGGCGGCGGAATGAAAGTCCGCGAAATCGACGAAAATTTTTACTGCTGCGCCGGCTCTCCGGCCGACTGCGTCATGACCGCGATTCACGGCAAGGTTTTTGAGCGGCCCGACATTTTGCTTTCCGGCATAAACCGCGGCCCCAACATTGGCCTTGACATTTTGTATTCCGGAACTTGCGGAGCGGCGCGGCAAGCCGTGTTGATGGGCATTCCCAGCGCAGCCTTAAGCGTCATGTGGCCCGGCGACGAAATCGTCGGAAGCGAGGACGAAGGCGACTACTACGCGATGGCCGACTTTGCCGCCAAAAATTTAAAGGCCTTGGCGGCCCTTGCGCATGTGGCCAAAGACAGCCTTATGCCGCAAGAAAAGTGCGTCTTTCCAAACGTCAACGGCATGGCCCAAAGCAAGCCCTACAAGGGCGCCAAGTTTGCCGGCGTGTCCTTTAGGGAATACGTGGACGACAGGGTTGTCCTAAAAGACTTGGGCGGCGGACTTTACGAGCGGACTTTTACCGGCGGGCGTGTTCACAGCGCCGCCAGGGAATATTCCGACTATGACGCTTGCGTCCAAGGCTACGCGGCTGTCACGCGCCTTTACGCCGAGCCGTCGGCCGCTCCGACACTAGACGGAATTGAATTTAAGGTGTAAACTATTATAAACGGTTAAGGCGCGCTGGCGCTTAAGTTTGCGGGGGAATTTAAGGGTGGAAAATTCAGTTCTTTCAAACGGAATCAGTCTGTACGTTCAAAACAAATTTGCGGACGCGCTCGCGTTCTTCTTGGCGTTGCCAGACGACTCAGGCGCCGACAATTTTGAATTGGCTTACTATATAGGCTTGTGCTACGCCCGGCTTGAAAAATACGACGACGCCTTGATGTACATCGAGCAAGTCGTCACAGGCGGCAAGGACTACCAGCGCGTTTTGCAGTGCCGTTACCTGCTTGCCATCATTTACGTAAAGAGCGGCCGCAAGCGCCTCGCCGACTTTGAGCTTAACAAATTATTGGAAACCGGCTACAAGAGCGCCGACGTTTTGGCCTCGCTTGCCTTTATCTCTTGGGAAAACAAAGACATCGACAAATGCTTGGAGTACTACGAACGCTCCCTTGAAAAAGACGCCGAAAATGTCACCGCATTGAACGGCATGGGCTACGTTCTGGCGGAGGAGGGCCGCGACCTTACGCGCGCCTTGGGCTATTGCAAAAAGGCCTTGAACAACGCTCCGCAAAACGCCGCTTGCCTTGACTCATTGGGCTGGGTTTACTACAAGCTTGGCCTTTTGGAAGAGGCGGGAAAATATTTAAAGCAGGCGGAAGAAAAGCTTCCCGAAAACGCTGAGATACAAAAGCATCTTAATTCTTTAGCTCAGGCAAGGACAAATCACTGATGAAAAAACTTTTTACTTTTTTGACAGTCTTTTTATTTGTCGCGGCAGCCGGCTTTTCGCAAAAGTTGGCCGAGCATCTTTTTGACGACGCCGGAAACGAGTCTGGATTAAAGAGAAGCGCCGAGGCGGGCTTTGCCGAAGAAGAATTCAGGCGCGGCGTTCAGTCCTACTACAGAGGATTTTTTAACGACGCGATCATTCAATTTGAAAAAGCGCTTTCTTATTTGCCCGACGAAAAATTGATTTTGGACTGGCTTGGAAAATCCTACTACCGCGCCGGCATGGAAGGAACGGCGCTTGAGCAATGGCAGTTTGCAAGCGATTCGGGCTACGGCGGAATTTTATTGGAGAACAAAATCGAAGTTGTCCGCGAACGCCGCGTGAACGCTTCGGTGGACCAAGGCTCAAGGTACACCGAGACGGGAACTTTTAACGGCAGCAACACTGTGAGCGGCTCTACCTTTCAAATATTCAGCCAG
This sequence comes from Treponema sp., assembly GCA_045131275.1. Lineage (GTDB taxonomy): Bacteria > Spirochaetota > Spirochaetia > Treponematales > Treponemataceae > Treponema_D. The sequence goes on from JBGUQT010000117.1 coordinate 8,233, forward strand.
CCGATTTCCGTGTTGGCCAACACCGACGGAACTATTTGGGTTTGCGCCTACGGTTCCAACGAGCTTGTCTTGCTTGACATAAACGGGAACGTTGTCCGCCGCGTCACCGGGCCCTTGAACGGCTTTGACAGGCCGGTGGACATTATCCGCGCGCAAGACGGAAAGCTTTTGGTCAGCGAAAGCGCGGGAGACAGAATCAGCGTCCTGAGCCAAGACGGACTTTTTGAAAAATACATCGGCAAAAAGGGCAGGGGCGTCGGCGAAGTTGTTGGCCCCCAGTATTTGGCCCAAGACTATTTGGGAAACATTTTTGTAACAGATTTTGGAAACGCCCGCGTCTCTGTTTTTGACAAAGACGGAAACGGCCTCTTTAGCTTTGGGCGCAAAGATTATTCGTTTAAAGGATTAAAAGGCCCCACGGGCATCGCGATAAGCGGCCAGAACGTTTACGTCGCTGACGGCGTTTTGGGAGCCGTCTACGAATTTGACTTGAGCGGAAACTATGTTGACGTTTTGGTTCAAGAGAAAACGTTTGCGTTCCCGGAGGCGATGAAATTTTCTTCGTCAAAAGAAGCGCTTATAGTAAGCGACAGAAACAGAATCTTTACAGTCGATTTGGGAACGGGAGCTGTTTACGAAAGCGCCTTTACCGGAAACGCTCCGGCTAGAATCACTTACGCCGCTCCCGACCAAAACGGAAACATTTTGGCCGCGGATTTTAAGAACAACGAGATTTGCATTTTGTCAAACATGACGGAACTCTTGGGCGGTCTTTTTGTAGAAATCGAACGCGTTGACGCGGAGCATTTTCCAAAGGTTACGATGAACGTCCGCGTTCAAAACCGCCGGCGCCAGCCTGTGGTCGGCTTGAGGGCCGAAAACTTTTACATCAGCGAAGGAAAAAGGCCGGTGGCAAAATTGCGCTTTGAAGGCGCAGCTTCTTCAAACAAAAACGAGGATGTCGCGATTGTGATCGACCGCAGCATGCCGCGCGAATATGACTCGGCGCTTGACCAAGCCGTTCGGGACATCGCCAACGCTATGCAAGGCGTCGGAAAAGTCACTCTGATTTCCAGCGGACAGATTCCTGTCACCGAATATGTCGGAGACCCCAAAGGCTTGCTAAAGTTTTCCCAGTCGGCCTTGCAGAGCCCCAAGAGCGCTTCTTGCGCGTTTGACTTGGCTATAAGAATGGCGGTCAACGGCTTAATCAACGCGGAGCCCAAGCGCGCCATCATTTACATTACGGACGGCCTAATGCCGCAAAACTCTTTTGACCGCTACGGCTTGACTGACTTGACGGCCTTTATGGACAACAACAGCGTGGCCTTTAGCGTTATTTCCTTAAGGCAAGGCGCTCTTGACGAAGAGCTGGATTACATCTACAAAAGCTCTTACGGAAAGTCGTATTACGTTTACAGGCCGGAGGGCTTGGCTTCCATCGTGCAGGACTTGCTTGACGTTCCAAACGGCTTGTACCAATTTAGCTTTGAGTCGGTTTTGCAAACGGACATGGGCCGCGCTTATTTGCCGCTTGAGGTAGAAACTTACATAATGAATCGAAGCGGCCGTGACGAAACCGGTTACTTCGCTCCCTTGCAGTAAGCCGCCGATCCTAAAAGTTAAGCTTGCCGCCAAGGCTCCAAGTCGCAGTCAATGTACAGATGTCGTCAAAGGCGCAAGTAAAGCCTAAGTCAATCTCGGTTGTAAGAGCGAAGAACTTCGCGAACTGAAAGTCCGCGCTGTGAATGTATTCATAGGAATGAGTCTTTTTTACTTTGCTTGAGTTGGGGCTTGAAGCGCTCCTCCATGTACAGTTAATGCTGTCGCTCCTTGTTATCGGAATCTCTTGGTCTCTAAGGCGCTTAAAGATCAGCTTTGCCAAAGCTGTAATCGCGCTTGTCTTTCCCGGCCGCTTCCACGCAATGGTTCCTTTTATGGAATAATTGTCCAAGTCCTGAAAGCTGAACTCCGCGCCGTTTTTTAGAACGTTGTCTTTTGTGATGTAAAAGTTCGCCTGCAAGTAGCTGGTGTACACTTGCGTTATGTCGCCGGGATCCGCGCGGGGAACTTTAAGGGTCGCCGTAAACGAAGCCAAGTATTCGTCTTGCTCAAACCAAGAGGCGATGGGGATGGAGCCGTATTTGCCAATAATATTAAAGGCGGCCCAGCCCAGCTTTAACTTGTACTGGTTTGTGTCGCTCAAAGTTTCGGCGGCCCTTATGTCGCGGGCCACGGCGAACGAAACGTTTGATGGAATGAAAAAGTCCCGCTTGTCGGCGTACAAGGGACGGTTAAAGGTTATGTCGTATTCGCCGTTGTAGTACTCTGATTGCGCGCTCTCTCCCTGCGGAACGCCCTCTGTTTTTTGGTGGATGCTTTTTGCCAAATCCCAGCTTATTAAGTCGTATATTGGCGCGGCGGCGAAGAAATGCTTTCTGTCGCAGTAAGTTTTTGCCAATTGAAAAGCGTCTTCAGAATAGTTTCCGCCCTTGTCCGTCGCTTCAACGCCGCCTGACGTTTTTTTCCATGAAACGGAAAGCGCGTTCTTTCCAAGCTTAAAAGGAAAGGCCATGCTAAAAGTGTTTTTGTCGGTGTAATAAAAGTTGGTCGAAGCGGAATAGTTTTCTTCCGTTTGGTAGTTGATTTGCGGCGTTAACGAAGCCCAAGGAAGATAGATTGTGTTTTCAATTTTCGCGCCGACCTTGCGCTTGGAGGCGGCCGAATCTCCGAACGAAAATTCTTTTTGCGTCGCGCTAAGCCATGTCGCAAAATAATTGTTTGTAGACAAAATTTCGCCGCTGTTCTTTAGTAGTTTTTGGGACGCTTCGGTAGATAGGTTTAAGGCGTACCTAAATCTTCCTTTTCCAAGGTTTAAGGCCGCCGAATTTTCCGCCTTGGTGTTGAGCGACCAAGCGGACGACTCGCTTTTTGCCGAGCCTTTTAGGGCGAGCGGCGCTCCCAAGGAATTAAAGTCCAGCGCGAGGGAGTTGGTCTTTGCCGCCGACTTTGCGTCTCTGTCAAAAGTGTATTCCTCGCCAAAGGAGATGGTCTTAAAAAGCGGCGAAGCGGTTGAAACGGAATGCGAGGCTGTCGTTATCGCCGTCGACGCGTCGGCCGAACGAGCCGCGCTCGCGCTTATGGCGATTTGAGTTATAGTGGCGCTCGCGCTTGCGTCGGCGCTTACGTTGCCCTTTGTGTCGCGGTATTTTTCCGTGTAAAATGTCATGTTTTCTTGGCTGGCCGCGTGAAGCTTTACGTCGCTTATAATCGGAAGGCCCTTTGAGTTTTCGACAAGAACGCCGCCTTTTTTCCAGTCTACGGAATTTTTGTCCTGGACAATAAAATGAGGCGAGGTTTTTGAAAAATAAATTTCGTCAATTCTAAAGGTTCCGGCTTTGTTCCATTTGTCGGGGCTCTTGGTATCAAAATCGATTTTGGCGCGGCTTGGAACGACGGAGTTGTTTATTTGTAGATACGAATCCTCTTTTGACAAGGCCGCGCCGTTTATGTAAATCTTGTTTTCGCTCTTGTCAATCGTCAAGAGTTTCCATCCCGCTCCCTTGTATTGTTCCAAGGCCCTTCTTGAAACCTTTGCAAGAACGGCGGTTTTTCCCGATCCCATAACAGTTGAAGAGTCTGTGTCCAACAAAAGGGTAAGTCCGCTTTCGATCGCTTCCGAAGCGAGGTCGGCGGAATTTGTATAGTCAAAGTTAAAGTACATGTTGATTTCGTTGTAGTCGCCGTGGTCAACTTCGTCAAAGTACTTGTATATGGTTATAGCGCTGTTTGCGGGAGCGCTTGATGCGGTTGAAGTCCAAGACACTTCTTGCGCGTAGTTGGTTGAATTGTTAAAGCGAGCGGCGCCTGGATTTGACACGCGCGTTTGCGCCGTCGTTACGGTAAATGTTTCGTCTTGGACTGTGTAAACGCCTTGCGTCGCAAGCTCGTATGGGCCAAACCATACGGCGCCGCTTCCTGTGGCCGAGCCGTCCGAGTTTACCGCGATAATTCTTGCATTCTTGTTTTTCACGCATTGAACGCGGTCAACGTCCTTTAAGGCTACTTTTATTATTTGCCATTCGCCCGAATTCTTGTTAAGGGAAGTGATGACATCGGCGGCGCTGGCGTCTGTGATTTTCCATGTCGGAATGGAGCCTATCGCTTCGGCCTCAAAGTTTTCGTCGTCGCTCACGCCAAGCTGCAAGTAAAGGTCTTCCGACGTTGAAAGGCTTTTTGAAAGTTTTAGAGCGACCGAAAATGTTGAAGTGGAAGGCAGCGCGCCGCCGGCTATTGTAATCGTTTTTGCAGCCCATTCGTTTGCGTTGCCTGTCCATGTCCATTCCACAGGAATCTTGTATCCGGTGATTTTGCTGTCCGTCGCGCCTTTTTGCGCGGGTCTGGAGCAATTCTTTTGCGCGTCCAAATCAATCGCGCTTGAACCGCTTTGAGACGGACGCGAGTTAATTCGGGGCGCGAAATTGTTCGGAAGGTTCTTTGCGGCGTTTTGCGCGTTGTAGGTTGTCGTGGCGGCGCTGTCGTTAAAGCTTAGAAGCTTGTAAAAGCCGGTTATGTTTTTGTTTTCAACCGTTCCAGCGATTGTGTTTTGAATTTTTAATTCGCCTGTTTGATATTTTACGCGCGACGCCAAAGTTCCGTAGCCAAAATAACTTTTGTTCGCTTCCGCGTATTTTTTTGTGGGCGACAAAGTCCAGCGGGTGGCCAAAGAAGCGTCGCCCGAAAGGTTTTCGGTAAAATTGTAGTTAAAGCCGGCCGCTCCCGCGATGGAGCCAGAGTCAAAAGATTTTGAGTCCTCATACCATACGATGTAAATTTTGTCGCTGGCGGACACGCTTGAAGAAATTGTGACTTCGCCTGTCTCGGAATTGTATTTGGCGCCGGAATCGACGACGCCGTTTTTGTAGACGATTACCGTTCCGTTTATCGCGTCCGTTCCAATGTCAAAGCGGTTTACCGGAGTGTAATTTCTTGCCCTTAAAACAACGTCGTCTGTGTCGCTGTAGCCCAAGTATGAGCCCGGCGAAGTTGAGCAAAAGGGGTAGCGGATTACCGCTTGGGCGTAATCCCTCTCTTTTGTCAGTGTGTCGTAAACGTCGGCGTAATAGCGCTTTTCGCCAAAAAAGTTGTCGTTTGTCACAGCCAAATCGTCGTCCGCTTGTATTGCGGCGTATCTTTCTTCCGCCTTGCCGCTTTTGTTGTGAACCAACAGCAATTCGTCCACCGTGTTGATGCCCAAATCATATCTAAAGCAAACTGTAAAAGGCGAAAAGCCCGCGGGATGCTGTACGAACAAGACCGTCTTGCTGTCCAGGTTTCCAAAAAAGCCGCATTGGTCGATTGATGCCGGAACCGCGCCGGTGGGGTCGGCGACAGGGACTTGGCCTGACTTTCCGCAATAAGAAAAACTCGCCACGTTTGGACAAAGCTCCGGTTCGGACGCGGTGTCTTTTAGTCCAAAGGCCTTTTGAACGTTTCCTAAAAAGCCGCTTCCGACTCCGGCGCTTGTGTTTATTCCAAAATTACCCAGTTGAGAAAAACAAAGCGAAAGGCTTGAGGCATTTGAAAAAGCCACGGCTACGGCGGGCAGCGCTCCGTTCTTTTTTGCCGCGCCCGCGCTTGCGCTCAATGCCAACATTTTTCTTGAAGGAACGACGACAAAATCCGACGGCGAAAGTTTTTTGTATTTTCTGCCGCAGGAATCTTTGTAGGCTCCGTTGTAGGATTCTACATAAACGTCTTGTATCGCGGCCGCGACCTCAAACGAAGGAAGAACAAACATGCGTC
>JBGUQT010000118.1:0-22551 GCA_045131275.1 Treponema sp.
CAAGCGCTTCTTCCGGCGGCATAAGTTCCTTTTCAAGATGCTTTTGCGAAATCATGTTTCCGATCGTTTCGCTAAGAAAATTTTGAATGAATTCTTGCCTGTAATAAATTTTTTCCAGCGCTTCGGCCGTGCAAATCGATATGGAATTTTCTGATATGCCGGCGTCCGTTCTGAGTCCGTCAATTATTTTGGCGTTAAGGTTTTCAAGGCCGTTGATTTTTATTTGCGGAAAAAGCTCTTTTGTGTCGTGCAGCCATTTTGGGTAAACGGCTTTTGGAACGACGATTAAGGGACGCTTGCATTTTTGCCCCAGCATTTGATGAACGACGGCCGCGATTCCCGTGGCGGTTTTACCGACGCCTACATCGTAGGCAAGAAGGCCGTTTCCCTTTGAGCATAGAAAGGCGACGCCCTTTTTTTGCTGTTCGTGAAGGGTGAATTTTTTTCCGTCGTATTTACCGGAAAAGCCTTCCAGCGAATAGTCAAAATTCTTGTAATCAACCGGCTCAAAGGAATTGAATTTTTGGTTCCACTGGTCTTCGATTTGGCGCGCTGTTGTTTCGTCAAGGCCTTCATGCAGGAACCTGTCAAAAAGCCGCTCCGCCGTTTCCATTCTAAGGAGTTTGAGCGCTCCGCCGAACGATTCGGAAAGGCTGTGATTTGTGTAGGAAATTCCTTCAGAGTAATCCACCACGTCATTCCATGAAATCTCTTCCGGAAATTCAGTTTTAGAAAGGGGCGAGGAGAGCCAGTCGATTGAATAGGAATTTCCGCCGCCGGAGCCCCACCTGTAAAATTTGCGCTTCAATTCCATTGTGGCTAGAACTGAGTGAACCGAAAAATGTATGTCGGCGATTGTTTTTCTTTGCATATGTTTTGCATATAATTATACAAAACGGGTCTATCATATTGTGATAAAGAGAAATAAAAAAGAGGATTTTTTTCCGCCTGTTCTTACGCCTTGCTAGAATAGTATTCCAAGACGCTGCGGGCAAATTTGTAGGCGTTCTTTATGTCGGGCATTTGCTCAAAATATTCCTTTCTGTAAACCATGCGGCCGTCAAAGAATTCCTTGACTTCTTTGAGCGTAAGCTCCTTGACTTGCGGCGAGGTGACAAGCTTTGTGTAGATGGAAAGCATTACGGCAAAGTCGTTTAGAAGCGGAACTTTCATGCAAGATGAAATGGTTCCAGGACCGCCGCCGACTTTTGCCTGCAAAAGCTCAAAGTTCGCCTCAAAGTCGTTCTTGAAAGTTTGGACAGGCTTAAAGGAGCTAAGCATGCAAACGTTGTGGGCGCAGGCGTTTCGGATTCTGCGGATCGAGTCAAAGCGCTTTGTGTATTCGGATTCGCTCCTGAAAAAATCGTAGTAAAAGGCAAAAAAGCTTGTAAAGTCGTAAAAGGTTATCATCTCCAAAAAATTCCAAACTGCGGGCGCGTCCAGATATTTTTTAAAATCGTTTCCACTGTAGCCTGCAAGCCACGCTCCGTTTTGCAATTCGTTCTTGATTCTTTTTTCTTTATTAAGGAACGCTTGGACAACCTCGTAGCCGTCGTCGGCGGGGTTGTTTTGGCAGTCGTTCACGAGCTTTACCTTAAGGTAGTGCTCCAAGTCTATCGTCATTTTTAATAGAAGCTTTCGCAAAAACATGTCGATTGTGGAAAGCTCCACCAAATGCCCAAAGTCAAGACCAACGTACTTTCCGCTTTTTGTCCGCTCGCTGCAAGTGGAGCAGTACTGCTTTAGGCGGAAAAAATAGTTGTGTTTTTGCAAAAAGTTCTTGGCTTTTTCTTCGTCCATAAGGTTGAACGTTATTCCCAAGTCATTTTTGCAGTATTCAATTACCTGCGGAACTGTAAGTTTTGGCGATTTTTGCGGCTCATTTTTCTTTGACATTTTTCGCGCTCCTTTTTCCATTTTACAACAAAAACGCGCCCTATACAACCCGCCCAAAATGCGCTAATATAGAACATCTATGGCAGACTACCACAAATTTGACCCCGCGCCCGAAGGAACGCCCGTGGCGGGCTTTGTTCACTTGCACGTTCACTCAGACTATTCGCTTTTGGACTCTTGCGCCACTTTGGACAGGCTTGTCGCCAAGGCCAAGCGCCTCAACATGCCCGCGCTCGCTTTGACCGACCACGGAAACATGTTCGGCGCGCTCAACTTTGAAAAGCTCTGCCACGTCAATGGAATCAACCCGATTGTCGGCGAAGAATTTTACGTCGCTTACGGAAGCCATACAGAAAAGAATGACGTTCCTTTTGCCAAGGGGAACGGACACAAGGCGCACTATTTTCACTTGATCCTTTTGTGCGAAAACCAGTTGGGCTACGAAAACATGTCCTGGCTTTCCAGCCGCGCCTTTTGCGACGAAAACGCCATTTATTACGGAAAGCCCCGCATCGACTTTGAGATGCTAAAGGAACGGCATGAGGGCCTCATTTGCCTTAGCGCTTGCATTCAAGGCGAGATTCCCCAGTATCTCCTTTCGGGCAGAACGGAAGAAGCCTACAAGATCGCGCGCGAATACAAGGAGCTTTTTGGCCCCGACCATTTTTACATCGAGCTTCAGGACCACGGAATCCCCGAGCAAAAAATCGTCGCCGAAAAATTAATCAAGCTCGCGCGCGACTTGGACATTCCGATGGTCGTCACCAACGACATTCACTATGTGGAAAAAGAAGACGCCGAGGCCCAAGACGCGCTCCGCTGCATCGGCTTTAAGAACATTATGACCGAGCCCCATCAAAAGATGGGCGGCGACATGGACTTGGACAACTGGTACTTTAAGACCGAGCAAGAAATGCGCTTGCTCTTTCCCGAGCTGCCGGAAGCCTACGCCAACACGATCAAGATCGCCAACATGTGCAACCTTACGATCAAGCAATACTCTACGCCCGAACTCAAAGGCTGTCTTCCGCGCTTTGAGCTTCCCGCCGAATTCCGCACGCACGGCGACGACTACCAGAGCGACCAAAACGACTACGTAAAATATTTGGTTGAAGAAGGCCTAAAAAAGCGCTACAAGGAAATCACTCCCGAAATCCGCGAGCGCGCCGACTACGAGATGAACACGATTTTTACGATGGGCTTTTCCGGCTACTTTTTGATCGTATGGGAATTCATCCACTGGTCCAAGTCTCTTACGGACAACGTTCACAATTGCCCCAAGCATTACATTCCGATTGGTCCAGGCCGCGGATCCGGCGCCGGAAGCCTTGTCGCTTACTGTATGGAAATCACCGACTTGGATCCCTTCCGCTACGGCTTGATTTTCGAACGCTTCCTAAATCCCGAGCGCGTTTCAATGCCTGACTTTGACGTTGACATGGACTTCGACTTTAGGCAAGAAATCATCCAGCACACGCGCGATTTGTACGGCGACGAATGCGTCGGCCACATCGTAACTTTTGGAACCTTAAAGCCCAAGAACGTAATCGCCGACGTAGGCCGCGTCCTTAACATTCCCTTGGGCGAAGTCGCGATGCTAAAAAAGTGCATTCCCGACGACGACCTAAAAATTACATTGAAGGACGCGCTTTCGCCTCCGACAGAAAAGCATCCGTCGGGCGGCGGCCTCATTCCGTACAAGGACGACCCAAAGTATACAAAACTTTTTGAGCTTGCCTTAAAGTTGGAGGGCGTAAAGCGCAACACCGGCCTCCACGCTTCGGGAATGGTTATCGGCCTTACGCCGCTTCCTGACTGGGCGCCTGTATTCAAAGACCCCAAGACCGGCGAAGTCGGCGTTCAGTACACGATGGACATCATCGAGCCTTGCGGCCTTGTAAAGTTTGACTACCTTGGACTAAAAACCCTTTCGCTGATTCGTTACACGGAAGACATCGTCAACAAGCACCGCGCTCCCGGCGAGCCGGAGTTTAAGACAGAGAATGTTTCAGAGTCCGACCCTGACACTTTTAAAATGCTTTCAAACGGCGACAGCGTCGCGATCTTCCAGTTTGAGTCTCCGGGCATGCAGAAAATTCTCAAGCAGTTCCAGCCCGAAAAATTGGACGACCTTGTAGCCCTCAACGCGCTTTACCGTCCAGGTCCTATGGACTACATTCCAAAATATATGGAAGGAAAGTGGCACCCGGAAACGATCGAATACCCCGACCCCGCGCTTGAAGACTTGCTAAAAGAAACTTACGGCGTAATGGTTTACCAAGAGCAGGTTATGAAAGTCGCGCAAATCATCGCGGGCTTTAGCCTTGGCGGAGCGGACATGTTGCGCCGCGCGATGGGTAAGAAAAAAATCGACGTCTTGATGGGAAAGAAAAAAGAGTTTGAGGAAGGCGCCGTAAAAAAAGGTTACACAAAAGAACACGCCGACGAAATCTTTGACATAATGGTTCCCTTTGCCGGATACGGCTTTAACAAGTCGCACGCGGCGGCCTATTCAGTTTTGGCTTACCGAACCGCTTGGCTCAAATGCCACAAGCCCGCGGAATTCATGGCGGCCAACCTTACAAACGAAATCACTTCAACCGACACTTTGCCGGTTTACATTCAAGAGGCGCGGCGAATGGGAATTCCCGTTGACGCGCCGGACGTCAACCGTTCCGACATCGTCTTTGACGTTGTTGACGGCCACATCGTTTTTGGCCTTAAGGGAATCAAGGGCGTGGGCGAGAGCGCCGCGCAGTGCGTGGTTGACGAGCGAACCAAGAACGGGCCTTACAAAGACTTTTTGGATTTCTTGGAGCGCGTTGACACAAAGACCGTCAACAAGCGCGCCCTTGAAGTTTTGATAAAGACCGGCGCCTTTGACAGCCTTGGCCAAAACAGGCCGACGCTTTTGCAGAATATGGAGCGCGCCGTTTCTTACATTGACCAAATGAAAAGAAGCAAAGAGGAAGGCGCGTCGCTTTTTGAAGCCGTGGGCGAAAAGGAATTCAGCGACTTTGTATTTGAGGAAGTGGAAGACCTTCCCAAGATGGAAAAGCTCAACCAAGAAAAAGATTGCATCGGCATTTACGTTTCTGGCCACCCGTTGGACGACTACCGAAAAGTGATTGAGTCTTGCGCCACGCTCACAAGCGCCAATCTGGAGCGCGAGGCCACAGCCGCAAAGGCTTATCTAGAAAGCGTTCCCGAAGGCGAGCGTTGGAAGCGCCGCAACCCTGGAAAATCTTATGTTGCAATTGGAATGATCAGCGAACTAAAGCCTTATCGAACTAAAAAAGGCGACGACATGTGCTTTGCAAAAATCCAAGACTTGACGGGATTTTTGGATGTGACGATTTTCGCAAAGACTTGGGGCGTTTTGCGAACGCAAGTGGGCGAAGGAAAAGTCGTCGCCTTTAAGGGAACTCTTGACGCCAGCCGCGAAAGCCCGTCGTTTTTGGTTGACGAACTTTTGGACATTTCAAGCTTGCAGCAACGTTCCATCCAACAAGTGCACATTCAGTTGGAAGACCAATTCCACGACGAAAAAAGAATTCAAGACTTGCGCGACTTGCTTTTGTCAAAGCAAGGCAACTGCGTTTTGTATTTTCACGTGAACACCGCGCAAGGCCCATACATCGTAAAAGGCAACAATCAAGTAAGGGTTCCCTGCGACAAGGAATTCCTAAAGGACCTTGAGATGATGAACGGCGTAAAAGAAGTTTGGACTTATTGAGGTAGATATGACACACGCATTTTTAATTGTGGCCGCGGCAATTTCGATTTACGCTTTGCTGTGTACTGTTAGAACAATTTTGACTTGGATTCCGGGCGCAAGCTTTACCGGCTTTGGCCGCTTTTTGTCGGCCATCTGCGATCCCTATTTAAATTTGTTCAGAAGGGGTTGGCTGCGTCTTGGCGCGATAGATTTTTCGCCGCTTTGCGCGCTTGCGGTTTTGACATTGGCTTCGATCTTGTTCCAAACATTGGGCGACGGAATGAGAGTCACATTGGCCGCGATTCTGATTTTGGTTTTAGAAATTGTTTGGAAGGTTCTCGCTTCGATTTTGCTTTTTTTGATTGTTGTCCTTGTGATCCGCCTTGTCGTTTTTTTGAGCGGCGCGGACCGCAACTCGTCTTTGTGGGCGCAAATCGATTCAAGCCTAAATCCTTTGGTTTATTCCATCACAAAATTTTTTACGGGGAACAGGCCAATCGCGTACAAAAACGCTTTGATTTTTGCGATAATTCTTCTCTTGATTTTTCGAATCGCGGGAATTTTCATTATCCGCGCCTTGCTGGGAATCTGCGCGATGATTCCGTTCTGATAAAAAAAGATGAAACTTTCTGAAATCCAAACTTCAGTTTCCTCTTTGCCCGGAGTGGGACCCGCCATGCAAAAGCAATTGGCCAACCTGAACATTTGGACGATTGGCGATTTGCTGCGCTATTATCCCCGCTCCTACAAAGACAGGACAAAGAAAGTTTTTCTAAGCCAGTTTGAGACGGCTAGGGAAGTCCATACAATCGCGCTTGTCACCGGCCACGAATGGTTTGGCTACGGCCGCATGAAGACGCTAAAAATTTTAATCAAGGATTCCACGGCGCGCGCGGAGTTGATTTGCTTTAACAGGCCCTTTTTGGAAAAGTCTTTTCCTGTCGGAGCGGTTATCGCCGTGACAGGAAGTTTTTTCGTCAAGTACAACGCCTTGCAGTCCTCCGCTTTTGAGGCGGAACTGATTGCGGAGAGCGGCGCGCTGGAAGATTTTGAGAACGCGGCGATCCCCGGAAGCGGAATTCTTCCAGTCTACAAATTGACAAGCGGCCTTACGCAAAAGAAAATCTCAAAAGTTGTCGCCGCGGCTCTTTCGCAATGCGGAACGGCAATCGACAACGATTTGTCAGACGACATAATCGCGCGCCGCGATCTTATGCAAAAGCGCGACGCCATTCGAACGATCCACCAGCCAAAAGATTTTGGCCAGCTTGAATCCGCGCGGCGGACTTTGATTTACCAAGAATTGTTCGACATGCAAAAGGCCGTCTTGCAAAGGGCGGTGGAACACAAGGGCGCGCTTCCCGCCGCTCAAATCCCAGAGACCGCAATTGATTCAAAGCCTGAAACTGCCGCCGCCCCCAAAAATGCTTTTTCACCCAGACAAGCCGCGCTCTTGGAGCGGCTCCCCTTCGCTTTGACAAAAGACCAAATGGCCGCCATCGCGCAAATCAACGCCGACATAGACCGCGGCTACGGCGAGCGCGCGAAACTTTTGAAAGGCCAAAATCTTGGCGAGGCGCGAGCGCCTTGGACGATGCAGCGGCTTTTGCAAGGCGACGTAGGATCGGGAAAAACCTTGGTGGCGATCTTCGCTTGCTTGCGCGTGGTGGATTGGGGCGGCCAGTGCGCGATTATGGCGCCGACGGAAATTTTGGCCAAGCAACACGCCGAGACGATCGCGAGGCTTGTGGAAGCGGTTGGCGTCCGAGCCGCGTTTTTAAGCGGAACGATATCCGCCGCCGCGCGCGCTCCGCTTTTAAAGGCGCTAAAAAACGGCGAAGTGAACGTTTTGGTTGGCACACACGCCTTGTTCAGCAAGACGACGGTTTACAAGGACTTGCAATTGGTCGTAGTGGACGAGCAGCACCGCTTTGGCGTGATGCAGCGCCAAGCGATTGTCGAAAAAGGCCGAGCGGTGGCGGTTGGCTCAAATGACGACGGCGCGGCGGTTGGAGAGCGCGTTTATGTTTCGCCGCACCTTTTGATGATGAGCGCGACTCCTATTCCGCAAAGCCTTGCGCTCACCGTTTACGGCGACCTTGATGTTAGCGTAATCAAAAGCCTTCCCGCGGGCCGAAAGCCGATCACGACTTATCTTGTCGCGCAAGGCCACGAAGCCAACGCTTACGGCGCCGTCGCCAAAGAATTGCAAAAAGGCCGCCAAGCCTACTTTGTCTACCCCGCGATTGGCACAGAAGAAGAAAGCGAGAGCGGCGGCAGTTTTGGTATTGAAGAAAGTTTTGATGATAATGAAATAAAATCCGCCACCGCCGCGTTTGAAAAACTCTCGCGCGAGGTCTTTCCCGGCTACAAATGCGCGCTGCTTCATTCAAAAATCCCGGAAGACGAGCAGTCAAAAATCTTGGAAGACTTTAGGCAAAATAAAATTCAAATCCTCGCGGCGACGACTGTCGTTGAAGTAGGCGTTGACGTTCCCAACGCGACATGCATGGTTATAGAGCAAGCGGACCGCTTTGGACTTGCGCAGTTGCACCAATTGCGAGGGCGCGTCGGCCGCGGAAGCGAACAAAGTTATTGCTTTTTGATTTATTCCAAGAACATCAGCCAAAACGGAATCGAGCGAATGAAAATTTTGCGGCAGAGCGCGGACGGCTTTTACATTGCCGAAGAAGACTTAAAGTTGCGCGGCCCCGGCCAAATCAACGGAACCGCCCAATCCGGCGCCCTGGAGCTTGGCCTTGCCGACCTAAGCCGCGACCGCGACCTTCTCATGCTGGCCCGATTAGACGCCCGCGACCTTTTGGCGCGCGAAATGTCCGTTCCTACTTGATATATCCAGAGTCTTCCAAATACTTGCGCCTCGTCATCACAAGGCTGATAAGCTCTTGGTACATGTTGTAGTCAACTTCAAGCGCGATGGGGAAAATAAAAAATTCAGTCTCGTCGCAATAGCGCTCGATAAACTTTGGGTCGGTGACGTAGCCCAAGCTAATCATGTTTGAGATGCGGTCGGCGGTTTTAAGGATTTTGGCCTTTTGGCTTCCTTCGTTTATGATGCGGCGCAAAAAGGCGGGCTTGTCCTCTTCCTTGCGGCGGGTAACTTCAAGCACAAGGCGGTAAACGTCTTCGCCTTCTTCGTCAACGTTGATGATGCTGTTGGTGTCAAAGCCTGGGATGTCTTCCACAACGTCGTGGATGCAGGAGGCCTTTAGGAGCACGCTGTCGATGTAGCCGTAGTCGATAAGAATTGTCATCGTGTCCAGCTGGTGGCGGAACATGTTTCCGCCCGCGCGCCGTTCCTTTCCGATCAAGGCGGTGGCAAGCTGCATGTAAGGGGCAAGATAAATGTCGCGAAGCATGAGCATGGCCTTTTGTTCCATCGCGCCGCTTCTGTTCACTTGCATTTCGTACCTAGCCATTCGCCGCCTCCTTGACTCTTTGCCTTAAAGGCTTTGCAAATACGACTTAAGTTTTTCGATTCGGTTTTGGCATTCGGCAAGCTTTTGCTTTTCTTCCTCAACCAATTCCGCGGGAGCGTGCTGGGCAAAGTTTCCGCTAAGCTTGCGCTCTGAGTTTTGCGCGTATTTTGTCTGCGTTTCGATTTCCTTGTTGAACTTGGCCTTGAGCGCCTCAAGGTTGACGCTTTCGTCTACGATAAGGAAAGCCTCAAAGCCGCTTCCAACCGTTCCGATCGCGCGCGCGGGCTTTTTGTCGGTGAACTCGACTTGCTTCATTCCCGCCAAGAGCTCGATCATGTCGGTCTTTTCTTTGCAAACTTCCGCGGCGCTGCCGGCCTGGACGATTACGGCCATGTTCAATTTTGCCGCAGGATCAAGGCCGCATTCGGCGCGGAGCGCGCGGGTCTTTCCGATCAAGTCTTTTAACGCGTCAAAGCGCTCTTCGATCGCGGCGTTCTTTCGCGAGTCGTTCGCTTCGGGGTAGGGCGCGTCGATAAGGAGGCCCTTGTATTCGCTGTTGGAGGCGACCTTTTGCGCGCCGGCCTTCTTTCTGTTTTCGGCGATCTCGGCCATCGGAAGCTTTGAGTAAATTTCTTCTGTGACGAACGGAAGGAAGGGGTGCAGCAAGCGCAAGTTCTCTTCCAAGATGTTCATCAAGACCGAAGCCTGTCTGTCCTTTTCGTGGTCGTCGCCGTTCTTAAAGTTGAGCTTTGTCGCCTCGACATACCAGTCGCAGAACTCGTTCCAGAAATATTCCATCAAGGCGCTGGCCGCGTCGTTGTAGCGGTAGCCTTCAAGCGCCGCGCGCGAAAGCCGAGCCGCGTTGTCCAAACGCGCGTAAATCCACTTGTCAAGCTCGGTCAAATCCGCGTCGGTGACGGGAATCAAGTTGCGGCCTTCCAAGTTGCCCAAGAGGAAGCGGCTCGCGTTCCAAACCTTGTTGCAAAAGCGGCTTCCCAACTTGAACGAGTCTTTGTCAATCAAAATGTCTTGGCCTTGCGCGCACATAAAGCCCAAAGTGAACTTGAGCGCGTCGGCTCCGTACATGTCGATGATTTCTAGCGGGTCCATTCCGTTGCCCAAAGACTTTGACATCTTGCGGCCCTGCTTGTCGCGAACCAAGCCGTGAATGTAAATGTCGTGGAAAGGCGCTTTGCCGGTGAACTCAAGTCCGGCCATAATCATTCGGCTTACCCAGAAGAAAATGATGTCGTATGCGGTTACAAGCGCTGTTGTCGGATAGAATGTTTCAAGGTCCTTTGTCTTTTCCGGCCAGCCCAAAGTGCTGAATGGCCAAAGCCAAGAACTGAACCAAGTGTCCAAAACGTCCTCGTCTTGATTAAGCTGGTCCGCGCCGGCGCCGCACTTGGGGCACTTAGAAGGATCTTCTCGGCTTACGATGACTTCGCCGCACTTTTGGCAGTACCAAGCCGGAATGCGGTGGCCCCACCAAATCTGGCGGCTTACACACCAGTCGCGGATGTTTTCCATCCAGTGGGTGTATGTGTTTTCCCACTTGCGCGGGTAGAATACGATGTCGCCGTCCTTCCAAGCCTTGAGCGCCTTGTCGGCGAGCGGCTTCATTTTTACGAACCATTGGTAAGACAAGTAGGGCTCGACGATTGTTTTGCAGCGGTAGCAGTGGCCCACCGAGTGAACCATTTTTTCCTCGCCCTTGAACAAGCCGGCTTCGGTCAAGTCTTCGATAACCATTTTGCGCGCGGCTTCGGGTTTGAGTCCTCTGTATTTTTCGGGAACGTTTTCGTTGAGGCGGCCGTCTGGAGTCAAAAGGTTGACGACTTCCAAATTGTGGCGCTTTCCGACTTCCCAGTCGTTGGGGTCGTGGGCCGGCGTGATTTTAACCATGCCGGTTCCAAACTCTTTGTCAACGTATTCGTCGGCGATGATTGGAATTTCTTTTCCTGTAATCGGAAGCTTAAGCTTTTTTCCGACAATGGCGGTGTAGCGCTCGTCGGTGGGGTTTACGGCGACGGCCGTGTCGCCAAAGAAAGTTTCGGGGCGGGTAGTGGCCACTTCTATTTTTCCGCTTCCGTCGGCGTACTCGTAGTAGATGTGGTACATCGCGCCCTGCGTGTCCTCGTGGTCAACTTCGTCGTCGGCCAAGGCGGTTCCGCAGCGGGGGCACCAGTTGACGAGCCTCTGTCCCTTGTACATAAGGCCGCGCTCGTAAAGGGTCACGAATACGTCGCGGACGGCCTTGCTTAGGCCTTCGTCGTAGGTAAAGCGCTCGCGCTCCCAGTCGGTTGAGTTGCCAAGCTTGCGCTGCTGTTTTACGATGATGTCGTGGTGCTCGTGGGTCACTTGCCAAGTGCGCTCGACAAGCTTTTCGCGGCCCAAGTCGTAGCGGGTCTTTCCTTCTTTTTTGAGCGCGCGCTCCACGACGTTCTGCGTCGCGATTCCCGCGTGGTCGGTTCCGGTAAGCCAAAGAGTGTTGTCGCCCTTCATGCGGTGGTAGCGGACGACGATGTCCTGCAAGGTGTTGTTAAGGCCGTGGCCCATGTGCAAAACGCCCGTTACGTTGGGCGGCGGAATCACCACGGAAAAAAGGGCCGGATTCTTTTTTCCGTCCTTGCAGTCCGCGCATTTGCATTCCCATTCACCGTGAATGGGGCTGGCCGGGTCCGAGGCAGGCTTAAAGCAGCCCTTGCTTTCCCAGTCCTTGTAAATTCTATCTTCAAAGTCTTTTGGATTGTACGCTTTTTCCAGTTCGATTGCTTTCATGGGGAACTATTATATAGGAAAATGGGGAATTGTTCAATTGAATTTTGGAGCTATTGTTTTTGCGCGGCGGTTAGTTTGCGGGTATGGCCAGCTCTTTTTGCAGCTCCAACACTTGCTCTAGGGGGATGCCGATGGCTTGCGTTATTTGTTCTGGCGTTAGAACATTCATTTTGAGAAGGTTCCGCGCGTCTTCCACGGCTTTTTGCGCGGCTCCCTCTCTTTCTCCGATTTTTATCATGTCTCTGTCGTGCAAATTCATGGCTAGGTATTCCCTCTTAAATTTTTCGTTTTGCCGAGCTTTGAGCACAAAGTCTTCAAGCTGCTTCGCGAACGTGTCCTCGCCGGGCTCGTTTGTCTGAATGAATTTCAAAAGCGCTCGGACTTTTGGATCCTCGGCCTTTTCGTATGCGCTTGCATTATACACGACTTTGAGGCATTTGTCATCCAAATTTACAGAAGAATTTTCCTCGCAAATGTTGCGGAATGTGTAACGGTAAAGGCCGTGCGGCCGCTCGTTTTTATCCTTGAACGGGTCGAATTTGCAAATGAACAGGATGTAGCTGTCCTTTAACTCGGTGTAGTCTTCGCCTTTCATGAGGCTGTCGATGTCCACCATTGATTGGTAGTAGCGTGTGCGTTTACCCAAAGAGTCCATCTCGTATGTTTGCAACTCCACGTCGATTATCTTGTCCTCGTCCTTTAGGTAAACGTCCAGCCGCACGCCCTTTGTCGCGTAGTAGGGGGCGATTTTCTTCTCCAATTTTGGGTACTTTACGCTTTTGACGTGTACGCCAAGCAAGCGCTCAACTAATTCTGTACTTGCTTCTGGGTTTTTCATGACGGCTTGGAACATTCCGTCGTCAGCGAAGTTCAGCTCTTCAAATGGTTTTCTTGCCATGATTGGCCTCCTTATAAACAATTTTTGGGAAACTCCTTGCGTTCTCCTTGCCTATAAGATATGAATTTTATTTAAAAAATTTGCGTTTTTAGAAAAAAAATATAATTTTTTTAATAAAAAAAAGCCGCTCCGTGCGGAGCGGCTTTTTGGAACGACTAGCGCGGAGCGAAAGTCTTGCCCCGCCTTGTCTGTTTTTTAGTAGTAAACGGATTCGTATTTTACGCCGTCTTCATAGATTACTGTGTGCTGCGCTCCGTCAAGTTCGTTGACGCGGTTCCAGTCGCCTACGTAGTCGGTGTTGCTGTCGGCGGTTTCTACTTCGCCGCTCTTAAGCTTTGTGTTGCAAGTAAAGTAAGAGGCGACCGGCTTTGTTCCGTAGGGGGCAAAGCCGTAAACCATTACGCCGCCCTTAAGGTTAGAGTCTTTGTCGCCATTTTTTACGTGAGTCCAATGCTCGTAGTTCTTGATATAGCCTGTGGCGCCTGTTTTTGCTGAAGTCTCGCCGCATTCGCCCATGTCAAGCTTTTTGGCAAAGCTTGTCTTCCAGCTTTGCTTGAAGGCTGTCGGGCTGAGTGTTTGCGCCTCGCCGTTCACTGTGTAGCTTATGGTTCCGATGCGGACTGAGTAAACGCCCTTTGTAAACTGCTTAACGTCAACGCCGATGATGATGTTTCCGTCAGCGTCTACCGTGTAGCCGTTTCCTTTTGTAAGTGTTTTTTTAAATGTTTTGCCCTCTGAAGGCGTGTAAAGTTTGGCATCCCAAGTTCCAACGCTTTCTTGGATGTAGTTGCTTCCAAGGGCGGTGGCGTCTGGGTGGCTTGAATAAATTCCCTTCTTAAGTTTTTTTGCGACTCCGCTGTAGCGCTCAAAGTAGGCTGTTACGCTTGACACCTCATTAGAGCTGAACTCAGGCTTAAAGCTCAAGAAGAAAAAGTCGTAGGTTTTTGTTCCTTCAGAATTTTTGTACTCATAAAAGTCAAAGAGCATTCCGGCTCCGGCGGTTCTGTTTGTGTCCGCGTTGCGCCACGTTCCGTCCTTTACGTTAAGGACTATGTTTGTTCTAAAGCCTTCCGTGTTGTTTAAGCCGGCTGTGATTTCTTGGTAAAAGCGCTTTCCGCAGCGCTGGCGCTCAAGCTCATGGCCTGTGGCGGTTGATTTTCCCGCGTCAGTGTCGTCGACTATTGTACCCGTGTTGTCGCTGCTTTCGCCGCCGTCGTTTGAGTCTATGATGGCCTTGTCGCCAACCTTGATGTTGTCGCCTGTCGCGTCAACGGTCATTTTAAGCGCCCATTTTTCGGCAACTGTTCCAGCCTTTTCTGTGTCTCCGTCGCCAGCGTTGTTTTTGCAGCCAGCAAGAGCGAAGAGTCCCGCTCCTATACAGATGGCGAGAACCGCCATTGTCTTTGTCAATTTCATAATCTTCCTCCAAATTTTTGCCCTTATAAGGGGCGATTTTGTGTGTGATTTTTAGCGTATTGCAATTCCAGCAAAATGTCAAGGTCGCGCCGCGGAGCCGGGCGGAACGCTTTTTTGTCTCAAAAAATTTCCTTGCAAATTCGGCCCAATGGGTTTACAATGAAATATTATAGAAAGGAGAAAAAAGTTGGCGAAAAAACGTTTTTTCCAATATGTCGGCAACACGCCGATCATTCCTATTTCGGTCAAGATTTTGGCGATTTTCATCTCGCTCATTTTGATGTCAAATTTCATGACCAACTTGATTTCCGTTCAGCTTTCGCAAAGGCAAGTTACGGAATTGACCAACAGGCTGACTGTCACGCAGTTAAAGGAACTTTACAAGAACGCGTCCAGCCAATACCAAATTTACTCTTACAAAAAGAACAAGGAAGAATGCCTTGAGACGCTAAAGAATTCGGTCAAGGAAGAGTTTTCCAACCGACACAGTTTGGCCTTGGGCTTTGACCGCACCGGCGTGGCCCTCTTTTGCGCCAGCGCCGACGGCTCCGACTTGCTCAGCTTTCCGGACAAAGACGCCCTGGCCGTTTTGAACGAAAACTTTGACAACGGAATCATAGAAGGCCAAATCAACTTTGTCCTTCGCGGAGCGGAATACCACGGCATTTACAAGTATTCCGAAGACTGGAACGTATACCTTGTCCGCGCCGAGTCCCGTTCCGACACCGCCCGCTACAAAATCACGATCATGGCGATCATCACCGCGGTAATCCTTATCCTTACCGTAATCTTCGTCGCGCTGGGCGTTTACATGTTCAAGGCGGTTTTCGCAAGCATTTCAAAAATCACAAAGAGCCTTTACGACATGCAGCAGCGCTCGCAATTGGACACGATCGACATCAACGACGCTCCCAACGACGACGTCACCTATATGGCGGCCTCGTTCAACTCGCTTTCTGTTTCGGTGAACAACTTGTTGACCACTTTCCAAAAGTTCGTTTCAAAGGACGTCGTCTCCAAGGCTTACTCTGACCACACGATCAAGCTGGAAGGAATGCAGCGCGAGCTTACGATTTTGTTCAGCGACATCAAGAGCTTTACCTACAGAACCGAGACTTTGGGAAACGAAATCATCGACCTTTTGAACGTTCACTACAACAACGTAATCCACGACGTCCACGAAGAGAACGGCGTTGTTGGCTCCATCATCGGAGACGCGATTTTGGCGATTTTCGGCTCGCTAAAAAATCCCGAGCTAAAGTCGCTTGAGGCGATCGACGCGGGCTGGCGCATCACTTACGTGACCGCCGACCTTCGCGAAAAGATGAAGGCGCAGCGCAAAAAGATTGAGGAAAGCCGCAAGCTTACAGCCGCGGAAGACAGAATCTACAAGGCGGTCTTGCTTGATATCGGCGTCGGCATTGACGGCGGAACGGTATTCTACGGAAACATCGGTTCCGACGAGCACATGACCAACACAGTAATCGGCGACAACGTAAACTCGGCCAGCCGCTTGGAAGGCGTGACCCGCATCTACCACTTGCCGATCGTCGTTTCCGAATACATCGTGGACGACGTAAAGGACAAGAGCGACCGCTACAAGTTCTACGAAATCGACACAATCCAAGTAAAAGGAAAGACAAAGGGAAAGAAAATTTTCTTCCCGCTTGACACCGAGAACGAAGGCCAAAAGGCTCTTGAAAAGCAGTTTGACATTTACGAAGAGGCCTTGCAGGCTTACTACGAAGGCGATTGGAAAAACGCCAGAAAGCTTTTCAAGCAAGTCAAGATGGAAGTGGCCGACGTATTCTTGGAGCGCATGGGCGCCCGCGGAAACGCGCCTGACAAATGGAGAGGCATATGGGCAATGACGACAAAGTAAAAGAGCTTACTTTATTCTTGGGCGACGAGCTTGAAAGCGTCCGCCGCTCAAAGAAAGTCAGGGTTTACGACCTTGAGACCGAGTACGCAAAGACCCGCAACAACCGTCTTTGGAACGTTTGGCTTGCGCTGGGCTTGACTTTTGCCGCGGTAATTCTTGTCACGATTTTCACCGTTCGCGGAATCGGAAAGAGCGCCGAAAAAATCGACGTAAACCTTTCTTCGTTCGAAGACTTGAACTTGCAGAACCTCTTTAACCAGTTGGAGCGCGCTCAGGAACAGTTTGACGAAGCCTCAAAGCGCCGCGCCTCTTTGCAGGGAGCGCTTGACGCTCGCATCGAAAGAGCCAAGCAAAAAATGCAGGCGGACTTGGACTTGCTAAAAAGGACAAGCCTTTCAAAAACCGCTCTCGCCGCCCGCAGGGAAAAAATACAAAGCGACTACAACAAGGAAGTTTCGGCGGCCCACTCCGAGCTTGACGAGCAGCTTAAGACCGCCGACGCGGAAGCCAAGCAGTACGAAGAGCAGCTAAAGTCTTACGACAGCGAGAACGTCGCCCGCGCCCAGGAATGGGAGCGCAAGATGGACAGCGAGCGCCAAGCCCGCCAGCTGGAAAGGCAAAAATTGGTTGAAGACTACGAGGCGCAGCTTGCCGAAGCCAGAAATCTTCTGGAGGAAACCCGCAAAAAGGACTTTGAGGAGCGCAAGAACGCCACAAACGAAATCGCCAAGCGCTACGAGGAAGAAATCGCAAACTACGACCCGGTCATAAAGGACTCAAAGACGACAAACATTGTGACAGGCGCCAACCAGCATCCCTTGGGAACCTTTAACCGCGAAACCCTTTTGGGCGAGGACGCCCCCGAGCTTGGCGAGGAATTTTCGGCGGCCTTGGACAAGGCTTTTGAAAATTACGGCGACTTGGAGTACCTTCTTGGAAAGTCAGCCTCCATTCCCCACCGCAACACTATGAAAAACGTCGTCGCGGGCGAAAAAAAGCTTTCTTACACGATCGCCAACGATTTGGCCCGCGCCGCCATCAACGAAATCAAGGCCAAGGACGGAGCCAACGCCGCCGCCAACCAAGAGATTGAGCGCATGAAAGGCGAGGTTGAGGAAGCCCAAAGGCTTGTCTCCGAGGCCACGGAAGCCCGCGACTTTGAAAAGACCGCGAGCCAGTCCTACGTGAACATCTTGAACTCCTCTTTGGTGGACGAAAAGACGGCGGGCTTTATCCTTGACCCTGCCAACGAGCATGGGCCGGCGGTCTTTATCCGCGACGCCTATAAGCAAAGCGTGACCCGCGACGGAACGACAAAGGTTGACGTTTACAACGGCAGGGTAAAGGTTGGAACCGGCTCCCTCCTGTTCTACGCCGACAACTACTACATCTCGCTGGACAAGCCCGAACTCGCCGCCTCACTATCCGTGGGAAGTACATTCAGAATTAAAAAATAAGGGTAGAAATGAACGAAAAAGCGTAGCGGGGTTCCAAGCGGGCCGAACTTAGGACACGTTAAGCTAATCACTAGGCCCCAAAAGTACCTCGTTCGGAACCGCTTGGGTTCCCGCGAGAGCTTTTTCTTTTTATTGCTATAGTTGATTTTTTTCTATATATGCGCTACAATAGTGGGATATGGAATTTGCAGAAAGCGCTACATTTAAGAAAATCATAGACCCCATTCGCTTTGGCATTGACGTAGGTTCCACCACCGTAAAGGTGGCGGCCCTTGGCCCTGGCGACGAATTGCTTTACAGCGCGTACGAACGACACCGCGCGGACATTCGCTCCACAATCATATCAGTAGTAAACAACGCCCTTGACTCTTTGGAAAAACAATGCCCGGAGGGCGCGGCGCAAACCCTTAGCGTTAAAGTCACCGGAAGCGGCGGACTTGCCGTAAGCCAGTGGCTCAACGTTCCCTTTATCCAAGAAGTAATCGCGGCCACAACCGCCGTCCGAAAAATCATTCCGCAAACCGACGTAGTGATCGAGCTTGGCGGAGAGGACGCTAAAATCACATACTTTAAAGGCGGCGTTGAGCAGCGCATGAACGGAACTTGCGCCGGCGGAACGGGAGCCTTTATCGACCAAATGGCCGCGCTTTTGGAAACGGACGCGGGCGGCCTTAACCAGTTGGCGGCCGGCGCAACTACGATTTATCCGATCGCCGCGCGCTGCGGAGTTTTCGCCAAGACAGACGTTCAGCCCTTGATCAACGAAGGAGCCAGGCGCGAAGACATCGCGGCCTCGATTTACCAGGCCGTAGTGACCCAAACGATTTCGGGGCTTGCGTGCGGAAAGCCGATTCGCGGCAAGGTCGCTTTTTTGGGCGGACCCTTGCACTTTATGGAGCAGCTTCGCCAGCGCTTTATCGAAACCTTAAAGTTAAAGGACGACGAAATAATCGTCCCTGAAAATTCCCAGCTTTTTGTGGCTCAAGGCGCGGCGTATTCGGCCGAGCGAAAATTCGCTTGCGGCCCCGACGGAAAAACTTTTGACTTTCCTTCAATCGCGCAATTCCGCGAGTCGCTCAAAAATCTTGTCGGCGCCGAGCTTCACGAAGTCCAGCGCTTGGAGCCTCTCTTTAGAAGCGAGGAAGAGCTAAAGGAATTCCGCGAGCGCCACGCCAGCGAAAAGGCCTTGCGCGGAGATTTGGATTCGACAAAGGGCCCTGTCTTCCTTGGATTGGATTCCGGCTCGACAACGACAAAGGCTGTCCTTACAGACATCGACGGCCGCATCTTGTGGAACTTCTACACGGCCAACGCGGGAAACCCCGTCGACATCGCCGTAAAGACATTGAAGGATTTGTACGCCCGTCTTCCTAAAGACGTTTACATCGCGCGCGCCGTCAGCACAGGTTACGGCGAGGCTTTGTTCCAAGCGGCCTTGGGCGTTGACGCCGGCGAGGTAGAGACGATCACTCACTTTAGAGCGGCCGACTTTTTTGTTCCCGGCGTTGAATTCCTTTTGGACATCGGCGGCCAAGACATGAAGTGCCTGCGCATGAAAGACGGCGCGATTTCTTCGATCCAGCTTAACGAAGCTTGCTCGTCGGGCTGCGGAAGCTTCTTGGACAACTTTGCCCGCACGATGGGAATGGACGTTCGCGAGTTTAGCCAAAAGGCTTTGACCGCGCAGCAGCCGGTTGACTTGGGAAGCCGCTGCACCGTCTTTATGAACAGCCGCGTAAAGCAGGCGCAAAAAGAAGGCGCCACGGTCGCGGACATTTCGGCCGGCCTTTCTTATTCCGTAATCAAGAACGCTTTGTTCAAAGTAATAAAACTGCGCCGCGCCAGCGACATCGGAACAAAGGTTGTCGTCCAGGGCGGAACCTTTAACAACGACGCCGTCTTGCGCGCCTTTGAAAAAATTTCCGGAGTGAACGTATTCCGCCCGGACGTAGCGGGCCTTATGGGAGCCTATGGTTCCGCCTTGATCGCTTGCGACCAGTGGCGCGACTTGATGGCTCCAAAGCCGGGCGAGCCGGAAGGAACGGTTCACGACGTTCGCACCGGTTTGGCCAGCTTGGAAGAGCTTGAAAATTTCCACGTTGACTTGGACCTCCGCCGCTGCGGAAAGTGCCAGAACAACTGCTTGCTCACTATAAACACGTTCACTACAAAAGACAAGGACGGAAAGGAAGTCTCCCGCGCTTTTGTAACAGGAAACCGTTGCGAGCGCGGCGCCGAGCTTGGCGAAAAAGTTTCGGTAATCGACGCGAGCAACAAGGAAGCGTCAAGGCTTGACGGCTCGGACGCAAACGACATTCCAAACCTCTTCGCCTGGAAATACAAGCGCGTCTTTGACTACACGCCGCTTCCTTTGCAGGACGCTCCGATGGGAGAAGTCGGAATTCCGCGCGTCCTTAACATGTACGAAAACTATCCCTTGTGGTTCACCTTCTTTACAAAGCTGGGCTTTAGGGTTCACCTTAGCCCGCGCTCCACAAGAAGCGTTTACGAAAAGGGCTTGGAAAGCATTCCGTCGGAATCAGTTTGCTACCCCGGAAAAATCAGCCACGGCCATGTCGAAAGTCTTTTAAAGGCCGGCGTAAAATTTATTTTCTACCCCTGCGCTCCCTACGAAAAGCAGGAAGACACCGGCGCGGGCAACCACTACAACTGTCCGATCGTAACAAGCTACCCAGAAGTTTTGCGCAACAACATAGACGCCTTGCGCCAAGACTCTTCGATTCTTTACCTTGACCCCTTCTTGCCGATTTACGACAAGAACCGTTTGGCCTACCGCCTCTTTGAGGAAATGCATCCGCATTTTGCGCAAATAACTTTTGACATGGTTATGCGCGCCGTTGACGAGGCTTGGAAGGAGCAGGAAAAATTCCGCGCCGAGATTCGCCAAAAGGGCGAGGAGGCCTTGGAGCGCATTATCACGACCGGCGTTCACGGCATTGTCTTGAGCGGCCGTCCATACCATTTGGATCCCGAAATCAACCACGGAATTCCCGAGATGATTCATGGCTTGGGCTTGGCGGTCTTTACCGAAGACGCTGTGGCCCACCTTGGATCTATCGAGCGGCCCTTGCGCATAACGGACCAGTGGGTTTACCACAACCGCCTTTACCGCGCGGCCGCCTTTGTAAGCGAAATGCCCAACTTGGAGTTGGTCCAAATCACAAGCTTTGGCTGCGGCCTTGACGCCGTTACCGCCGACCAGGTTGACGAAATCCTTAAGAGCAAGGGCCGCATGTACACGCTTATCAAGATTGACGAAGGCTCAAACCTTGGAGCGGTTCGCATCCGCATCCGCTCTTTGATCGCCGCGGTAAAGGCCCACGAGCGAAACCACACTCGCCCCGAATACAAGTCGGCCGCCTACAAGCGCCAAGTCTTTACAAAGGAGATGCGCTACAAGCATACGATCATCGCGCCGCAAATGTCGCCGATTCACTTTAGGCTTGTTCAAAAAGCCTTTAATTATTCGGGCTACAAGTTTGAGGTTCTTGACGCGGTTGACCCCAAGGCGGTTGAGACCGGACTTAAGTTTGTAAACAACGACGCTTGCTATCCTTCGATTTTGGTGGCGGGCCAAATGATCGCCGCGCTTGAGTCAGGCAAGTATGACTTGAACAACACTTCTCTCATCATCACGCAGACCGGCGGCGGTTGCCGCGCCACAAACTACATCGGCTTTATCCGCCGCGCGCTTAACGACGCGGGCTGGTCAAACATTCCGGTATTGAGCTTGAGCGCGCAGGGCTTTGAAAAAAATCCAGGCTTTAAAATCACTCTTCCGCTCTTGCACCGAGCCTTGATGGCTGTAATGGTTGGCGATGTTTTGATGCGCGTCCTTTACCGCACGCGTCCTTATGAAAAAGTTCCGGGCAGCGCCAACGCGCTTTACGAAAAATGGAACGCCAGGGCCGAAAAGCAATTGGAGTCCCTTTCGCTCCACGGCTACCACAAGCTGTTAAAGAACATCATAAAAGAATTTGACGCGCTTCCCTTGCTTCCGATAAAAAAGCCGCGCGTCGGCGTTGTCGGAGAAATCTTGGTCAAGTTCCATCCCACGGCCAACAACAACATTGTCGAGACGATAGAAAAAGAAGGCGCCGAATGCGTTATGCCCGACTTGGCGGACTTCTTCTTCTACTCGTTCAGCACCGGCATTTTCCGCCACGAGCAGTTGGCCTTCCCAAAAAAGACGGAGCGCAACGCAAAGCTCTTTGTTTGGTTCATGGAACTTTACCGCCGCGACATGAAGCGCTTCTTAAAGAACTCAAGAAGGTTTGACGCTCCGTCGTCGATTTACGAATTGATGAAGGGCGTTGACGACATCGTTCAGCTTGGAAACATCACCGGCGAAGGCTGGTTCTTGACCGCCGAGATGGTTGAGCTTATCCACACGGGCGTTCCCAGCATCGCCTGCGTTCAGCCCTTCGCTTGCTTGCCCAACCATGTAACCGGAAAGGGAATGATAAAGGAGCTTCGCCGCCGCTATCCCGGAACGAACATCAGCGCGATCGACTACGATCCCGGCTCCAGCGAAGTCAACCAGTTGAACCGCCTAAAGCTATTACTTTCAAACGCGCCGGCGGGAAAGCATCCCGACGAAACGCCCAAGGGAAAGATTTGGACTCCCGACGGCGAGGTGGAGCCGCAAGTGCATTTGGCCGAAGGCGCGGTCTTTGTGGATCCGGAGCCGGTGGCGGCGAGCGACGTTCCGCCGGTCTTGGACGCAAATTAAAGGGACAAAAAGGAGCGCTAGGGTGGAGCGAAAAGTTTTTGTAAAAAGCATTTTTCTTTTTCTTGCCGTTTTGATTTTTGCGGCGGCCGGTTCTTTTGCCGAATGGAATTCCTTTGACATTCCCGATTCGGGCGAAGTCCGAAGCCAAGCCTCGCGCGATTGGTTTGAGGCTCCCCTTGACGTTGTGCGCGGCCTTAATTCCGAAATTCGCAGCAATCAAGTTGGAACGCAATTCCAAATCCGCTTGGAAGAGCAGCAAGACGTTTTCTTAATCATCGTCGCTCCCAAAAGCCAAATGAAAGTTGACGTT
>JBGUQT010000119.1:0-8849 GCA_045131275.1 Treponema sp.
TACAATAATGAAACGCATCACGCAATTCACAGCCATCGCCCTTTCAGCGCTCCTCTTTGCCTCTTGCGCGGACATGTTCCAAGACCGCGTAGAGATGAAAAAAGACACCAACGGCGTAAACTTGGGCTCAATGTTCTCCAAGAACAAAACCAAAGACAAGCTTGACCCGCCCAAACAAATTTTCGTCACTAACGGCGAACACAAGGACAAAGTTGTCGTCACTTGGGAAAAGGTTCAGGACGCGCGATCCTACCGTTTGGAGAGAGCGGTAAGTTCCGAAAAAGACGAAAACGGCGAATGGAAAATTCCTGAAGAAGGAGCTTTTGAAACGCTCCCCCATTCCACCTTTATAAGCGGCGAAAGTTTTACCGACACGATAATCGACAACACGCCCGCAAATGTTTTGGACTACACAAACGAAGCCTACAACTGCGCCTACTTTTACCGCGTCTCCGCCGAAAACAAAATAGACAAACTAGAAGAAAGCGACTGGTATCCCAACTACTATCCAGAGGCCGAGGAAGGAAAAGAGGCGCCCAAGCCAACTACTCTGGCTATCGGAACTCTTTTGACGCCGCCTTCAAACACAAAGGCCTCTTGCGGAAAATACCAAGAAAAAATCGAGCTCAAATGGACAAGCGCTCCCGGCTCAATTTCAAGCTACAGAATCTTCCGCAGCACAGCCAGCGACGGAAGCGGCGCCTCGCAAATAGCCACTGTTTACGGAAACGCCACTTCATATGAATTTGAAGTCTTGCCGGAACAAAGGGGCTTAAACTACTACTTTACCCTTGTTTCAGTTGACTCGCGCGGAAACGAAAGCGTCACAAGCCCCATTGCCATGGGATACGCCCTAAAGCCGGGCGCGCCCGGCATGCCGACAAACGTAAAGGTATCGCAAGGCCAAGGCCGCGGCGAAACTAAAGCCAACATAAAAATTGAATGGGAAGCTGGAAGCGGCGCCGAAAAGTACCAAGTGTACCGCTTCACTTCATCCGATTCAACCCTTAAAATAGTCGGAGAAAACGTCACTGACCTTTTCTTTGACGACACGTCAACGTTAAAGCCAAACCTCTTTTACTACTATCAAGTTCAATCTATTTCCACAACGACAGGAGAAGAATTGTTCAGCGCCATGTCTGAGTCCGGCGACGATTCGGACGACCCGGCTGAAGGCTTCATTGTAAGTCCGCCGCAAAGCGTTGCCGTAAAAAAGATTTTGGGCGACACAAGCAATTGCAAAATTGTATTTAGCGCCGCAATCGGAAGCCAAGATTGCGCCAACAACACAGCAATCACGAAAAAGAAGGCGGACTGGAAAACTTACGATTACTGCTTCTACGGCGGAGACTCAGTTACAGGCGCCTTTACCCAAATAACAGGCGTAACATTCACCAAGTCTTCCGAGGAAGGAATGTATGAAGCGCAAGTTCCTTCAACCGCTTTAATCAAATTCTACAAAGTCGCCACAAAGAACGGAACCGTAGAAAGCGAACCGACAGCGGCGTACGCTCCGGCGCCTTACGCGGCTCAAAATCTTGTGGCCACAAAGAACGCCGCGCTTGCAGGCTACACAGATATAGTTGACAACAGCAAGGCCAACTTCCCGTCAGAGCCGCAAGCCAACGCAAACGGCGTTCACGCCATAAAGCTTACTTGGCAGGCTCCCACCGGCGGAGCGGACGGCGGCTACAACATCTACCGTTCCACCAAACCCAATTCAGGCTTTAAGAAAATCAACGAAAGCCCGATTACAGAAACGTCTTACATTTACAAAGACGAACAAGCCAAGGCGGGCAACTACTATTATTACCGCATCCTTTCGCTCAACAGCCTTGGACAAGGCGCCAACTATTCCAACACGGATTACGGCTACGGCGCTCTCACGACATACCAATATGTCCGCGAATACATAAAGACAACGCTCAACTCTCAAAAGAAATTGACTTTGATGCACAAGAGCGGAGCCACTGACAAACTTGGCTCGGACGAATCCAAGGGCGACATCAGCGGCAACTTGACTTACAACGCCTCAATCGCGGGCTTGGGCGGCCGCGTAATCATGCATTACACAAACTACGCCGACTACTACATTATGAACGACAAATCGCTTGGCGTTTACTTCTTGCTTAACGGAAACACAAACACAAGCGCCAGCATGGACACCAACGGAACCATGGACGGAACCGTTACAATCCAAGGAATGTATCCTGGAAGCGTAGTTTACGACAATATTAAAATCAAGGGCGGAGCGGCCGGAGGCGGAACCTACGGCGTCACCCGAACAGGAATAGACAGTTCCGCGGTTCAAGCCGACTGGACCTGGGGAGAAAAATAGTATGAAAAATTTTAAAGTTATAGTTTTGGCCATTTTGTTTGGAACTTTTGTCGCGGCGCTCTTTAGCGCTTGCTACCAGCCCAGCCCCCTTTACGGATCCTGGGCCGACAACGCCGGCAACAAAATCTCCTTTACCAGCGACGGTTCCTTTACCGCCACAATCGTTGACTCTGAAAAAAACAAGCAAACTTATTCAGGCTCGTACACGGTAATAGAAAACATCATTTCGCTGTCCAAGGACGACGGAAGCATAAACACTGAATGGGACATTAGAGGCGGCCTTCTTTATTTGACATGGACCGACTCTTATGGCGAGCAAATCAACCTTACCCTTTACCACAACTAAATTGGAGCGACCAGCGCGATGAAAGCTTTTTGCAAAACCACAGCCCTTGCCGCCGCCCTCTTCTGCCTTGGCTCGCTTTGCTTTGCCAAACAAAAAGAAGAGATGACGGTATTGCACACAGGCACCGGCACCCAAATAGCCAACCCTATCCCCGACGAAGAAACGCCCGGCCACTGGGCAACGATCCAAGAATTGATTGAGCAGCAAGGCCGCAGATTTGGCCTCTTGCACAACTGGGGCGTTTCTTGGGCTTCGATTACCAGAATCCAAAAACAAAGCGGCCGCTCAAACTTTGTGTGGAACGACCAACTTATCGGCGCCTACTACGAAATGACGACCAACAACTTTTTGACGATGGGCAAAAGAATCAACGTTGACTTGTTCGCGCGCAACGCCGTTTACTATCCAATCGCCTACACTTTTAACAAAGTAAAACAAGTAACCGTCCAGCAACTTTTATACGGAATCGACCTTTTTACCGGCGTAAAGTTTTCAATGAATTTTTGGGATTGGGTCACAGTCAGCGCAAAGCCGGGACTTCACCTTATGTACCAATTGCACGACAAATGGCATTACGTTCACTTGGGAGCGGGTCTAGGACTTGAGGCTGAAGCGCCAATCTCCAGCCGCTGGTCTTTTAACGTTGGCGGAATTTTCACATGGGACAACGCCAACCTTGGCTCCAACAGACGCATGCGGCCCTTTGACTTGGCGTGGGAATACCAAGCGCAAATCGGTTTCCGCTACTCAAAGAAAAAGCTTAATCCAAAGTCTTTTGTAAAATACGCGCCGCGCCCGCCAAAGAAAATGAAGGTTCGCCCGTTAAAGCC
Organism: Treponema sp.; assembly: GCA_045131275.1. Taxonomy (GTDB): domain Bacteria; phylum Spirochaetota; class Spirochaetia; order Treponematales; family Treponemataceae; genus Treponema_D. The sequence goes on from JBGUQT010000119.1 coordinate 3,515, forward strand.
AAAGGCGCAGCCCAAAGAAAAAGAAGAAAGCCAAGAGATTGTCAACGCGCCATCTGATGCTGGCTTATCAAGTCAGAAATAGTTTGAATCAACAAAGTCGGATTAATCGGCTTGGACAAGTGAGTGTTCATGCCGGCGTCCAAGCACTTTTGGATGTCTTCTTGGAAGGCGTTGGCGGTAAGGGCAACAATCGGAACGTCCTTAGCGTCGGAGCGCTCCATCTTGCGCAAAAGGCCGGCGCTTTCTATTCCGCCCATAACAGGCATCATAACGTCCATCAAAACAAGGTCGTATTCGTTTTCGCCGCTCTCGCTGAACCTGTCCAAAGCGACTAAGCCGTTCTCCGCGATAGTGACTTCCATTCCGTTCTTTTGCAGAACGCGCTTTGAGATTTCTTGGTTGAGCGCGTTGTCTTCGACCAAAAGAATTTTCTTTCCGGTAAGATCGATAAGCTCCTTTTCTTTCTTTTCTTCGACAACCGCTTCTTCGCCGATATGCGCTTCCAAAATCTCGATTTCAAGATTGATTTTAAATGTAGTTCCTTCGCCAGGCGCTGATTCGCACCTAATCGTTCCGCCCATAAGCTGAACAAGATTGTTGACGATGGAAAGTCCAAGGCCGGTTCCCTGCTTGTTGACGGAGTTGGCGTCTTGGGTAAAGGCCTCGAACATTACCTTTTGGAATTCCTTTGTCATTCCGCTTCCGGTGTCGCTTACAGTAAGCTCAATGCCAAGCTTTTTGTCGTCCTTGGAAGTAACGTCAATAAGCAATTCAATTCGGCCGTCCTCGGGCGTAAACTTTGAAGCGTTGGACAAAAGGTTCATTACTACTTGCTGCAAGTGCATTCTATCAACGTTGACAAAGTAGTTCATGAACATCTTGGGCTCTTTGTTGCAGTAAAAGTGAATCTTCTTGGCTTCGCAAAGAGCGTTGGCCTGCGTGCAAATGAACTCTATCATCTCGCCCACGCTAGAACGGGTCTTTCTAATTTCCAATTTACCGCTTTCGATTTTGGCCATGTCAAGAATGTCGTTCAAAAGGCTTACCATGTATTTTGACGACGATTTAATCTTGCGCAAGTCTTCTTTTATGGCGTCGGGCTTGTCAAGCTCGTCCTCGGCAAGTTCGGCGATTCCGATAACGCCGTTCATAGGCGTGCGCAAGTCGTGGCTCATGCGCGAAAGGAAGTCGCTCTTTGAGGCGTTGGCTTTTTCGGCCTGTTCGATGGCCTTTGAAAGCTTTTCGTTCTGCAATTTTTCAAACAGAGTGATGTCGGTAATGTCGCGGCAAATGAATACGATGATGTTTTGGTTTCCGTTCAAGAAATAAGAGTGAACCTGCTTGATGGCGATTCGCAAGTTGTCGGTGATGATTTCAAACGTGCAGTTGGCCGCCTGCTTGTCCTTTAGCTTTACGGTCAAATACTTAAGGGCAAAGAAATCCGCGACTGAATCCCTGTCCTTTGCGCTGACAACGTCGCTCAGCATCGTGTCAATCATTGAGTAATAATCAACTTCGTCTTTGTCCGCGGGAAGCCAAGAAACGTTTTTGGCCTGGTGGATAAAGTGGCAGTTGGCGGTGGACAAATCAAGCCAGTAAATGTATTCAACTTCCTCGTCCAGAACGGAGTCTTTGGAAATCGACATGATTTTTGTGTTGGTGATGTCGCGCAAGTAAACGTTGGCTTCGATGCAGTTTGTGTGCGGGTTTGACGTAAGCTCTACGCTCAACCTGAACCAGCGGATTATTCCGCTCTTAAACTCATAGAAAAAGTCCCAGTCCTTTGACCTGGTTCCGTTCATGAACATTGTGAGCAATTCTTTTCGGGTCAAAGCGCTCTTTAAATTTTCGTTTTGTCCGTGAGTCGTTGAAATTCTTATTACGGCGTCCAGCTCGTTGTCGGCGGTAGTGTCCGGCATTGAATGGTTCAACTCGGCCACATTAACCATTCGTTCCATAATGACATTGCTGGTCAAATTAAGGCGCGTGTAAGCCGGATACTCTTTGTTCACGAACGAGCGGTAAGACATCTCGCCTTCGTATTCCTCTTCGGCGCGCTTGCGGCTTGTGATGTCCATTGCGGTGGCGATGGCCTTTGTAACCTTGCCGCCCTTTTGCTCGATGATTTTATAAACGATGTGCTTCCATCTTGTAGTCGTCAAGTGAGTGTGGATGTCTTCCTGCAAAAGCGGCAAGTCGATGGAAACCGTCTCTTTGCCGGACTTAAGCTCGCCGATCATCTCGTTGTACTTTTCCAAATATTCTTCAGGAATGATGCCGCTGTCTATCCAACCTTGCGCGATGTCGCCCGTGTATGAAATGTCTCCGTCGTCATCGTCGTCAAGGAAAATCGCATCGTCGTCGCGGTCAAAGTAGCACTCCCAAAAAAGCGCCTCGCTCTGGCTGATGATCGCGTTGAGCTTAGACCGCTCCTCGTCCAGCTGGCGGTCCATCGACTTAAATTGGTTGATGAACAAAAAGCCCAGAATGCAGATCGCGACCAAAAGCAAAAAGCATATTACCAAAACCGTGACAAAACGGTTGCGGCCGTCTATAAGGTCCTGCTTGTCGTTAATGTAAATCGTTTTTGTGTTAAGAGAGCTTTTTGTGATGTTGAACCTTTTCATCTGCTCGATGTCAAAGAAATAGCTGGGTTCAATAGGCTGGCTTGATCCGTAAGTGTTGGACATGATTCTGTAAACGCCAAGGTTCTTAAAAATCATGCTGCCGGCCTTGGCTATTTTTTCTATCGAAACAAAGTAGCCGCCCAAAATTCCCGAACCAAAATTTATGTCGTGGCAAACAAAAATCGGATTGTCGCAATTAGAGGCGACGACCTTTAGGGCCTCTTCCGACTTTACAGGATACTCGTTCAAGTCAAACGCGGACGGCAAAAAAAGAACCGAACATTTTTCCAATCCCATCGCGTATAGCTTTAACTCGTCAAGGGACATTCCGGCAATGTTCTTAAATTCCGAATCAATGTCAAACTTAAAGTCAACGCCTTGCAAATCTTCCTTTTGAGCGTCATCGCAACCCAAGAACAAAATCTTCCTGCGGCGCGGAAACAAAGAGTTGATAAGCTTTATGTTTTCTTCGATGTATGGAGAATCCATAATGATGTGGGTTCTCATCATCTTTTGGGCTTGCTCAAAATCCTCACCCTTTTCCATGCCCAAAACCAAAATCGTAATGCCCTTGAACAGTTCGTCTTGCGTTTGCTTTACAAAATTCAAGGCATGGGCGTCAGCGGCGACTATCAAGTCAATTTCCATGTCTGACAAGAGGCTTTTGTAAAGGACGTACAACTCGTCAAGATCCTCTTCGTGTTTGGATGAAAAATTGGGGTCAATGTATCTATAGACAAATTTTACGTCGTCTGGGAACGCCTTTGTAAGCTGCTTTATTTGCTCCAGGCCCGCGTTGCTTTGTATTTCGGAACTGGACAAATACAAAACGTTCTTACTGTTGGAGCCAAGAGAAATTTCAGGCTTGGCATGAACTAAGGCAAGAGAAAAAATCGAAACAATCGCAAACAAAAAAAGCTTTCTAACGCGGAAAACGCTCATAATAATTCTATTAATTATAACACAGATTCCGCGAAAAATCAAATTATTTCAGTATTAAATTAAAGACCGAAGAATGGCTGTAAGTCAGCGGATCCGACTGCATGTAAAAAATCGTGCCGTCCTTGGGGCTGACAATCGTAGAAATAACGTCATCCGTGTAGGGGTCGCGGATTTCGGCCAGCAAGTCTCCGGCGCTGACTTCAAAGCCGACTTTTACCTTTGGGGCAAAAAAACCGGCCGACGGCGCGCGCAAGGCCATCAAGTCCGTTTGCGAATTGATGATTTTTGTTTCGTAGCCGCCGGGAATGTCGGTGGTAATGATTCCCTTTTCTTTTAGGAAAAGCAGAATGGAACGCAGAACAGTATGCGCCGAATTTCTGTCGATGTAGTTTGTGGCGCTGGAATAAAGGCTAAAGCCTTGCACGCCGTTCATCTGCCAGTTGTAGTTGAGCGTGGTCTTTTCAAAAGCGCGGGCGTTTCTAACTTGCACAAAGGGCATTTTAAAGTCCTTTGCGCTTTGCTCACAGTCCAAGTCCGTCTTAAAGATTTTTATGTGCGGCATAAACGTTCCGCTGATGTAGTATGAAGAAAGCTGGATGCCAAATTGGTAGTCCTTTGTGGCGTGGAGAATCTTTCCGGCAAAGCGCTCTGTGCTGGCTCCGTCAACCTCTCCGGGGAACGAACGGTTTATGTCAAAGTTGTTAATCGGCCAAAAGCGCTTGCGCGTGTTGAACGAATAAGTGTTGGCGCAGGGAATCACAAGAATTTCGTAGCCGGGAACAAGCTCGCCTTTTTCTTCGATTTCCTTTAGGCGGTTGACCAAACGCGCGGCGATGAATTGCTGCTGGTATTCGTTTCCGCGCATGGGCCCAACGACGCAAACCGATTTTTTTCCGCTTCCAAAAACAAAGCCGCGGACGCGGTAGTTGTCCCGGTAAAGCGCGGGCGAATCAATTACGCTAATTTCCTTCATTCAAAATTCTCCCCAAGGTCGAGCCTGTCTCTACAATCGGATACTCGCGCAAAGTGAACAAGAGTCCCGCGCAAGGCGCCTTGATTTGCGCCAAAACCTTTCCTTCCAAAGGATCAATTATCTCTCCAAGCAATTCGCCTTTTTGCACCCGCGCTCCGCACTCAACCTTGCGCACAAAGAAACCGGCGGTCTTTGAAACAAGCATCGTCATGTCGCTTTCTTTGTCGGAATAAACAGGCTGGCGCGGCTGAACTGTTTTGCCGGTCCACATTCCCATCTTGGCCAAAAGGCAAAAGATTCCGTCGGTCAATTGGTCGGCAAAGGCGCTGGTGTAGTTCATTCCGATTCCCATGTCGATTACCGCGGCGGGCGTGTTGTTTTGGTTGAGCGTGTAAACCAAAGAATTTTCTTGCACCGAAGTGTTGCCGCAAACCCACAGCAAGTCCATGTTCAAAAGCTTTGCAAAAGGCAGGACGGCGTCCTTGTATTCAGGCGGAACGCGGACTTGCGGAAGCTCGCGGACAAAAATGTTGCTTGCGTGAACGTCAAGCGCAAAGTCCGCTCCGCTGGCGTCGCGCAAAATTTTAGACGCGATGTATTCGGTCATCGTTCCGTCCGCTTCGCCCGGAAAAGTTCGGTTCATGTCCAAGTCAAAGGCTGGAATGCCGCGCGTGATTGAGTCGATTCCAAGCGGATTGAGCGCGGGATAAATGTCCAGGGTTCCGTGAAAGTTTTGCGGCTCGGCGTTTATCCGTTCCTGCACCCTGTAGCAAACAAGCTGGCCTTCCAACTC
>JBGUQT010000120.1:0-3451 GCA_045131275.1 Treponema sp.
CAAAGCGCGATCGGCCGCTTGTACCAAGGAGCCAGCCACAAAGCGCCGGGCTTTTTCCACCAATCCGTCGGACCCCACCACCAAGTAAAGTGCTTGTTGAACAAGAACCAGCCGACCTGCGCGGCGATAACCAAAAACGAAAGCGCCAAGGCCAGCGGGCGCTTCTTTACGTTCTTAAAAATAACATAAAAGGCAAGGTATTGGACCAAAATTACCGGAACAAACCAAGCGTTGTCGTTTAAGAGCGCGACGCCCGTTATTTTGCAAATCCATTCCGAGGCCGGCATTTTCGTTCCCAGAAGCAAGTGCCAGGCGATGTAAAAAACGTTCATCACGTAAAAGCAGACGACAATCGGAAGGCAGCGGCGGCGCAAAAATCCGTTCAAGTATCCGGGCTTTGAGTCCAAGCTTTTTAAAAGGCCGTAGCCGGAGACAAAAAAGAAAAGCGCCACAAACAAAAAGCCGATCTCTCCGAAAATTTTCATTTGTCCCAATGCCGCCATAGGAGCGGAATTGGCAGGCGGCTGCGAAAGGTGGTGGCAAACAACGCCGATAGCCGCAAGGCCCTGCAAGTTCTTGGTCGCCTCAAGCGACATCGAGTCCTGGTTAAAGGCGCCCATTTTTGCGCGGCGGCTTCCCACGATCAAAAGCGCGACGCAGGCGCTGTAAACGATTATTGAAATAATTGGAAATGTCATTCTTCTATATTAAAGCAAATCTCCAGCCGTTTCAAGTGTTGAATCTTAACGCGTTTTGCGCTAAAATTGATATTCAAATTATCACACTTTTAGAGGCAAAAAATGTCTAAGTATCCTTTTGAATCGATTGAACCCAAATGGCAAAAATATTGGGAAGACAACAAAACTTTTAAAGTCGGGGAAGACGCGGCCTATCCAAAAGAAAAGCGCCGCTACGTTTTGGACATGTTCCCCTACCCCAGCGCGGCTGGCTTGCACGTAGGCCACCCCGAAGGCTACACCGCCACCGACATTTACTGCCGCTACCTAAGAATGAAGGGCTTCAACGTCCTGCATCCGATGGGCTACGACGCCTTCGGCCTTCCGGCCGAAAACTACGCCATCAAGACAGGAACGCACCCGCGCGAAACGACAAACTCAAACATCGAGCATTTCACCAAGCAAATAAAAGCGCTCGGCTTTAGCTACGACTGGGACCGCTGCGTGCAAACCTGCGACGCGGACTACTACAAGTGGACGCAATGGATTTTCTTGCAGCTTTACAAAAAAGGCCTGGCCTACGAAAGCAACACGCCGATCAACTGGTGTCCGTCGTGCAAAACCGGCTTGGCCAACGAAGAGGTCAAGGAAGGCCGCTGCGAGCGCTGCCACTCGGAAGTCACGCGAAAGACAATCCGCCAATGGGTTTTAAAAATCACAGAATACGCCGAGCGCCTCTTGCAAGACCTTGACGAGCTTGACTGGCCGGAGAGCGTGAAAATCATGCAGCGCAACTGGATCGGTAAGTCCATCGGCGCCGAAGTTGACTTTGCCGTGGCCGACAAGGACGGAAAGGCCACTGACAAAAAATTGCGCGTCTACACCACTAGATGCGACACGCTCTTTGGCGCCACATACATGGTCGTCTCGCCAGAGCATCCGCTTGTAAAGGAGCTCACCACGGCGGAACAAAAGGCTGCCGTGGAAAAGTACATCGAGGACGCGGCAAAAAAATCCGACCTTGAGCGCACCGACTTGGCCAAGGACAAGACAGGCGTCTTTAGCGGAAGCTACGCCATCAATCCGGTGAACGGAAAGCAAATTCCGATTTGGGTGGCCGACTACGTTTTGATTTCTTATGGAACCGGAGCCATCATGGCAGTTCCGGCGCACGACACCCGCGACTGGGACTTCGCCAAAAAATTCAACCTTCCGATAATCGAAGTTTTAAAGAGCGAAGTTGACGTGCAAAAGCAGGCTTGGACCGAAGACGGAATCCACGTGAACTCGGAATTCCTTGACGGTCTTAACAAGCAGGACGCGATTAACAAAATGCTGGACTTCCTTGAAGAAAAGAAAATCGGAAAGAAGGCCATAAACTACAAACTGCGCGACTGGATTTTCAGCCGCCAGCGCTATTGGGGAGAGCCGATTCCTTTGGTCCACTGCCCCAAGTGCGGAACGGTCGCCGTTCCCGAAGACCAGCTTCCATTGGAGCTTCCAAACGTAAAGACTTACCAGCCCACCGGAACCGGAGAAAGCCCGCTTGCCGGAATCGACAGCTGGGTAAATTGCAAGTGCCCCCAGTGCGGAGGAGAGGCCAAGCGCGAGACAAACACAATGCCCCAATGGGCGGGAAGCTGCTGGTACTACCTTCGCTACTTGGACCCCAAAAACGACAAGGAATTCTGCGCCAAGGAAAAGGAAAACTATTGGATGCCAGTTGACTTGTATGTTGGCGGCGCCGAGCACGCGGTATTGCACCTTCTTTACGCGCGCTTCTGGCACAAGGTATTGTACGACATCGGAGTTGTTTCCACAAAAGAGCCCTTCCACCGTTTGGTAAACCAGGGAATGATCACCTCGTTCGCCTACCAGCGCAAGGACAAGACGCTCGTTCCCGTTGACGAAGTTGAGGACAAGGAAAACAACGTTTACGTTGAAAAGGCCACTGGCCAAGAACTTACGCAAGTCGTCGCCAAAATGTCAAAGTCCCTCAAGAACGTCGTGAACCCCGACGAAGAAATCAAGCTTTACGGCGCCGACAGCGTGCGCATGTACGAAATGTTCATGGGCCCGCTAACGATGTCAAAGCCTTGGGCCACCCAGGGAATCGTCGGCATCCACCGCTTCTTGGAAAAAGTTTGGAGCGTCGCCGAAAAGCCTTACAGCGACCTTGACATTTTTGGAAAGCTCGAAGACGAAAACTTGATTGAGCTCCGAAAGCTTTACGCAAAGACCGTTGAAAAAGTTACCAACGACACTGACACGCTCAACTTTAACACCGCGATAAGCCAGATGATGATTTTCATCAACGCCGTCTCAAAGCTGAACGAGATTCCAAAAACAATGTGGGAAGGCTTTGTAAAAATGCTTTCTTGCTACGCTCCCCACTTGGGAGAGGAACTTTGGGAAAAGCTTGGCCACTCAAAGACCGTCGCCTACGAGGCATGGCCGACAGTTGACGCGGGACTGGCCGCCGACGACCAAAAAACGATTGTCGTAATGATCAACGGAAAGCTCCGCGACAAATTCAACGCCGCGCCCGGCACCAGCCAAGCCGACTTGATTGCCGCCGCCCGCCAAACGGAAGGCGCCAAAAAGTTCTTGGAAGGCAAGACCGAAGTCAAGGTCGTCTGCGTCCCGGACAAGTTGGTGAATATTGTGGTGAAATAAATAAAAAAGGTAATAAACAAACGAGCCGCGGTTTTGCCGCGGCTCGTTTGTTTATTGCTATTCCATAAATACTGGCATCAAGGCTAGCCGCAAAATAT
>JBGUQT010000121.1:0-14563 GCA_045131275.1 Treponema sp.
CGTTTATCGTCGGAAACTGCATCGCCTTTTCGTTCGCCTTGATGTAGGAATCGTGGACCAAATCCTCCGCGGCCTCCTCCTCGTTCACGATTCTGTAAGAAACCTTGAAGAGCAAGTTGAAAGTCGCGTCGTAAATCGTCTTAAAGTCCCTTTCGTCGGAGGCGTTAAGCGCTTTAGTTTCGCTCTGATTTTCGCTTATATCTTTAACCATTAAAAAGCCTTTTTGTTACAAAAAATAAGGATTAATTTCTCTTCCAAACTACGCCGGAGGGCGTGTCCACGATGACGATTCCGCGCGAGGTAAGCTCGTCGCGGATTTTGTCGGCTTTGGCAAAGTCCTTGGCCTTCTTGGCGGCGGTTCGCTCGGCGACCAAAGCGTCGATTTCGGCGGCCTCTGGGTCGCCTTCATGAGCGTTCTCGCTTGAAATTTGGGCGCTAGAGGCGTTTTTTAGGCTCTCCTTGGCCGATTCAACCAGTTTTAAGCCCAAAACGCTGTCCATCTTGGCCATTAAGGCCAAAGTTTGGTCGGCGGGAACGCCCTCGTCCTTTATGGCCGTCTGCAAAACGCCCAAAGCGGCCGGGGTTCCCAAATCGTTTTCCATCGCCGCGGTGAATTTTTGCAAGTATTCCGCCGCCTTTCCGGAGAATTCAGCGGCATTGGAGCCGGCCGCGGCCTCCGTTCCAGCCCCGGAAGCGCCGGCGGCTTGGACAACTTTTGCCGCGCGCTTTACCAAAGAAGCGCGGGAATTTTTGGCCGAATCCATAGAATTCCAGCTAAAGTTGGCCGGGCTTCTGTAATGCGCTCCCAGCAAGAAATAGCGGTAGTCAAGCGGGTCGTAGCCCTTGTCGATCAAAGACTGCAAGGTCAAAAAGTTTCCGGCAGACTTGCTCATCTTTGTGGCGCCTTCGATAACCAAAAAAGCGTTGTGGAGCCAATAGTTCACCCAAGGGCCGGCCGCGCGGTCTTCCGGGCTAAAGGAGCCCTCGGACTGCGCTATTTCGTTCGTGTGGTGGACGGGAACGTGGTCGATTCCGCCGGTATGGATGTCAAAATGCTTTCCCAAATACTTCATGCTCATCGCCGAGCACTCGATGTGCCAGCCCGGGTAGCCCTTGCCCCAGGGGGAATCCCAAACAAGCGCCTGCTCCTCAAATTTGCTCTTGGTGAACCATAGGACAAAGTCTTGCGGGTTCCGCTTGTTTTGGTCTACGACGACGACCTTTCGCTTTCCCGCTCCCGCCTGCAAGTCGTCAAGGTTAAGGTTGGCAAGCTTTCCGTAGTCGGGGTATGTCGAAACGTCGTAGTAAAGGTTTCCGCCGGCCATGTAAGTGTGGCCGTTTGCCTCGATCTTTTTTATCAATTCGATCATTTCGGGAACATGGTCGGTGGCCTTGCAAACAACATCGGGGCGAAGTATGTTCAAGCGGTCGATGTCGCTAAAAAAGGCGTCAGTGTAAAATTTGGCGATGTCCAAAACCGACTGCTGGCGCTCCTTGGCGGTCTTGAGCATTTTGTCCTCGCCGTCGTCCGCGTCGCCTGTCAAGTGGCCGATGTCGGTGATGTTCATCACGTGCTTTTTTTTGTATCCAAGGAACGTGAGCGTCCTGTCAAGCGTGTCCAAAAAGACGTAGGCGCGCAAGTTTCCGATGTGGGCGTAGTTGTAAACCGTGGGTCCGCAGCCGTAAAAACCGCAAAAGCCCTGCTGGAGCGGAACAAATTCCTGCAATTTTTTTCCCATCGTGTTGAACAGTTTTAGCGCCATAAATCCCCGCCTTGCCAAATTCCGTGTTTTAGAATATAATTCTTCTAATGTATAATATAACGCAAATCGCTGAATCTTTCAAGCGTTCAAATAAAATGCAAGTCTTTTTGGACGAGCCGCTGGCCCCCCGTTCCTCCTTTAAAATCGGAGGAAAAGCCGCGCTCTTAGTCGAGCCCGCCGACGCGGACGCGCTTGCCCTTGCCCTGACAGAGATTAAAAAGAGCGGGATTCCCTATTTTGTCCTTGGAGGCGGAACGAACGTCCTTTTTGACGACGCCGGTTTTGACGGAATCGTAGTCTCCACAAAAAGGCTGTCGCAAATTGAGATTGTCGGAACGGACGGTTCGCAAGACAAAGACTGCGCCGCGGTCCAAAACAAAGGCAAGACCATAATCCGCGCCGCCGCCGGAGCCAGCATGGCAAGCCTTGTCTCCTTCGCCGAGCGCCAAGGCCTTACAGGCCTTGAAGAATTCGCGGGCCTTCCTGGAACTGTCGGCGGCGCCGTCTACATGAACGCCCGCTGCTTTGACAAGGAAATCTCGGAGGTCGCCGCAAAAATCCAATGGCTAGAATGGGACGAGGCCGCAGCCTCCTTTGTCCCAAAAGAGGCGGAATTTTCCAAAAGCGAATGGGCATACAAAAAATCGCCCTTTATGGCAAGCAGTTCCATAAACGGCCGCCCGGACCACAATTCAGTTACGGTTGCCGGGGGCGTAAACAATTTAATTGTTACTTCCGTAGAATTCCCCCTCTATCAAGGCTGTAAGGAAGAAATATCCAAAAGAGCCGCCGCCTTTATCCAGCAGCGCAAAGACAAGGGCCACTACAAAGCCCCCTGCGCCGGAAGCGTCTTTAAGAACAACCGCGCCTTTGGCCGGCCCACCGGAAAAATCATCGACGAACTTGGATTAAAGGGAGAAAAGCGCGGGGGCGCCCAAATCGCCCCCTTCCACGGAAACATCATCATCAACGCAGGCGGCGCCTCGTCCGCCGACGTCCTAGCCCTAATCGACTTGTGCAAAAGCGCCGCCCAAGAAAAGTTCGGCTTTAAGCTGGAAGAAGAGATTGTAGTGGTGTGAGGCGCGGGAGCGGAACGTCGTTAAGGAAGATTTCGGACGACGCGGAAGCCGGAATTTTCCCAGCGGTCTTGCGGCTCGTTGTTGACGCCGCGATAGTAAACATAGCTTTGCGCCACGCCGTAATTATAGCTTCCGCCGCGGACGACACGGCGGATTCCTGTATCGACGCCAGTCGCAGGCGTTGAAGGCGTTATGGGATAAACATACTCCTCTCCGTATGCCGAGCCACCCCAATCCCAGCAAACTTCCCAAACGTTTCCCGTCATGTCGTAAATGCCAAGAGCGTTGGGCTTTGACGTATCCTTGCTTCCGGTTGGAGCGGTCATTACAGCATGAGTTGCGTTGCCCGCGTTTCCAGTATGCCAGGCGACCGCGCCTATACTGTTGCTTCCGCTATAGTCATATTGAGTTCCTGTAAGGCTTCCGCCGCGCGCAAGGTATTCCCATTCCGCTTCCGTGGGAATGCGCCAACCGTTTGCGCTTGTGTCAAAGGCGATATTGTTCCATGCGGTTTTAACAGCTGCGGAACAGTTTGTGGCGGGGCCGCTGCATTTCCCTGTCGTTTCGTCTTTGACAATGTATTGCCATTTCCTTGGGTCTTTTTCTCCTCCCAAACTATACACGGGAGCCAGGCCATCATCAATGCTTCGCAAATTGCAGTAAACAATCGCGTCATACCAACTTGTAAAATAGGCGGGATAATCGTCGCCTGCGCCGTAAGTGTCGCTTGGAGTCTTATTGCTTTGTGAATAATAGCAATACTTTTGGAATTCCCCTTGCGTCACTTCATGAATGCAAGCAAGCATCTTGGGAATCGTCAGACTTCTGCCCGAAATGAACACATTTGAATTTGTCACGGCAGAACTTGTTGTCGTTCCTGTTACTGGAACATAATCCGTGTCCTTTTTTATTCTTGATATATAATACGTTACGCCGGAGGACTCAGACGACGATGTGCTGAAGCTCAATTGGAATTGGAAAATTTGCTTTATCCCGAATTTATCAAGGCTGGCATAATAATCATCAGACGACATCTCGACTATTGATGTGGACAAAACAGAGGAAATGCCGGTCTCCAAAGAAGCCTCCGTGGTTGAAGCCGGAATAGACAAGAGGCCGACAGGCGCGCTTGCGGTAAGCTTGCTCAAAATTGTGATTTTGCTGCTCGCGCTGTTAAGGTAAATATCGTTGGAACCATCTGACGCCGGCGGAACGGACGCCGACCCGCCAAGGCTGATGCCGTTAGTTCCGGCGCTGCCGATACCGCCGCCAACATCAGAGGCGGTGTTCGCGCAAGCGTCTGTCGCGCCGCCAATCGTTCCGCTAATCATTTTAAAGTTTCCCGCGTTATAAACCCCGCCGCCTCTGCCTTCCGAACTGTTGGCGCCTATGCTTCCAGTCCATTCTTCTTCTTCATATTCAGTATTGCTTGTCCAAGCGCTGTAGCCAAAATAACAATAACCCGCGTTGAACACGCCGCCGCCAAAGCAGTTCGTTCCGACGGCCTTGTTTCCTTCGGCGGAAGATGATCCACCAATTACGGCGCTTCCGTACATAAAGAATTTTCCCGAAGAGTCGTTGTAAACGCCGCCGCCTCGCAACGAGGAGTTGGCGCTGATGGTTCCGCCGGTCAAATAAAGGGTTCCGTTTGAGTACACGCCGCCGCCCTTTCCGTTTGTCCCGCTTCCAGTGCATTCATTGTGGGAAATCGAGCCGCCGGAGATTGTGGCGGTCTTTCCGCTCATCATGCAAAGGCCCGCGCCGTTAGTCGTGGCGGTGTTGTAGGCTATCGTTCCGCCAGTCATTTTTAGTTCGACGCTTCCCGAATGGTAAACGCCGCCTCCAATAGCCGCTGTGTTGCCCTCTCCGCTTTTTCCGATTACGGCGCCGGAGCCAATCGTAAAGTCCGCGGCGGAAGCATTGTAAACCGCGCCGCCGCTGTTGGCGGAATTCCCGCAAAATGTTCCGGCCAAAGTTATCGGCTCTGAGCAAGAGCTTGTGACATACAAGCCGCCGCCCGTAGAGCTTGAGCCGCTTGCGGAATTGCCAGTAACGCTTGTGTCCGCGTCAATAGAAAGGCTCGCGGCGACGACATAAATTCCCGCGCCGCCGCTTATAGAGGAATTTCCGTCAACGACAGAATTTTTCAATGAAACAGTTCCAGCCTTTGCGAAAATTCCTCCGCCGCAAGAAAGATTGGCGGTGGTTTTGCAAGCGGAAATTTCCGCGCCGGTCAAATCGACTGTTCCCGCGCTCCAAATTCCGCCGCCGCCACCTACGACTCCGCTTTCTGTATCCGCTGAATTTTCGCAGGCTGTTATTTTAAGCCCCGCGGAGGATTTTAAAGTCGCTCCGGCGGAGACGGTGATTCCGCCCGCGATTCCGTTGTACGCAGACTTGCCGTTTGTCACTTCGCAATCGTTCATCACAGTTTCGCCTGCGGCGACTTGAATGCATTGCAATTTGTCAAAAGTCAAATGCTGGAATGTCGCGCTCGAAGAATTTATAGTAAAAGTGTCCGTGCATTCGTATCCATTGATTGTCCAATGCGAGCTTTCGTTGGTTCCCTTAATGACAACCTTTGCCGCCTCGGCGATTTCCGCGTCCTCGGAGTCGGTGCCCGCGCGGACGTTGCCCTGAACGTTTATCGTGTAAGTTTTTGTATCGTCATTTCCGGCAAGCGCGTTGACAATCTGAGTCGCGCGCCAAAGGCTGGCCACCGGCTTGAATTTTGTTCCGCTGTTATCGTCGCTGGCGGCGATTCCAGTGAGGCCAGTTCCGCCAAGCCAAATGCCGCTTTCGCCGACGCTTTGCATGGCGTCAATCATTCCCTGCGTAATCTGCTTAAAGCCGCTTCCGCTCGTTATGTATTCGGCGTGGCCGTAGGGAACGGATGTAGTGAGGTTTGAGTAGACATTGACAGTTTCGCTTATAACGTAAAGGACGTCGCCGCCGGCTCCAGTTTCGCTGTAAAACAAAATCTTAATGGCGTAAGCGCCCGGAGCGACGCCGCTTTTTCTGAACACAATGGCTTCGCCCAAATCGTTCAAAGTCTGGACCGGATCCGTTCCAAAAGCCAAAGAGACGCTATGAACTCCGCTCGCGGAAATAGGAATCTCAAAGTCCACCGAGCCCGTGTCGCCGTCGGGGTCTTGAGCGTATGAAAGGACGACGTCTTTTTCCGCGTCGCTTGCTTTTACGGCAACCGCTCCCGAAGAAAGAAGGATTTTTCCAGAGGCGTTTTTGCCTGTGACGGTGACGTTCCATGCGTCTGTGGCGGAACTAAAGGGAAGCGTTATCGAATATGTAAAGACGCCGCCGGCGCCCGCCGTAACGGTTCCCGCAATGTCGGACAAGCCTGTGTGGGAGGCCGTTACAAAATAGTCAAGCGCGCTTGTGTCAACGGAATCCGAGGCCGGAAAAATCGTCTTGGAAACGCAGTCCGCGCCGTCCGTTCCGTCCGCGTCTTGTTTGGCGGCGCTCTTTTTGCCGCCAAAGCCGTCCGGATAAATTCCAGAAAGCTCCACGCCGCCGCTTATTGTCTTGTAAAAAAGGCCGGCGGCTTGGCCTGTTCCTTCTTGCGTTCCGCCCTGAGCCGCGTCTTGAGCCGGAAGGCCCGCGGCCTCTTGGGCGCCGTCGGCCCCAAAATTGGAGCAAGAAAAGAGCGCCAGCAAAATCGCGCAAGAGAAAAAGACGGCTTTTGGCAAAAAGGACACTTTCACGCGGATATTTTACCATATATATTGTAAAAAGTCCACATTTTTCGCACCGTTTGCCTTTCCGCTACGCGTTTTTTAATAGTTTGAAATGCGGCGGACCGCGCGTTCCACTTGAATTTTTACCCTAAAAGCGCTAGAATGATGGGACTATTTTTAGGGTGGCATTGACGTGTTTTTAAAAAGTCTTGACATATTCGGTTTTAAATCGTTCGCCGACCGCACGCACATCGACTTTGCGGACGGAATTACCGCGCTTTTGGGACCAAACGGCTGCGGAAAAAGCAATGTAGTTGACGCGATGAAGTGGGTTCTTGCCGAAAGCAAATCCAAGAATTTGCGCGCCGCCACTATGGAAGGCGTCATTTTCAACGGAACGGAAACCCGCCCTGCCCTCAACTTGGCCGAAGTAACGCTCACAATCCTTAACGAAAACTCGCTCCTTCCCCGCCCCGACTCAGAAATAGCGATCAAGCGCCGCCTCTTCCGCTCGGGCGAAAGCCAGTACTTTATCAACAACGAGCAAGTCGGCCCGACAGAAATCAAAAAGCTTTTTATGGACACCGGCGTCGGAAAGGCCGCCTATTCCGTGATGGAACAGGGAAAGATCGACCAAATCCTTTCAAGCAAGCCGGAAGACCGCCGCTACCTTTTTGAGGAGGCCGCGGGTATCAGCCGCTCCAAGGCGGAATGCGCCGAAGCCGAGCGCGAATTGGAAAAGACCCGCGCCAACCTTACGCAAATCGAGGCCGTCTTGGCCGAAACAAAGCGCAGCTACGAAACGCTCAAAACCCAGGCCGAAAAGACAAAAAAGTACCGCAAGGTAAAGGACGAAGTCTTTGACTTGCAGCTTGACATCCAGCTCTTAAAGCTAAAGGGCTTTGTGGAGCAGCAAAGCCGCAACGAAAACACAAAGGCCGAGATAGAAAAAAAGCGCGAGGACATCCGCGCGGAAATCTTCGCGATAAACAGCGCCCTCACCGAGAACACCGACAAAATCAAGAGCCTTCAGGACCAAGTGGCCGAAGGAACCAAAGAATTGCTGCAAATTCAGGGCGAAAAGAACGTAAAGCTTGAGCTGCAAAAACAGTTCAACACCCGCCAATCGGAAATCAACGAAAAAATCGCTCAAATAGAAAACCACAAAAAATCGATCCAAGAGCGCATCGACAGCATCAACGAAGAGCTTGACGAAGCCGAAAGCGCGATGCACGAAAAAGAAAAGCAGCTGGCCGACATCAAGAACAACATCGACTCCTTTGGCCAGAACATAACGAACGCCTCAAAGAGAATTTCCGACAACGACGCGATGGCCAGCGAAAAGCAGGAATTGATAGAAGACCTTGAGCTTGCCAGAGCGAACTTGCAAAAAGAGCTTACCGCGATCACAGAAGACATCGTCACCGAGCTTGACGCAAAGCTTAAGTCTGCCGGCTATTCCCAGAACGCGATGAGCCAGGCTAAGCAAGAGCTTGACGACACTTTGGGAAAGCTTAAGATTTTCGTCCAGGGCCGCAAAAACATTTTTGACGACGCGGTTAAGACCGGCGCGACTTCCGACGGAAACAAAATAGCCAGCGAGTCAGCCGCCGCTTTTGGCGACGCCTTGCAAATGCTTCAAACCCTTCAAACCGCGCTTGACGCGTACATAAAGGCCTCGCCCCAGTTTATCGGCGAGTTCCTAAGCCCCGAGGGCATCATCACAAAGAAGCGC
Organism: Treponema sp.; assembly: GCA_045131275.1. Taxonomy (GTDB): domain Bacteria; phylum Spirochaetota; class Spirochaetia; order Treponematales; family Treponemataceae; genus Treponema_D. The sequence goes on from JBGUQT010000121.1 coordinate 8,273, forward strand.
GGCGTTGACCAAAAAGTTCAGGAAAACTTGGCGCAAGTGGCCGAGCTTAACAAGCGCATAGACGAGCTTAAAAAAGAGAACGAAAGCCTTAACGAAAAGATTTCCGAATACAAGGAAACCTTGGCCAACCTTCAAGTCAACGAAGCCAAGATGAACGAGCAAATCGCCGGCGCCCAAAGCCAAATGACGATGCTTCGCCGCACGCTGACCACAGAAGAGAACAACTTGCGCCAAAACGAAGACGAGCTTTACGCCGAGCAAAAGCGCAAGGAAGACTTGGAAGAGCAAATCCAAACCGTCGAAGAAGAGCTTGACGAAATAGAAACGCGCGGAAGAAAGACCGCCGACCGCCTTAAGGAACTTGACGAAGAAATCAAGGACTACAACAACAAGGTTTCGGGAAAAACCAGCGACCTAAACAAAAAGCAGGAAATGCTCAACAAGTACCAATCGCAGTACGAGCAGCTGGCCAGCTCTTTGATCCAGACGGAAACGGAAATCAAGAACGTAAAGCAAAACTTCCTTGACCAGTATTCCCGCGACTTGATGGAATACGAGGAACGAATGTACACGATAACCGTTCAGCCCTTGGAGCTAAAGGAAAAGCTTTCCAAAAAGCGTAGCGAGCTGGACGAGTTGGGCCACGGAATCAACTTGATGGCCCCCGAGGAATTTGTCGAAGTAAAGGAGCGCTACGAGCGCCAAGAGACAAACTACAACGACACCTTAAAGTCTCTCAAGGACTTGGAGCGCGTCGCCGAGGAAATCAAGTCAAAGTCTTCCGAAGTCTTTTTGGAAACTTACAACAAAATCAAAAGAAATTTCCACAATATGTTCCGCCGCTTGTTTGGAGGCGGACGCGCGGAGCTGCGCTTGGAGAATCCCGAAAACGTCCTTACGACGGGAATCGACATTTTGGCGCAGCCGCCGGGAAAAAAGCTGGAGAGCATCGCGCTTCTTTCGGGCGGCGAAAAGACAATGACCGCCATCGCGCTTTTGTTCGCCACATACCAAGTGCGCCCCAGCCCCTTCTGCTTGCTTGACGAGATTGACGCGGCGCTTGACGACAAGAACGTAGGAAGCTTTGTAACGGCCCTTACCGCTTTTGCCAACGTAAGCCAATACATCGTAATCACCCACAACAAGAAAACCGTTATGGGCGCCAGCTCAATGCTTGGCGTCACGATGGAAGAGTCGGGAGTTTCCAAAATCATCGCCTTGCGCCTTGACGAGGACATCGACAACATCAAAAAGAATTATGTGGAACAGCCCGACGACTTTGTCGAGGAAGACGTTCCGCCGGAGGAAGGAGTCGTCATTCCTCCGCGTCCGCCGCGCCGCGACAAAAGCGCGCAAGAAGCCGCTCCTGAAAACGGCGAAACGGAGCAAAGCCAGCAGTGATAGATTTTTCTGAAATCGGCGACAACATAAGGGACTTTTTCTCGCAAAGGCAAAAGGCGCTTTTGGTTTCTTGCGTTTTGATAATATTTTTTTGCGCGGCGCTTGTCGCCATCATTTTGATTCCGCAAAAAAAAGAAGTTCCCAGCGCGGCTTTTAGAAGCGAGCCGCTGCAAGCCGACCAAGAATTGCTCTTGCCGCAGGGAGTTTCAATCCCGCAAGAGTACGCCGTAAGCAGAGAAACGACAGAAAAGTGGAACGACTCGCAAGTCCACGAATGGCTTGCGCTCCCCGACGAGGAAGCGGTCAAAAAGCTTTCGGCGTCAAACGATTCCTTGATAAAAAGCGTTACGGAGGCCGCCCCGTGAAAAAGTCCTTGCTAACGGCCCTCGCGCTGCCTCTTGTTTGCGCGATTTTCTTTTCATGCCAAAGCACAAACGGCTCGGCAAAGAACGCGGCCGACGCCGAAAGCCTTGCCGCGGAACAAAGCGCGCAAAGCCAGGAAAGCGGCGCGGCTGACGAAGCTGCGGCTTCAGGCACGGCGCAATCCCCCGACTCAACGCAGGCAGAAACGGCCGCCGACGGCGCGAACGCCGCCGCCGCGGACAACGCCGGCTCCGCTAACTCCACAGCGAACCTTGCGGACGCCGCGAACTCCGCGCAAGAAGAAAAAATTTCCCAGAGCGAAATGGACGAATTTTCCGAGCTCTTGAACAATGACAAAAATGAAAGCTCCGCCAGCCAAGAAAGCGCCAAAAACCAAGAAAGCGCCGGCGGCATCGAGCAAAGCCAAGACGGCTCGCTGGCTCAAAAAATAAAGGACGCGGCCAAAAACGACGCCGCCGCCTCTTCCGCCGCGCAAGACACAAGAGTCTCGCTGGCTCCTTCGTCAAGCAAAGACTCCGACAACAACGGCGGCAAAACCACGGACGGCGGCGCGGACCTTTCGCGCTTGACCAACCAAGGAAAGGAAATTACGGGCGGCCCCTTGATCGGCCCTTCAAGCGACAAAGTTCCGGGCGGACAGAGCGCGGGCGGCCAAGCGAACGGCGGCGCAAAGACAGCCTCAAACAATCCGTCAACGCCCAAGAACGCCGCGCAAAACAAGGCCGCCGCGGGCGCCTCAAGCAATTCCGGCCGCTCCGACAATTCCGCCGCCGAAACCAACGAGGCCATCGCGCTTGACGGAGTTCAAGTCGCCCAAGAGCAAGTTGAAGAAGAAAAGCCCGAGCCGGTTCCCAGCCGCTCAATGACGATAAAGAACAACCAATTCCTTGACGTTGTCTATCCCGGAAGCGGATGGATTTACTTGGGCGAAGAAGGCGCGGGCGACCATTTTATTTTCCAGGGCCGCAAGCTTGGAAAAGGCGACACGACCTTTACCCTTCGCTCAAAGGAGCCGGGCGTCGCGCTCTTGCACTTTTACAAGAACGACATCCTTACCGGAAACTACATCGACGACTACATTCAAATTTCGATAACCGACAAGAGCGCTACGGACGCAAGCCACGTGGAGGCGCCCTCTTACGCGGAAGTCGTTCCGCCAAAATTTGACAGGACAAAAGCGGTTCAAGAAAAGAAAGCCGCGCAAGCGGATCAAAGCGCTCCAAGCGCTCCGCAAAAAGAAGCCGCTCCCCAAAGCGACGGCGGACAAAAAAAGACTGCCGCCAAAGACGCCCAGCCCGACAAAAAAGAAGCCGCGCAAGAGTCGCCTTCAGAAAAAGTTCAGACTGTAATCCAAACCGCGGGCCAAGAAAAGGGCGACTCAAAGCAAAAAACAGCGGTCGCGGGAACGACCGCTCCCGCAGCTCAAGAAGAGACAAAAGAAAGCGCCTTGGACCAAAGCGCTTCCGGCGGAACAAACACGGCCAAGAGCCTTTTGGAGCGGGCGCAAAAAGCCTACGACGAAAAGCGCTACGCCGAGGCGCTGGACTTGGTCCAGCAATTCTTTGACACGGCAAGCGAAGACTTTGACGCGGGCCTTTATTTGGAAGGCTTGATTTTGGAAGCCAAGTCCGAAGTGCGGAACATAAAAAGCGCGATCGGCGCCTACGACACGCTCATAAAAAATTGGCCTCAGAGCAACTACTGGCGCAAGGCCAACGAGCGTTCGATTTACTTAAAGAGATTTTACATAGACATAAGATAAGAAGGTTTGTATGAAAAAAATCATTTCAAAAAAAATCGCCGCGCGATTCGCGGCGCTGTCGCTAGTTGCCGCGCTTTCGCTTTCTTCCTGCTACATTAGGGCGGAAGACAAAAAGGACGCCGCAAGAAGCGTTTCAGTTTCGGGAACGGGTTCGGTAAGCGTAAAGGCCGACCAAGCCACAATCAACGTCGCGGTCGTCACCTACAACCGCTCGGTGGTCGAAGCCGCCCGCCTTAACGCGGAGACCGTGACAAAAGTTCGCGCCGCCTTGGCCGACGCGGGCTTTGCGCCCGACTCGGTCACGACCAACAGTTATAGAATTTGGCAGGAAAGCTCGATGAGGAGCGGAGTCCAAGTCCGCGGAGACTATCGCGTTTCAAACTCAATCCAAATCGTAACGCAAGACACGCGCAAGGCCGGATCCGCGATTGACGCCGCCGTAAAAGCGGGCGCCAACGAATTCTCTTCAATCAATTTTTCGTCGACAAAAACCGACGACGCCTTGCGCGAAGCCAGAACGCTCGCCATCAAGAACGCCGCCGAAGCCGCCAACCTTATGGCAAAGACGGCCGGAGCGGAATTGGGAAAAATAATTTCGATCCAGGAATCCGGCTCTCCGGTCTACGCCGCCCGCGCCGAAGGAGCCAAGTTGATGGCCGCGAACGACTTTGCCACGCCCATCAACGCCGGCGACAATCTTGTGACCGTAACCGTATACTGCGTCTACGAACTAAAATAAAGCATTAAACAAAGAGGCTAAAATATGTTGGACTACAAATTTATCAAAGAAAACCTTGCCGCGGTAAAAGAGAACATCAAAAACCGCAACATGACCGCCGACGCTGACATCGTCGTGGAACTCTACGACAAAAGAACAGCGCTTGTCACAAAGCGCCAAGACTTGCAGCAGCAGAGAAACCAAAACGCCGCCGCGATGAAAGGCAAGATGGAGCAGGACGCCCGCCAAAAGCTCATCGACGAAGGAAAGAAAATCAAGGAAGAAATCGCCGCCGTCGAGGCCGAGCTAGAGAAAATCGAGCCGGCGCTTGAAGAGGCCGCGCGAAAGATTCCCAACATGTGCAATCCCGCCGTTCCGATCGGAAAGCTGGACACCGAAAACCTTGAGGTCAAGAAAGTGGGAACTCCGCGCAAGTTTGACTTTGAGCCGCGCGACCACGTCCAGCTTATGGAAGAGTTGGACTTGATCGACTTTGAGCGCGGAACGAAGGTTTCGGGACAAAAATTCTATTACCTAAAGAACGAGGCGGTCTTCTTGGAGCAAGCCTTGATCATGTACACCTTGAATCTTTTGCGAAAGCACGGCTTTACCCCCTTCATCACGCCGGACGTCGCCCGCCAAGAAATCCTTCAAGGCATCGGCTTTAACCCGCGCGGAAACGAGTCAAACGTTTACTGCATCGAAGAAGAAGGCACCTGCTTGGTCGCCACAGCCGAAATCACTTTGGGCGGCTACCATTCAGAGGAAATTTTGGACAAGGCAAAATTGCCGCTTATGTACTGCGGACTTTCGCACTGCTTTAGGCGCGAAGCCGGAGCGGCCGGCCAATTCAGCAAGGGCCTCTACCGCGTCCACCAGTTTGACAAAGTGGAAATGTTCGTTTACTGTACGCCCGAGCAAAGCGACGAGCTGCACGAAAAATTGCGCCTTATCGAAGAGGAAATCTTTACAGGATTGGGCCTTCCCTTCCACGTCGTTGACACATGCACCGGAGACCTTGGCGCTCCCGCCTACCGCAAGTGGGACTTGGAAGCCTGGATGCCCGGCCGCAACGGCGGAGAGTACGGCGAAGTCACTTCTACCTCTAACTGCACGGACTACCAGAGCCGCCGCCTAAACGTGCGCTACAAGGACGACGACGGAAAGAACAAGTACGTCCACATGCTTAACGGAACGGCCATCGCCGTAGGCCGCGCGATGCTCGCGATTGTCGAAAACTACCAAAACGAAGACGGATCCATCACAATCCCCGAGGCGCTCGTTCCCCTCTGCGGATTTGACAAGATCGGCCCTAAAAAATAAGGAAGCGAATTTTGGAAGAAAAGACGATTTTGGAAAGCGTCTCTTTAGAAGGCGCCAAAGGAAAAAACTACCACAGACGGATTTTCATTCTTTTGTGCCTTTTGTCGATGGTCGTTCTTGTCGCCATCCTAAAGATCACAAAGGGTATCGCCGTTCAAATCGTCTTGTCAATTTTGCTCGCGCTTGTCGCCCTTCCCGCCGTGCGAAAGATGCACACGCGCTTGCGCCTTCCGTGGGGCGTTGGAATCGGAATCACTTTAATAGCCTTTATTTTGTCAATCGGAGCGATCGCCCGCCTTTTGCAGGCCAGCGCCGCTTCGATCATCAACGCCTTTCCCCGCTACGAAAACCGCTTGCTCACCCTTTACAAGTACGCGGCGCAGCGCTTTAACCTAAGCTTTGACGAAGGAAAAACGTTAATCGAAAACCTTTTGGCGCAATTGAAGATCCGCCAATACTTGCAAAGCGCGGCGCTTTCGGTTTCAAACACGGCGCTGGTCACGGCAAAGAACGTGTTTTTGGTTTTCATGATGTACACATTCCTGCTTGTCGAGGCGGGCTCTTTTGAAAAAAAGATTTCGCTTGCCTTTGAAGGAAAGATGCGCCACCGCGTGAAAAGCGTGATTACAAAAGTCATCGTGGACACAACCAGCTACCTTTCTATCAAGTTTGTGATTTCGCTTGCCACAGGCCTTGTGGTCTT
>JBGUQT010000122.1:0-6618 GCA_045131275.1 Treponema sp.
TCAAAGGCGGCGTTGATGTCGTCTCCGACTCCAATAGCCACGTTGTCGGAATCCTCCTGCAACGAAACGTTTTCCTTCATTATGTCAGAAACTGAATTTTCGTAAGCGTCTTTTTCGGCGAGCGCTGTGTCGGCGATGTCCGACTCAACGGCGTCGGCTTCCTCAAAGGCGGCGTTGATGTCGTCTCCGATTCCAACCGCAACATTGTCAGAGTCTTCTTGCAACGAGACGTTTTCCTTTACGATGTCGTCAACGTTAACGACGCTGTCGTCGTCCATCGGCAAGTCTTGCTTCATGTATTCGATTTTTTCGTCGTCAAGCGAGTCCGCGATTGAAACGTCGTCCTGCATGATTTCGTCGATGGCTTCTGAGTTGAGCGTTTCTTGCGGCATGGCGTCGGGCTGCATTTCGTCCGTGTTGACCACAGAGTCCATCAAGTCGCTGCTTGATGATTCAACCGTAATGTCGTCGTCGATTTTAGGAACGCTGATTTCTTCGGGCAGAACGTTTTCCTCTCCAAACTCGTCGGTCGTTCCGGCCAAGTCCTCGGGCGTGATTTCCGTCTTGTCGATTGTCGGCTCTTCCATGTCTGAGTCAACTACAAAAGGCTCTTCGCTTCCGTCGCCGGCGTCTTCGGTTGAGAATTCCGCGGTGCTCAAAATGTTCGTGAGCTCATTGCCGCTAAGCGCGATTGTGTCGTCGTCGTCGTCGTCGGCGCCAAAGAAGCCGCCCGTGTCCTCGTCCTTTGAGTTATCGCTCTCCGCGGCAGGAATAGAGGCATTTCCGGCCGCAGGGGAAGGGCGGTCCTTAAGGTCCGCGAAGTCTGTCTTAAGATTTTTGATTTCGTCCTTGAGGCTGGAAAGTTCCGTCATGATTTGAGAAAGAATTTCCTGGCCCTTTTGGCTGATCTCGGGACTTGCGGTCGGAGCGGCGCTTGAAGTTTCCGTCGCGGCAAAGTCGTCTTCGTCAGCCGAGCTTTCAACGTTGCCCGAAAGAACGTCCTGCACGCTGGGAGTCTTTGAATCGTCGTCGGCGCTGACTTTCATTTCGTAGTCAACAACTTCTTTCTTTGCGGCTTGGGCGCTGTCGGGGCCGTTTGTCATGCCGATGTTGGAATCGTCGTCGTCAAAGCCAAAGTCGCTAAGGTCAACCTCTTCTGTGTCTCCGGCGGGAGCGGCCGCCGCGGCTTTTTTGATTCCGGCGTCGTCGCCAAAGTCCGCGAACATCGCGTCGGCGGCGGAAGGAGCCGGGCTTTCGGCGGGAGCGGCGGCTTCGGGAGTGTCGTCTTCTGTCGCGATGCCGGCCGCGTCGTCGTCAAAGCTTACGTCTATGTCAAGAGATTTTTCGTCCTGAATTTCTTCGGGCTTGGCTTCCTTTTTGCTCGCGGGAGCGTCGTCCATAAAGGCGCCCAAATCAACTTCGCCGTCGCCGCCGTCCATAAAGGCGCTGAGGTCTACGTCTCCGTCCGGAGTTGAGTCCGCGCTCGGAGCGGCGCTTGGCGAGTCGCTCATAAAGTCGTCCAAGTCAACCTCTCCGTCCGGAATGTCGTCAAGGCTGATTTCTTCCGTCGCGGGGGCGGGCTCTTGGACCGCCGGTTCTTCAACGGCGGATTCTTCGGCGGCAGGCGCTTCGTCTTTTGTGATGTCCAAGTCGTCAATGTTAAATTCGTCCATGGCTGGCTCTTCTACGGCTTCCTCTGTGGGAATGTCTTGGCTTTCCGTGATGTTCATAAGTTCGTCGGGGCTGAGGGTGGTGTCTTCGTTTTCGTCGGCGCCGCCTTCCATGCCGCTTGTAATGTTCATAAGCTCGTCGGTGCTAAGGGTGGTGTCTTCGTTTTCGTCGGCGCCGCCTTCCATGCCGCCCGTAATGTTCGTAAGCTCGTCGGGGCTGAGCGTAGTGTCGGCGTTCTCGTCTTCGGCGGCGGGGCTGTCCTGAGCCGCGTCGGGAAAGTCTATGTCTATGTCAAGATCCGATATTTCCGTCTGATCTTCCGCTTTTGAGTCGTCTTTAGGCAAGTCTTCCGCGGTCATCGGGAATTCAATGTCGTTGAACATGTCGTCGTCTGACGGCAAGTCGATGTCGTCGATAGCGTTTTCAGGCATTTCGATGTCTTCTCCCTTTATGTCTTTTGGCGAGTTCTTTACCCACACTCCGTATTTGTCGAGATCTTTTGAGTCGCTCATGTCTGGTTCCCCTATAAAAAACTTTACATTATATTATCGGTCGTTTTCTTGAATTTGCGCGCATTTTTCTTATATAAGAGAGCGTTTTGCGGGGGCGGTCCATCGTTCCGGTCCCGCGCGTAAATTCTTATAAATTATAGCGCATATTTCAAAAAATTCCAATAAGAAAATACTTTTTTTTTCCGATAATGAAAGCATAATGAAAACTGGAAAATATTTGCCTGCCTTGCTGGCCGGAACCCTTGCGTACGCCATCCTTTCTTTCTTTTGGGGACAGAACGGCGTTTGGGCCCAGAAGCAGCTGGAGGCTCAAAAAAAAGTCATAAGCGCCAGAACGCAAGAAATTCAAAATATCAACGACGACCTTAACTTGGAAAAAACCGCCATTAGGGACGACGCCGACGTGATCGCCGCCTACGCCCGAAAGCTGGACTACGTTTTTCCCGGCGAAAAGCTTGTAAAGATTAAGGGCCTTGGAGCCGCCAAAAGCATAATGTACGACACCGGCAGCGTCCTTAAGAGCGTTCCAGTCGCTTATGTGAGCGAATGGTTCTGCAAGGGGGCGGGATTGGCCGTGGGCCTTTTGCTGGCCGCCGCCATTTTCCTTTTTGACGTTTCCTACGGCGTAAAGTCCTTTTCAAAGAAAAAGCGCTTTGAGACGATAGAGGGCATTCCCGTCTATGACGTCGCTCAAATCTGACCCGGCCAGCGCCCAAAAGGCCGCGAATGTTCTTTTGGCCGGAAAAATAGCCATTTTGCCCACCGACACGGTTTACGGCTTTAGCGCCTTGGCTCTTTTTGGCCCGAGCGGCGCGGAAGGCCGGCAAAAATCCGGCCTTGACTTAAAGATCGACCAAATCAAAAAAAGCCCCGAGTCAAAGCCTTTAATCGAGCTAATTTCCGATCCCTTGGACATTTACAAATACACAGTCCAGGAAATTCCTTCCAAGCTTCTCCAAAAATGGCCCGGAGCCCTCACTTTGCTTGTCAAAAACAACGCTTGGTACAAGGACTTGACCGGCCGGGACGCCACGGCCTTCCGCTGCCCGGGAGACGAATGGCTTAGGCGCGTGATAGGCCTTTGCGGCGGCCCTATTTATTCCACCAGCGTGAACTTTAGCGGAAAGCCTGTCTTGGAGGCAGAAGAGGATATTTTAAGGGACTTTGGCGGCGTCGTAGACCTTTTTGTCCGCGACGGCGACAAAAAAAACGCGCTTCCAAGCACCCTTGTCAGCCTTTTGGACGGGGAGCCCAAGGTGATCCGGCAAGGCGCCGTCCGCTTGGATTGAGTCTTGGACGGCCCAAAACGAGCGGCGCTAGTTTTGGCCTTCTTCCAGCTCGAACTTCCGCTTTAAATACACGTATTCGTAAAGAACGTCGTCAAAATTCTCGTAGCCGAAAATCTTGTGAACCTTGGTTATCCGCCATTGCTTGATGTTGTCAACGTGGGGATATGGAAGCCAAAAAAGGCGCTTTGAAAAGTGTCGTATTACCGTGTCCTTGTAGAGGAACTTTTGGTCGTTAAAGCGCTGGCTCAAGACTTTTTGCTTGGTCGTGCTAAGAATTATCGCGCTTTCGTCGGCGAACAAGAGCCATTTGGTCTTTATGAGGTTTCGCGACTTTTCCAAAAGGCCCGTTTTTTTGCATTCCTCAAGGTTGAACAAGATCACTCCCGCGTTGATGAACTTTCGCCTAAAGAACAAGATTATCTTTCCGTAGTGGTCGCGGGCGGCGGCGTACTCATAGTTTGAAACGTCCGTGTCCCAAAGGAGCCTGACGTCCCGGTTGAACATAAGGTCTATGTCCAGGTAAAGGAGCTTTTTGGGCATGTTTGGAACCAAGTCCGTCAAAAGGCGGAGGAGCGTGTAGGGCGAGCAGTAGCACTGTTCGTTGGGGCAGCCTCCGAATTCCTTTTCGTAGATTTGGGTCACGTCGATTTTTGTGACGCGGTTTTCCTTGTTGTATTCTTTTGCCGTCTTTTCCAAAAAGGCTGTCATCTTGTCGCTGATGCAAGTGTACTCGGGCTTTACGCGGCTTATGTCCATCGTGAAAATGTAAAAGTTAAAGGGCTCTTTTGTGTCCGTCCTTTTTAGGATTGAGAGCATGCAAGTGAGGATTCCGTCAAAAATCTTTGAGTTTCCGCAAAACAAAATGTCAATCATCGCTATTTTCCTTTTTTATGTATTGAACCAGTTCCAAGTTGCTGTTGAGGCTTCGCGCCTTCATCGCTTCGTAGACGCGGTTCCGCAAGTCCAGGCGCGCTTCCTTTGAGCCGAGGCTTTCGTCGGCGTAAAAGGGGCCGTCAACGTAAGTTACCATTTTGGGCTTGTTGGAAAAGCGCCTTTTTTGGTAAGTGTTGGTAAAGCAGTAAACGGGCGCCTTGAATTGAATGGGGTACCTAAAGGACACGTCCAAAAAGGGGCGGATCTTTGTGTAGTAAGGCCAAATGTGCGCCTCTGGGTAAATACAAATCGCCTGCTTTTCGGACACGCGCCTTTTTAGGATTTCCATAAAATTTTTTGTCGCGCCCAAGTTGTCGGGGAGCGGAAGGGCGCCCAAGATTCTTGTCTTTAATCCAAGGCCGGGAATCGAAACGTTGTTGGCGTGGACGATTACGTAGACGCCTTTTGGAAAGGCCACAAAGGTTGGGATAAGCGCGTCCGCGATTGGATTTGTGTGGTTTGCGAAGAGGAAGATCGGGCCTTTTGGGCATTTTTTTAGGACGTGGCGGTTCACTATTTTGTGGCGCAGCTTTAGCTTGAGCCATAGCCAGGCTATCGGCATTGAAAATATTCTGTACCAAAAAAAGCGCTGCAAATTCCACCAAAGGCCGCTTTGTCCGTAGTCATAGTTTTGGTCGATCGGAATGGCCTTGATTTGCATCTCTGAAAATTCGTCGTTTAGTTCGTCGCTGTAATAAATGACGCGCTTTTTTTCTTGAACGGCTTTTTTCATATTGGCACTCTATCATTTTTTTTCAAAAAAGTATACACTTGGATTCTATGAAAAGAAATTCATTGTTGGGAGCTTTTTTTGCCGTGGTTCTTTTTGTTTGGAATTTATGCGCAAGCGCGGAAGCGACTCCCGCCGCTCAAAAAGCGATAGACGATTTTATGGGCTTAAGGATGAAGATCGCGGGCCTTGGCGCGGAACAGGCTTTGGCGCAAGTGGCGGACTTTGAAAAAAAGTTGGCGATAGACAAATCGTTCCAAGAGGCGGAAGACAGGCTGGTTTTGGTCAATTTTATTGTGATGGAAAAATACAATTTTTTGCGAAAGCAAAAGGGAACCAAGCCGCAGCTAAAAAAAATGCTTAAAGAGCTGAAGGAAAAAAACGAGGCTTGGTTCGCCGCCAACGGGGAGGACAAGGCCGGCGTTTGGCTTTTGGCGACAAGCGCCGACGTCACTTCATGCTACATGTCCTATTCGCTTTCGGAAGTGATGAAAAGCGGAATGTCCTTGCGCGACAAGTACAAGAAGTCGGTGGAACGGGATCCAAACTTTTCATACGGTTGGAACAATTTGGGCCAGTGGTATTACTGGGCGCCCGGCATTAACGGCGGAAGCGACAAGAAGGCCGGCGAGGCTTTTGAGAACGCGGTAAAGGCCGCAAAGAACAAGGCTGAAAAATTTTTTGCCTGCGTTTTTTACTCGCAATTTTTGTTTGAGGAAAAAGATTTTAAGAAATCCGCGGCCATGCTTGACGAAGCGGAGTCGCAGGACCCAGGCAATCCTTACATTGCCTTTATGCGAAAGATAAACAAAGACGGCGACTCCTTCTTTGACTGGAGCAAAAAGAACAATCAAATGGATAATGACAAAAAGAAATAAAAACGATAGGGTGATGATATGAATTTTCCGCGAGTGTTTTTAAAGAAGAACGAAGAGAAAGAAATTAAGGGCGGCTTTTTGTGGGCCTTTGACAACGAGCTTGGCCGCGTAAAATATTTTGAAGGAAACGAATGGAAGGAATGCCAGTTCGTTCCCAAAGAAGAAGGCAAGGCAGGCGAGCCCTTTCCTGTAAAGGACGGAGAGCTTGTCGAGCTTTACACAAACGCGGGCGCATTTTTGGCCAGCGGCGTTTTCAACCGTTCCTCAAAAATCACCGTGCGCCTTTTGGGAACGGAAAAGGCCGAAGAAATCGACGCGGACAAAAGCGAATACATTTACAAAAAAATTTTTGACGCGATGAACTTGCGCAAAATGCATTTTGACGTTGGCGACTCTTTTAGGCTTGTCTTTGGCGAGGCGGACTTTTTGCCGGGCTTCATTTGCGAGCGCTATGTCGCCGAAGGAAGCAAGGTTTACTTGCTGGTCCAGTTTTTGTCGCTTTCTTGCGAAGTTTTTAGAAAAGAAATAATTTCCGCGCTTGAAAAAATCGCCGAGCCCTTTGCCATTTACGAGAGGAGCGACGCCGACGTCCGCCTAAAGGAAGG
>JBGUQT010000123.1:0-23803 GCA_045131275.1 Treponema sp.
AGTCTTATGCAGCCGCCGCGATAACGCCTGCCACGCAATGCGATGTGACTTATCCCGACTGCTATTGGACAAAGAATTAGTTGGCTCCGCTACGTTGACACTGTCATAAAATCTGTGTAAATGGCTTTTGCCGGCTGTCTTCCGTTTTTGGAGGCCGCCTGCTTTTTTTGCGGGCCGCTTAGTTTGCAGGGGCCGCGGCCAGTTCCTTTTGCAGTTCCAGCACTTGCTCTAGGGGCAGGCCGGTTCCTTGCGCGATTTGCTCTGGAGTCAAAACATTCATGGCAAGAAAATTCCGCGCGGCTTCAACGGCTTTTTGCTCCATTGCGTCTTCCCTAATGTAAGTTTTTTCGCGTTCCCATTCCATATATTGTTTCCTCCACTGCGCGTTGCGCTTGGCGTCTTCCAAAAGGTTTTCCACTTGGCCGGTGAATTTGTTGGATGCCTTTCCGCCGGTTACCATGCGCAGGAACGCCTTTTGGTCTTCGTTCAACAGTTTATCACAGTTTTCGGAAATAAAAAAGTACTTGTAGGCCCTGTCGCTCCTTATAAGCAATTTTGGGGAACGTCTTGCGTTCCCGCTTGCCTATAAGATATGTTCGTTTATCAAAAAATTCACGTTTTTTGGAAAAAATCGCAAAAAAAAGCGCGCGGGGGAGGGCGCAATTGCCTGGGGTTCTATTGAAAGAATTTGCGATTTATGCTAGACTAAAAGTAATCGGCGTTTTTTGCCGAGGGAACCGTTTTCTACTTTGGGGGAATTATGAACGTAGAGCAAATGCTCGGCCAAAGCGGAATTTTGACGCTTCTTGGAATGGGCGTCGTCTTCAGCTTTCTTATCATTATGATTTTGTGCATGTATCTTTTGCACGCAATCCTTCACGCGCTAAAACTTGACAAGGACGCTCCGGCTTCTCAAGCCGCTTCTTCGCCAAGCGCCGCAAGCGCTCCCGCCGCCCAGGCCGACCAAAAGGCCGTGGTCGCAGCGATTGCCGCCGCCCTAAAATCAAAGGGCGACATTTAGTTCCGCAAAAAAAATAAATAGGCTGTTTTAAGGAGAATAATATGGCTAAGAAAATACAGATTTCAGAACTTGCGATTCGCGACGCGCACCAGTCGCTTCACGCCACCCGCATGACGACGGCGGACATGCTTCCGATTTGCGAAAAGATGGACAAGATCGGCTACTGGGCCATCGAAGGTTGGGGCGGAGCGACATACGACTCGTGCATCCGCTTTTTGAACGAAGATCCCTGGGAGCGCTTGAGAAAGCTTCACGCCGCTCTTCCCAACTCAAAGATCATGATGCTTTTGCGCGCCCAAAACCTTTTGGGCTACCGCCACTACGCCGACGACGTTGTTGAAAAGTTCGTCGAGACGGCCGCCAAAAACGGAATCGACGTTTTCCGCATTTTTGATGCTTGCAACGACCCCCGCAACATGGAATGCGCCACAAAGGCCGCCAAAAAAACCGGCAAGCACGTTCAGATGGCGATTTCTTACGCCGTCACTCCCTTCCACACGATCGAAAAATACGCCGAGCTTGCCAAGACTTACGCCGACTTTGGCGCCGACTCAATCTGCATCAAGGACATGTCGGGCCTCTTAAAGCCTTACGCCGCCTACGACTTGGTAAAGGCGATCAAGGCCAAGGTTGACCTTCCGGTAGAAATCCACACTCACGCCACGACAGGCCTTTCCGTCGCCACTTTGCTTAAGGGAGCGGAAGCCGGCGCCGACATTTTGGACACGGCGATTTCTTCCATGTCAATGGGAACAAGCCACTCTCCGACAGAGACAGTCGTAGAGATGCTTAAGGGAACAGAACGCGACACAGGCTTGGACACAAAGGCCTTGCTTGAAATCGCCGCCTACTTCCGCGAAGTTCGCAAGCACTACGCCTCTTTGGAGTCTTCTTTCCTTGGAGCGGACACCCGCATTTTGCTTTCACAGGTTCCGGGCGGAATGCTCTCCAACTTGGAAAGCCAGCTTAAGCAGCAGAACGCGGCCGACAAGATGGACCAGGTTTTGGCCGAGCTTCCGCTTGTCCACAAGGACGCGGGCTACGTTCCGCTTGTTACTCCGACATCTCAGATTGTCGGAACGCAGGCCGTCATGAACGTTTTGATGGGCCGCTACAAGACGATGACCCAGGACTTCCGCAACCTTATCACGGGCCGCTTTGGAAAATTGCCCACGGACGCCAACCCCGAATTGGTTCAAAAGGCGCTCCAGCAAAACAATATGGAAAAGGTAATGACTTGCCGCCCCGCCGACGAGATTCCGCCGGAGTGGGACAAAATGATGGAAGAGTCAAAGAAGAACGGAGGAAACGGCTCTGTCGAGGACGCGCTCACATACGCGATGTTCCCCAACGTAGCGCCCAAGTTCTTCGCCGAGCGCTCAAAAGGCCCGGTTGACGCCGAAAAGACATTCGGCAAAAAGCCCGAAGCCGCGGCCGCCGCTCCTTCTAGCGGACCTTGGACAGTCACAGTAAACGGAACAGCCTACAACGTTAGCGCCAACGGCTCTAGCGTAACTGTAAACGGAACTCCCTACAACGTAAGCTTTGGCGCTCCCGGAAGCGCGCCCGCGGCGGCCGCCGCTCCCGCCGCGGCTCCTGCAGTCACAGGAGGCGTTGAAGTAAAGGCTCCCGTAGCGGGAACGCTTTTGCGCCACGTAGCCGCCGCCGGCTCTTCGGTAAAGAAGGGCGACACCGTTATCATGATTGAGTCAATGAAGATGGAGCTTGAAGTTAAGGCTCCCGAAAGCGGAACGATCAACTTTGTCGTCCAGCCCGGAACTCAAATCCAGGCCGGCCAAGTTTTGGCCACTTTGGGCGGAGTCGCGGTCGCCGCTCCGGCTCCCGCTCCGCAAGCCGCTCCCGCAGCTCCGGCTCCTGCCGCCGCTCCTAGCGCTCCCGCCGGCGGAAAACCGGTGAACGCGCCTGTCGCCGGAACTTTGCTTAAGTACGCCGTCGCCGAAGGCAGCGCCGTAAAAGCCGACACGACGATTATCATCGTCGAGTCTATGAAGATGGAATTGGAAATCAAGGCCGGAACAGCCGGAAGCGTTCACTTCTTGGCGGCCACCGGAAGCCAAATCAGCGCCGGCCAGGCCATCGCCGAGATAAAGTAAGGACAGCAAAATGGAAATGACTCGCAATAAAGCTCAAATCATAAAGGCCACCTTCGCGATTATGTTCGTCGCGATGGCCGTCTCCTTCTTCGTAAAGCCTGTCGTCAAGGCCCAAAGCGAAGGAGCGGCGACATCCTCATACGCAACAGGAACCGGCCTCAAGCGCGTGATCAAGGGTTCCGAAAACGTTCCCAACATCAGCGTCAACGCCTTCCTTATGAACATTTGGAAGAACACCGGCATTTACAAAATCATTCACACGCCCACAGCCGCGGAAGTCGCCGCCGAAAAAGCGGAAAAGGCCGCCGAGCTTAAGGCCGAAGCCGCCGATCCCTTTGCAGACATCGTAGTTCCCGGCTGGCAAAAGCTTTTTATGATCGCAATCGGTTTCCTCATCGTTTACCTGGCGGTCGGAAAGGGCTTTGAGCCGCTTTTGCTTATCCCGATCGGCTTTGGCACGATTTTGGTCAACATTCCCGGAGCGGGAATGGGAGACGCGCCGCACGGAATGCTTCACATCATTTACAGCGCGGGCGTCGGAAACGAATTTTTCCCGATGCTGATTTTTATGGGAATCGGAGCGATGACCGACTTTGGCCCGCTTATCGCAAACCCAAAGATGGCGCTTCTTGGAGGCGCGGCGCAGTTCGGCGTTTTCTTTACGCTCTTCGGCGTCGCCCTTATGAACATGATTCCCGGAATCAACGTTGACTACAACATGATGGAAGCTTCGGCCATCGCCATTATCGGCGGCGCCGACGGCCCGACCAGCATTTACGTTTCTGGAAAATTGGCTCCGCACATGATGGCGGTAATCGCCGTCGCGGCCTATTCTTACATGGCCTTGGTTCCGATGATCCAGCCTCCGATCATGAAGGCTTTGACGACAGAAAAAGAGCGCAAGATAAAGATGGAGCAGCAGCGCCCGGTTTCAAAGACTGAAAAAGTTTTGTTCCCGATGATGCTTTTGGTGATCACAATCTTGCTTTTGCCGCCGGCCGCTCCTCTTATCGGAATGTTGGCATTCGGCAACTTTGTCAAGCAGTGCGGCGTCGTCGAGCGTCTTAGCAAGACAATGGAAAATGAATTGATGAACATCGTTTCGATTTTGCTTTCGCTCGGCGTAGGAAGCCAGATGACTCCCGAAAAAATCATCAACTCTAAGTCAATCGGAATCATCATTCTTGGCTTGGTCGCCTTCTGCGTGGCCACAGCCGGCGGTCTTGTAATGGCCAAGATCATGAACCTCTTCCTCAAAAAGAAAATCAATCCCCTTATCGGAAGCGCGGGAGTGTCCGCCGTTCCGATGGCCGCGCGCGTCTCCAACAAGGTTGGTTTGGAATACGATCCTTCAAACTTTATCTTGATGCACGCGATGGGCCCCAACGTCTCAGGCGTTATCGGAACAGCGATCGCCGCGGGCGTTTTCATCGCTACCTATGGCATGTAAATGGACGAAAAGACAGAGATAGAAGGCCGAAAAACCTTTTTCATCGCCCCGGACACCGGCTTTTTGCCGGAGTCCTACTTGGGGGACTTTTTGTCCAGGGGCTATGAAGCCTACATCATAAAGGACTTTCGCTTTTATCCGATTTACGAGCAAGTAAAAATCATCGTCGAGACTTGCCCCGACTCAATCCTCTTTTTCTTCATCGACAGCGATGTCGGCGTTGACTGGGGCAAATTTATAAAATACATTCAAGAGGAATTCAAAGACAAGGCCTTGCTTGGCGTTCTTTACGCAAAGGGCCGTTCCCCAGAGCAAAAGTCCATGCTGGAAAAATACTACTTGTTTGACCTGGGCCTCCAGTGCGGCTGCATCGAGCTTGAATACAACAAGGAAAAGAATTTTGCCATAATCGACAAGGTTATGTACGCCAACCAAGCGTGCGGCCGCCGAAAGAACGTTCGCGCCATTTGCGATTCGGCCGCTTCGGCCAACTTTATCTATCAGGGGGCGGTTGTCAAAGGCCGCGTGTCCGACATCTCGGTCAGCCACTTTTCTTTCATTCCGGACCCCAACTACACGTTCCCGGACATTCCGCTTTACACAAAGATTGACGAAATTACCTTGTCCTTTAAGGGAATGCGCTTTAAGGTGCCGGCCAACTTGGTAATCCAGCGCGAAATCGGCGAAGGGAAAATCTTGCAGGTTTACTTGATGCTAAAATCCAACGGACAGCCGGGCCTTGACGAGGACATCGCCGAAAAAGTCCGCGAGCGCATTTACGTGATGGTCACGGACAAGGTTAAGGAAGTCTTATTGGAAAAGTGCAAGGCTTGGAAGCAAGCCAACCCTACGGTTCACGACTGAGCCGACTTAGCTGCGGGTGATCTTCTTTGAGCGCTCAAGTTCCACGATGCGCTTCATGTCGTTGATGTTCGTCACGACCATGTAATTGTCGAATATTTGCAATTTGCCGCTTGAAACATACTTGTGGATTTCTTCTTGCACGACTTGCGCGGGAAGTCCTGACCAGCTTGACACGTCCGCTTGCGTTACGTTAAAACGGCGCGATTTTTCGTTGGGCTTGGTACTTGGGTTCATCTCGTCAAACATGCAGAAGGTGTCGGCGATGCGGGCCGTGTTGTCCTTGATTGTCAAAATCTTTAGGCGGCGCTTTTGGTCGTAGATGCGCTTGCAGAAAATCTTAAGCAAAACAATCGCGATTTGCGGGTTGCCGGTTACCAAAACCTCAAAGTTGGCCTTGTTGAATTCCAAGCACTCAACCGGTCCGATGGCCATACAAGTGGCCGAGCGGGGAGAGTTGTCCAAGATGGCCATCTCGCCAAAGAACTCGCCGGGCTTAAGAATGTCAAGGTTTTTCTTGACACCGTTTATGCATTTTACAAGCTGGACTTCTCCGCTTTGAATCAAATAGAAGGAGTCGCCCGGCTCAAATTCGCTGATGATTACTTGGTCCGGCTCGTACTTTTTTTGGAAGCGCTCAAAGGCCGGAAGCATGAACTGCTTTAAAGCTCCTGAATAGCTTGCGGGAGCGGAGGCTTGCGCTTGGTCTCTTTTTTGCGCAAGCTTTTCGTGGCGCAGCTTTGCGTCGGCGTAAAGCTTGGCCACTTGGTCCTTGTCGTATGCGGTGGGGAAGTGGGTCAAGTATTTTATGCAAACGTCGCAGCAGGCGCGGTAGTTTTGGTCGTCAAAAAAGCTTTTGGCCACCGCGAACATTCCGCCCTGTTGGTTTGTGTCGTTGTCGTTTTGCAAAAGGGCCTGCGTTTTTTTGTGAACTTGTCGCAACTGGCCCGAAAAGACGCGGAGCATCTTGTAAACTACTTGCTTGTTGTTGCTGAAAATGCTTTCAAATTCTGGAACGGTCATGGAAACCGCGACCGCGTCTTGCAAGACTGTCGCCGTTTCTTCGCGGGGAAAGTGGCCCAGCGCGGACTTTACGCCAAAAAATTCTCCGTTGGTCAATTGCTGGGTTTCGGTCGTGCCTGTGTCGGTGTCCGTGGATGTAAGAATCACCACGCCTTTTTGGAGAATGAATATTCTTTCGTCCTTGTCATTTTCAAAGTAAATGATGGAGCCTTTGTTGTATTGGACCGCCTTGGGCATTTTTTCCTCGACCTATTTATAAATTTTACAATTTAATTATAGAATTATAGCGCAATATTAAAAAAAAATCTATATTTTTTTACAAAAATCTCTAAAATAATTAAAAAAGCCCTTTTTGGACGGCGCTAGAAAAAGGCCGCAAAGCTTGCTATAATATGGCCATGGTCGACCTTCACACTCATTCCACCGCCTCGGACGGCGAAAAAACGCCCTCGGAGCTTGTTTTAGCCGCAAAGGAGAGCGGCCTAAGCGTTTTGGCCTTGACCGACCACGATACCGTGGACGGTCTGGAAGAAGCCTCGGAAGCGGCCAAAAAGGCCGGAATCGTTTTTGTGCCTGGGATTGAGTTGAACATACAATGGCCCACGGGGGAATTCCACCTTTTGGGCTTGGGCCTAAAGGAAAATTCGGCCGCGATGAGGGGCCTCCTTTGCGCCTTAAAGAACAACCGCATCGAACGCAACAAGAAAATTCTCGCCGCCCTGGAAAACGACGGGCTTGAGGTCAGCTACCAAGAGTTCTTGCAAAGCCAAGGTTCAGTCCACCGCGAGGACACTTTGGGCAGGCCCCACATCGCGGCCTACTTGGTTCAAAAAAACATCGTAAAAAACAGGCAAAAGGCTTTTGACAAGTACCTTTCCAAGGGAACGCCCTTTTACGTGGATTTTGAAGGGGCCCAGTTGGAGGACGGCGTAAAGGCGATTTTGTCTTGCGGCGGCGTTCCCGTGATCGCCCATCCGCTTTCGCTTTACGTCGGCTGGGGAAAAATTCAGGGCGTTTTGCAAGGAATAAAGGATTCTGGCGTCCAAGGCTTGGAGGCCTGGCATCCCGGAGCCAAGGAAGGGGATTGCCGCCGCTTGGAGCGCCTTGCCCGCGAGATGGGCTTTTTTGTCACGGCCGGAAGCGACTACCACGGCCCCAACGTCCGCGGCGACAGAAAGCTCGGCAGGACCGCCGGCAGCTATAAAATCGCCGACCGCTTTTATTTTGAGGAGCTTTTGCCCCGCCTTTAAAAAAAATTCTTTTTTTTTCCAAAAAACACGAATTTCTTTAAAAAAATTTCTACCTTATAGCTAAGGAGAAATTTTTATGCAAATACATTCTTTTAGTCCATTTGGTTACGAAGGATCCCTTGTTTCCATTGAGGTGGACATTAGGCGGGGCATTCCCGCGATTGACATGGTTGGCCTTGCGGACGGAGCGGTAAAAGAAAGCCGCGAGCGAATGAAAAGCGCCATTAGGAATTCCGGCTACGAGTTTCCGCAAGAGAGGGTTTTGATAAGCCTTTCGCCCGCCGACCTAAAAAAAGAAGGCGCGGGCTTTGACTTGCCTGTTGCGCTGGGCGTCCTTTGCGCGTCAAGCCAAGACCGCGCCTCCGAGCCCTTGGACGGAGCCGGAGTTTTGGTTTTGGGCGAGCTTGAGCTTTCAGGCGCGCTGCGTCCTGTCCGGGCGGTACACGCTGCGGCCTCAAGCGCGCGGGCGGCGGGCATTGAATGGTGCGTGGTTCCGCAGGCCAACGCCAACGAGGCTAGGGAAGTCCAAGGCATGAAAGTCTTTGGAGCCCAAAATTTGCGCCAAGCCTTTGAGGCTCTTTTTGACAAAAGCCTTTTTACGCAGGCAAAAAGCTCCGCCGCAGCGGATTCCCTTCCGCCTGATTGCGTCGATGTGGAAGGCGTCTTGTTTCCGCCCGTTTACGCGGGGAACGGTTTTGAAGGCCTTTGCGGGCAAACGGACTTGGTCAGGGCTTGCGCGATCGCGGCGGCCGGCGGCCACAACCTTCTTGCCTTTGGGCCTCCCGGTTGCGGAAAAACCTTGGTTTTGCAAAGGTTTTTGTCCCTGCTTCCCTTGCTGACGGAGGAGGAGGCCCAAAGCGTCACCAGAATCCATTCGATCGCGGGCTTGATGCGGCCGGGCCAGGGCCTTGTCCGCGTTCCTCCCTTTAGGCAGCCCCACATGAGCGCGAGCCTTGAAGGCATGTGCGGGGGCGGAACGCAATGCAGGCCTGGAGAAATTTCCTTGGCCCACAACGGAGTCCTCTTTTTGGACGAGGCGGCGGAATTCCGTTCCAGCGTCTTGCAAATGCTGCGGGTTCCCCTGGAAAGCCAAAAAATCGCCTTGAGCAGGGCGGGGCGGACCGCCGTTTACCCGGCAAACTTTCAGCTTTTGATGGCCGCAAATCCTTGTCCCTGCGGGAATTACGGCTCCGAAAAAAAGATTTGCCTTTGTTCGGTCCGCTCCGTCGAGCTTTACTGGAAAAAGTTCTCCGCGCCCCTTTTGGACAGGGTGGACTTGCGCGTTAGGGTTGACATTCCTGACCAAGAGGAGCCTCTTTGCCAGCCGTCTCTTTCCACAAGCGAATTGCGGACGGCCGTGGCGCGCGCGGTCAAGGCCCAAAGGCAGCGGCAGGCTTGCAAAAACGCCCGTCTTGGCCCGGACCAAATACCCGAAATTTGCGGGCTTTCGGGCCAGGCGCAAAGCCTTTTGCAAGCCGCGGTCCGCCGCTACGACTTTTCGCCCAGGGCCGCGGCCTCTTGCCAAAAGGTCGCGCGGACGATCGCGGACATGGAGCAAAGCCCCCGAATAGAAGCGGAGCACATGGCCGAGGCCGTGGACTTGCGAAAAACCAGCGAAATTTTATCGTAAAATTCACTTGCTTTTTTATAAATATGCGTTATAATGGTGTATTATGGCTGATTTATTGACAGACGAACAGTTCGAGCGCTTTAGAAAGACTATCTACGATGAAAGCGGAATCACCTTTTCCGCCACCAACCGATCGGTGTTGGACAGCCGTTTAAAAGAGCGCTTAAGAGAGCAGAAGTTAGCTTCAGTTGACGATTACTACAAGCTTATAATCTCCAATCGCGAAGAAATGAAGATAATGTTGGACGCTGTCACGACCAACCTTACCCGCTTCTTTAGAAACCAACCGCACTTTGACGCCTTGGTCAACTATGTAATTCCGCATGTCCTTGAGGAAAAAAAGAATTCCCTCAACAAGGTTGTCAAAGTATGGAGCGCTGGTTGTTCAACCGGCGAAGAGCCTTACACGATCGCGATGATCTTAAAGGACATTTTGCCGCCGCCGTACACTTTCCAAATCACGGCCTCCGACCTTTCGCTCAAATCGCTGATGGTCGGAAAGCAGGGCTTTTATCCCAACGCCCGCATCGGCGGAATTCCGGACAAGTACTTGCAGCGCTTTTTCACCAAAACTCCCGACGGCTACCAAGCCAACAAGGAGCTTATGGACACGATTCGCTTTGACTACCACAACCTAAAGAACGACAGCGGCATGCGCAACCTTGACATAATTTTCTGCCGCAACGTTTTGATTTACTTTGACGAACCGGCGCAACTTCGCGTCATAAACCATTTCTGGGACGCGCTCGCTCCCCATTCTTATCTATTCATTGGCCACTCAGAGTCCTTGTTCGGCATGAAGACCAACTTTGAATTCCTAAAGACGGACTGGGCGTGCTTCTACCAAAAGCAGCTTAAGTAGTGAGGGTGGAGAGCTATGGATGACATTTCGGTATTGATTTGCGATGATTCCGCGCTGATGCGGAATCTGATTAGCCGCATTATCGACGGAACGGAAGGAATGCGGGTTGTCGCTAAGGCTTCCAACGGCCAAGTGGCTTTGGAAAAAATTAAAGAGACAAATCCCGACATAATCGTTCTTGACATTGAGATGCCTGTAATGAACGGCATCGAATTCCTTAGGGTAAGAAAAGAACAAAAGATCAAGGTTCCTGTAGTCGTTCTTTCAAGCGTAGCCACAAAGGGCGCCGCTGTCACGATGGAAGCCTTGGAATTGGGCGCCGCCGACTTTATCACAAAGCCGGCCGGTTCGGTTTCGGCCGACATTTCGGAAGTCGCCGACCAGCTTATCGACATGCTGGCTTCCTACGGCTCCCAGTACGCCCGCCGCCAAGGAAAGGTTCCCTACATTCCGGAATTTTTCCAAAAACAAAGAAAGCTTCTTAAGGCTGAAAGCTTTGTGGCCAACAAAAAGGCCGACGACAACGCTCCCGTTCAAAAGCCCAAGCTTGACGCGGCCCAGATCCTTAGCTTTAACACTGTAGAGAAAAAAGAGCCCGTCGTCATCACTCCCGTAAGGGAAGGCGGCAGCATTGACGTAATCGCGATCGGAATTTCAACCGGCGGCCCCAACGCCTTGCGCGACGTTTTCAAGATGATCGACCCGCGCCTAAAGCAACCTATCCTTGTCGTCCAGCACATGCCCAAAGGCTTTACAAAAGCCTTCGCCGAAAGCTTGGACAAGATTTGCCCCTTGGCCGTAAAGGAAGCGGAAGACGGCGAGAAAATTCTTGGAGCCACAGTTTACATCGCGCCCGGCGACAACCACATCACTGTCGTTGAGACCGGCGGCGAGCGCTTTATAAAGTTGACCCACGACCCGCAGAGGAACGGACACAGGCCTAGCGCCGACGTTATGTTCGAGTCCGTGGCCAAGGTTTACAAGAACCACGCTCTTGGCGTAATCATGACCGGCATGGGCCGCGACGGCGCCGTGGAGCTTGCCGAGATGCGAAAGCAGGGCGCCTGGACTTTGGGCCAAGACGAAGAGTCGAGCATCGTTTACGGAATGCCCCGCGTTGGCTGGGAAATGGGCGGCGTGCAAAAGCAGGTTTCGCTTATGAAAATGGCCGACGAAATCAGCTCTCTCGCTCGCGAGCATTTGACGGCTTAAGCCGGGATTCGCAGGCAAAAAAGGTCCTTCAATTTGAAGGGCCTTTTTTAATACACTTTGTCGATTTTTGGCCGGCTGGGCCGTATTTTAAAGCGGCTTAGCGCCATCACGGCCGTTCCGGGAATGAGAATTCCCGCCAAAACGCACAGGGCTTTAAAGCCTTCCGAACTGTCTTTTCTAAAGAGAGAGCGGCTTAGCGGGTTTGCCAAAAAGTAGGCGGACACCGCGACTGCCGCCGGTATCAGCAAAGAAAAAATCGCTTGCAGGCTTTCGGCGGTTTGCGAGGCCGTTATTCGGACAAGGTCGCCGGCCTTTAGCGCAAAGCCTTGGCTGTTGGAGGCCGTAAAAGGGCTTCCTCGCCTTGCGCAAGTCTCCTTGCAAGAAAGGCAGGCGTCGGTGACTATCGGGCAAACTTGCGCTTCCGTTCCGTCTTGCGAAACGGAAATTACTTCGGCGTTTTGCGTCATAAATCCTCTTCCGGCTCCTTTAGTTTTGAAAGCCGCTCCTTGCATTCCGCCTCGCCGGCCTTGTTTCCCAATTCCGAATAAGTGTCGCGCAAGTTGTAAAGCGCGTCGTAGTAGTAGGGGTTGATTGAAACCGACCGCTCAAATGATTCGGCCGCCATCTCGTATTCCTCTTGGTTAAAGAAAACGACTCCAAGCGTGTTCCACAAGTGGGCGTTGGCGGGGTTTAGGTCAAGGCCCGTCTTGCAGTATTGAACGGCTTCGTAAAATTCCTTGCGGTCAAGGCAGACGATAGCAAGCTGCTCGATTGACTCTTCGTCTTCGGGATTCATTTCGTATGAGGTCAAGAGGGCGCGCTTGGCTCCGCGCAAGTCTCCTTGCTTTTGGTACGTGATTCCCAAGTTGAACCATAGCAAATGGTTTTCGCGCTCGATCGTTATGGCGCGCTTGTAGCAAGCGATCGCTTCGGTGAAGTTTCCGCGCGAGGTGAGTTCTATGGCTTGGTTGTTCAAAAAGTCCGCTGATTCAAGCATTGCCTTTCCTTTGCAAATTGTTAGCGCTGGATTTTGGCGAACATGTCCAAAATCATTTGAGCCGCTCCCGATCCATTATCTTCCAAAAGCGAAGTTAATTCAAGCGCTTTTTGGCTTGCGGTTTGCTTTCCAAATTCAAAGGCTTTTTGAATCGAGCCGGAGCTTTCCAAAAGCGCGATTGTCTCTTCGATTGCGGGGCTTTGAATCCCTTCTTTGGCCGCGCGCTCAAAGAGTCCTGAGATTTTTTCTTTGTCGCCGGGGTGTTCTTGAACGTGCAGCAGGATTGGAAGCGATTTTTTCCCTTCGATTATGTCGTCGCCGCGCTTTTTTCCGGGGTTTCCGCTTGTAAGGTTTTGGACGTCGTCAAGGACTTGAAAGCCCATTCCGATTCCGGCGGCGACAAGGCCGGCCTTTTCTATCAGCGCCTTGTCCTTTTGGGCGGCCAAAAAGCCCAGCCGCGCGGCCATGCAAGAAAGGGTTCCGGTCTTTAGCTGGACCATTTGCTGGTATTCTTTTACGGTCGGGAAAAAGCCCGTGTCGCGGTGCCAGGCGATGTCCATCGCTTGGCCCAAGTGCAAGCGGCGCAGTTCCATTTGATAGAGTTCATGACAGGCGATTTTCTTTTGGGCTTCCAAGTCAAGCTTGTTTATGCAAGAGGCCGCCATAAAGTAAAGCCAGGCGCCCGCGTTGAGGGAGGTGTCAAGGCCGTAAGTGATGTAGGCGCAAGGCTTTCCGCGCCGCTCGTCGGCCCTGTCCTCTATGTCGTCGTGAATGAGGCTGGCCGTGTGTACGAATTCCAAAAGGGGGCTAAGCCGGTAGGCGTCTTGGATTAGCTTTTGGTCTTGGGCGGCCATTTTCGCGCACAAAACCATAAAGACGGGCCGCCAGCGCTTTCCGCCTTGCTTTACAAGTTCCCTCGTGGGGAGCAGTAGCCCGTCCAAGCCTTTTTGCGAAAGCGCCTGGTCCGTTCCAAAGGCGTCCAAGAGCCATTCCCTTGAAGGATTTTCCGGCAGTTCCGCCTGCAATATTTTTTCTATCTTGTCTTTAATTTGTTCAACGCTTTCGGTCATAGCGCCATTATACAAGAAAAGTTCCTCCTTGAACAGACCGAGCGGTGTAAACTTTCCAGACGGCTTTGCCGAAAATTAATCTATGAGCCAAAATAGTTATGAAAAGCCGGACTATTGGTCAAAAAAAGCGTTTTCGGAGGGCTATCCGGCCCGTTCCGTTTACAAGCTGGAAGAGATCGACCAAAAGTTTTCGTTCATCAAAAAGAATTCGACTGTTTTGGACTTGGGAAGCGCGCCCGGCAGTTGGACCACTTATCTTTTGAGGCGGATGGAAGGATCGGGCAAGGTCGTGTCTTGCGACTTGAATCCGCTTGCAAGTACCGTTCGCGGCGACAACCTGGTCTTTTTTCAGGGCGACTTGAACGCTAAGGAAATCCGCGAAAAGATCAAGGCGCAAGGCCCTTACGATTTGGTCGTTTGCGACGCCGCTCCCCTTACGACAGGAAACAGAATGGTTGACACCGCCCGCTCCGAGGGCTTGGTCGAGATGGCCATTTGGTACGTGCAAAGCATGCTAAAGCAGGGCGGAAAGTTCGCGGTGAAAATCTTTCAAAGCGGCGCCCAGGGCGAGCTGTTGAAAAAAATGCGGGAAATTTTTGAAAGCGCCAAGGGCTTTAAGCCCGAAGCCTGCCGCAAAGAGAGTTTTGAGACTTACTTGATAGGCTTGAACAAAAAATAATATTGAATAAAAAAATAAAATGGGGTATAATGCGATGATGGGAAAAATTTCCGCTTTCTTTAGAAAGAACTATGCTCAACTTGGTCTCACTTTTTGCCTGGGCGCCTTTGTAGCCGGCACTGTAGTGTTTTTGGCGCGGAATTTTCCCAAGAACGGCCGCGGCGGCTATGAGTCTCCCGTAATGCCCCAGTACAGCGAGGAATTCTCAAAGCTGGAAGACGAGCGCAACGCCGACCTTTTGGCGCAGGCAGAGGCAGCCGAGAACTCTGAGCAAGATCAAGACTTAAAGCCCCTTACATATTGGACTTATAGAATCCGTCCGGGCGACATGATCGGACTTATCGCCGAAAAATACGACATCAGCCAAGACACTTTGATCAGCGTCAACAACATTCGCGCCAGCCGCTTGATTCAGCCGGGCCAGTACATAAAAATTCCGTCGGAAGAAGGCATTTTGTACACCGTCAAAAAGGACGGGGAGACGCCGGCCACTATTTCCGAAAAATACGAAGTCGACGCCGTAAAGTGCGCTTTTGTAAACAAGCTTGACGTTGACTCCGAGCTAAAGGCCGGCTCGTCGATTTTTGTGCCAGGCGCCGAGATGGACAGCATAACCTTAAGCGAAATCAACGGCGACTTGTTCCGAAAGCCCATTCACAGCTGGTACCGCTTGACTTCTTATTTTGGCTGGAGGCCCAGCCCCTTTACCGGCCGCCGCTCATGGCACGGAGGCTTGGACATGGCTTGCCCGACAGGCACGCGCATTTTTGCCGCGATGGCCGGCCGCGTCGCCGAAACTGGCTACAGCAACACTTACGGAAACTACGTAATCATAAACCATCTTAACGGCTACAGAACCCTTTACGGACACATGAGCCGCATTGACTGCTCAAAAGGCCAGTGGGTGACAACGGACAGCGTCATCGGCCGCGTCGGCAGCACAGGAGCCAGCACAGGCCCCCACTGCCACTTTACGGTATTTAAGCGCGGAAAGATGGTCAATCCTTTGAGCCTGTTAGGCTAGGAGCCTGGCTAGAAGCCTGTCCGGAAGCTTGGCCGGCGGCCTTGCTGGACTTTGTTTTCTTTACAAAAAATTCCATGTTGCTTCGAATGAAAAGCGCGCAGTAGGCCGTTATCAACGCGGCCAGCTCTATGTAAGTGTAAACCGTAATAAAATGGTTTGAGCCGGGCTTTGCAAAAACGCTAAAGGCGATGAACAAGAGAATCATTATTATTCCGCCGATGATCCACTTTGAAAGCGAAATCGGATTTTTTTGCGAGCCGCTCTTTGTCATGATTTTGTTCATTACGGCCAAAATCGCGGCGTCGTCCAAGGCTGTTTGCTTGCAAGAGTCGGGAACGGCTGACTTTTCCGCTTGCTTTAAGAGGCGCGCTTGCTTTCTGCAATTTTTGCATGCCAACAAATGCAATGTGATTCCTGCGGGAATCCGTTCCCCTTTGTCCAAGCTTAAGTAGGCTTCCATTATTTCGTTACAGTTCTTCATGTTCCACCAATCCTTTTGCGACTATCTTTTCGCGCAGCAATTTTTTTGCCCTGAATATGTGCGATTTTACGGTGTTTTCGGCCAGCGAAGTGATTTCGCTGATTTCGGAGTAGGAATTGTCGTAAAAAAAGTACAAGTCAAGGACAATCTTGTACTTGTCCGGCAATTCCTTTAGGGACTCCCGCACGGCTTCCATCGTCAAAAGCCGCAATTCTTTTTCTTCCGGAGTGAGTCCGTTGTCCGGGAGCAAAGTTTCGTCAGCGATTGAAACATATTCCGCCCTTCGGTTGACTGCGTTGATTGCCGTGTTGTAGGCCATTCGCGTAAGCCAAGTCGAAAAAAGCGATTCGCCTCTAAATGAATCAAGCTTTGTGTAGGCTTTTAGAAAAACGTCCTGGGCAAAGTCTTCGGTGTCGGCCGGGTTTTTAAAGAAACTCATTCCAAGAGCTTCGACGCGCTTTTTGTAGAGCGACATCAATTCGGCAAAGGCCGAAGTGTTGCCCGACAAAACTTCGCGAACAAGCTTTGAGTCTCTTTTGTATGCCGCCTCGCGCTCTTTGTCCGAGGTACGCTGTTTGTTCATTTTTTGTCGTGAAAGTCAGGATTGATTTTGTAAAAAATCAAAAGGCAAACGCCAACGGCAAGGGGGATCAGGCCGCCGAGCAAGGCGTATGAAAAGCCGTCAATCAAGGCAAAAAGCAGGCTTAGAATTACTCCGACTCCCGTGAGCAAAAGTCCGGCCAAAAGCGAGAATGTCTTTAGGTCAAACTCCGGCGCCTTGTAGGAGCCTGTTCGGATTCTAAGCTTTGTTTCGTGGTGGGTCCACAAAAGGTAAAAGAATAAGATCACTCCGCCGATTGCGATTCCAACGATTGGAACTACGGCGATTACAACTTGGGCTGATTGAGATGTTATTTCGGAATGCATGTTTTCCTCCTGCGCTATTTATGACACTTTGATTTGTTATTTGTTGCGCTTTTTAGTCTAGGAACATATAGTCGTCAAAGTAAATCGCGTTAAGCTTTCCCAAAGTCAGCTGGCCGTTAAAGCGCTCCAGCAAGAGGCGCTTGATTTCCTTTTCGCCTGTAGAAAGGAGGGCGTCCTTTGACTTGCTTGAAAAAAATTCCAAGATGTATGACGCGAACATGTTTTTTTTGGAAACAAGCTCCTCGTAAAAGGCGCTGTCGCCGTTGTCGTACGAAAGCCAAGGCGTGACAAGCAATACCGAGCCGGCTTCCTTTGACCCTTCTTTTGGAAGGAGGCGGATTCTAAGCGAGCCGAACTCTTTGAATTGCGTTTGCTCGGGGCTTGCGCCTTTTATTTGCTCCGCGTTGGCGGGATCGCTTTTGCGGTAGGCGATTCCGGGCCTTTTTCCAGCGATTAGGGCCGCTATCGTTCCCAAAACTATCAAAGCGGCGATTCCGGCCGCGATAAGGGGCAGGGCCTTGTTCCAGTCAATCTTAACTTTTAAGTTCATTCTTTAATAATAACAGAGATTTTCGCTTTGAGCAAGTCAAGGCCGCGGCCGCTTTTGGCGCTGATTTCTATCGCTTGGGGGAACTCGGAGCGAAGGGCCGCAAGCGCTTGGCCGGCCAAAAGGCCTTCGCTTTCTTCAAATCCGCCGCCGTTCTCCAAGACGTCGATTTTGTTCAAGGCCACAAGCGTCTTTTTTTCGTCCGCGCCGATTTCCTGCAAGACGTCCTTTACTGTTTTTGCCTGCGCCATCGCGTTGGGGTCGCTTGCGTCAATGACGATTAACAGAGCGTCCGATATCGCGGCTTCTTCCAAAGTGGACTTAAAGGCGTCTATAAGCTGGTGGGGAAGGTTTGAGATAAAGCCTACCGTGTCGGTCAAAAGAATTTCGGCGCCGGCCAGCTTTATGCGCCGCGTCAACGGATCCAGCGTGGCGAAAAGCTTGTTTTCGACCAGCGTGTCGCTTCCGGTAAGAGCGTTCATAAGCGAAGACTTTCCGGCGTTTGTGTAGCCGCAAAGCGCGATTGTCGGAAGCGGAATCTTTTGCCGCCTCTTTCTTTGCGTGGCTCGGTTTTGCCGGACCTTAGCCAATTCCGCCTTTAATTGCTGGATTTTAAGGCGGGTTTGCCGGCGGTCAAGCTCCAACTGCTTTTCTCCCGCTCCCTTGGAACCGTAGTTTCCGCCGCGCTGGCGGGCAAGGTCGCCGTACATATGGGCCAATCGCGGAAGGGAATACTCCAAGCGGGCCAATTCAACTTGCAAAACGGCCTCTTTTGTGGAAGCGCGGCTTGCGAAGATGCGGATTATCACTTCTTGCCTGTCAAAAACCGGAATTTTGGCCAATTTTTCCCAGTTCCGCTGCTTGGTCGGGTCAAGCTCCCAGTCCATTATGATGCAGTCGGCCTCCGCTTCTTGGGCGGCCTGGCATATTTCCTTGGCCTTTCCGCTTCCCATTCCGTAGGCGGGCTGAACGTCAAGGCGCTGCAAAATCATTTGGCCCGCGTTTTCCATTCCCAGCGTCCAAATAAGGCCGTCTAGCTCGGCTAGCCCTCCGGGGTTTTGAAGGAGGGGGAGGCCCACCAAAAAGGCGCGCGTCTTTTTATTTTCTTCGGCTTCCAAATCGTAGATTTTTTTCATCGTCGCTCACATTCTAGCGCAAAAGCCTTCTTATAAAAAGGGCTATTGAAATGTCTTGAAAATACCGATATTATAAGAAGAAAAGTATGACTAGCGGTCAAAAAACTGCCTTAAGCGTTTTAATATCTGTGATGCTCTTTGGCGCCTTTACGGTGGCGGCCTTTGCGGGATTGTTTTCCGCAATCGACGCGCGCTTTTATGAGCCCGCTAAAATTTCGCAAATCAACAAAAAGCTTGACGGCGTCTCTTCCGCCTGCGACGACTATCTAAAGACCTTGGCCGAACGGTTCGCGCTTGGCCAGAGCGCCTTCCTAAAAAATCCTTCGGTCCAAACTTTTGTAGAAGCCAAGCCTTCCGACGACGACGTTCTTTCGCGCGGCGAGGCATTGGGCGAATTGCGCTCGTCAACCCAGGGCTTTTTGGGCTTTCGCGTTTTGGACAAAAACCAAAACTCAATTCATTACTCAACCTTCCATTCCGACGTTTTGCGCCGCGACGAAAAAAACAATTTGACGGCTTACAAAAATTATTTGGACTGCGTCACCTTGTCAGGAAGCGAAGAAATTCCTTCGCAAATCGTTTCTTGCGGCGACTCAGGCGGAGACTTGCAAGCCGGACAAAAGATTTTCTTTGACAAAGAAAACAGAATCGTTTTTTCGTTCCCCCTTTACGACAAGTATTCAGTCTTTAGGGGAAGCGCGATTTTTTACGTGAACGCTTTGGACTTTGCCAACGTTCTCTTAAAGAAAAACTTGATTTCAATCGGCGAAAGCGCCTCTTTCTTGGCAAACGGAAAAAGCGGCGCCGATTGTCTTTGCGGCTATGTTTTTGGCTTGCCGTCTGTCGCCCAAGAAGAATTCGCGCAAGCCTTGTTTGACGCGTGGCAAAAAAATTCCGGCGCCGCGGAGCGCTTGCTTTCGATCGACGAGCAAAAGAAAAATTATTGGGTCGCGGTCAGCGAAAAATCCAAAGCGGGAGTTTTTGTTTGCGGAATCTATAACGACGAGATTTTCGCGCTTCCGCCTTCGGCCCGCATTCTTATTTTGATTTGCGTCTTCATTTCGATTTTCTTGATTTGCTTTTTGCTTTTGAATTTGCGCCGCGACGACGAAACCGTTATCCGCGAGCGAATCAAGACCTTGCAGCTTGGCGTCGTTGACGAATACCTTTCCAAAAAAGAAGCCCTTAACTGGGAGACGATAAGCGGCCGCCGCGATGCTGTTACAAAAGAGATAATCCAAAGCCTTGGAGGCCGCGCCAAAAAGCGCCAAGCCCAAGTTGAGGAATTGATAAACCGCAGTTGGGACGAATTGTTCGCCGCGATGAACCTAAAGCCCAACGGCGCCGCGGCAAACGGCGGCCTTGGCGCGGAAGGCGCCCAAGAAATCAAGGCGATGCTCCAAGAGCTTTTGTCCAGCGGAAGCCTTAAAGTTCAAGCCGTCCAGACGGCAGCTCCGGCTCCCGCGCCTCAAGCTGTTTCCGCCGCGACTCCCGTTCCCGCAACGCCGGCAGCGGTGGAAGAGGCCGAGCCCGTCGATGATTTGGAAGAGATTGAAGACGCGGAAGCGGTTGAAGAAATAGGCGAGGCGGATGCGGTGGAAGAGGCCGAGCCTGTTGAAGACCTTGAAGAAGTCGAAGAAGCTCAACCAGTTGAGGAAGCCGAAGCGGTCGAAGATGCGGAGGCTGTTGAGGAAGTTGAACCGATTGAAGAAGCGGAAGCGGTCGAAGAAGTCCAGCCTCTTGAAGAGGTTGAAGAGATAGAAGAAGTAGAAGACGCGCAACCTGTCGAGGAAGTTGAAGCGGTCGAAGAGGCCCAGCCTGTTGACGACGACCTTGCGGCTTTCGCGGAATCCTTGTCCGACGGCGCCAAGGGCGCGGAAGAAGAAGCCGCTCCCGCCCCCATCGAGGAAGTGGACGAGGACCTTGCGGCCTTTGCCGAGTCTTTGTCAGACGACGCGGAGCCGGTGGAAATCGCCGAGCCGCAAGACGACGACGACCATAAAATCCTTATGGATTTTGCCGCCACCTTGTCCGCCAAAGACGAAGGCGACGTTGACGTTACCGAGAATGTCGCGGACGACTTTTTCGCTTTGCGCATAGCAAAGGACGACGACCCGGAATCAGTCGAGGTTGTGGGAAACAAAGAGCTTGATCCCTACACAAAAGTGCGCGACGACTTCGCTCCCAACGAAGAAACGGAAGAGTTGGTCCAAAACTTTTCAATCGAAGAGCCCGATTTTACCGACCTTGACGCAAGAAACGACGACGAAAAGGTCAACGGCACTTTGGAAGCGGAAAAGAATGATTACTACAAGGAGCTTTCTCCGGAAGACTTTGGCATAGATGAGAAAAAAGAGGCCTTTGCCGAGCCCTTGGAATTTGGAGCGCCCGAAAACACGGGCCTTGACGACGGAACTGATGTCGCAGCAACGTTCACCACCGAAAAGCCTAACTTTGAAAGAAGGCCGCAATATATGGCCGCCGCCGAGCAAGCTGAGCCCGCCGCTCCAGTTGACGGTGAAGCCGATGCGATTCCCGTTCCAAGCTCGGAGTCCTTTATGTTCTCTTCGTTTGGGCAGGGCGCGAGCGTTTACGAGCTGCCAGACGCCGAAAGCAGCGCCATCGTTCAGGACGACAACGGAGTCTTTTCTGTCTGCGGCGACATAAACACCAAGTCGGTTGTGCTGGACAATTCATTCAAAAGCCTTGTTGACTCGGTGTTGAACAAGGCCTAATTATTTGTTAAAATCCTTTTCATGAAAATAACAACAGACCTTATCGTCCGCACTTACGAATGCGACTCTTACGGCCACGTCAACAACGCCGTCTACGTAAACTACCTTGAATACGGAAGAATGCAATTCTTGAACGGCATCGGCTTTGACTACAAGGGAATGATTAAAGCCGGCTATTACATTTACATAAGCCACATCGACATCCACTACAAGGCCAGCGCCTTTTTGATGGACAAGCTTTTCATAGACATAGAGCCGATAGAAACCGGCGCTGTAAAGGGAACTTTGCGGCAGGTTATTAGAAAGGAAGACGGAACGGTTTGCGTCCAAGCCGACGTCACTTGGGCTTCCGTCAACACCCAAGGACGGCCCACAAAACTGCCGCAAGAATTTATGGTTCCCGGCCTGTACCCGGAAAAGTGATTGTTGCCGCGTGACTATTGCGGCGCGGTTATTTTAGGCAGTTTTGCATTAGCTGCACGAACAAGTATATGTGCTTGTAAACGCCGACGCCCAATTCCTTGATCGGGTGGTCGGCAAACTTGTCCAATTCCTTCCAGTTGATGATGACTTCTCCCTTGGGCTTTGCGTAGTCTTCCAAAAGAGTCTTTGTCGTCTTTGCGATTGTAATCAAGTTCTTTGTTCCGTCAACCAGCATGGCCTTGGCTTCGTCGTTCAGGTCGCCGATGAGGGTGCCGATGATGTTCTTGGCTTCCTTGTCGCGCTCGGCCCTGGGCATGTGGGTCTTGATGCGGCTTCCGATTTCGGCGTCCTCGGCGATTTTTGCGTCAAAGGCCAAAATTGTGTCGCTGGACTCCAAAAGCGCGTGGTAGGCGTTGGACATAGGCGCCGAAAGCGCTTGCGTCGACCACGTTCCGCGAACCAAAACCAAGTCTGAGAATTCGCGCACGTCTTTTTTTACAAAGTCAAGCAAAAAGGCCTTAAAGTAGTTGAGCGGCTGGACGTAGTCAAAGGTTCCCAAGCCCTTTCGCTCGTAAACCGCAGAATTGGTGGCCGTGTAGTTTGTAAGGCGCTCGATGGAAGTCGTTCCAAAGATTTGCTCCAAGATTCCGTCAATCTTGTTGTTTTGCTGCGCCAAAACAAGGGAGTTCAATGTTTTTTCCGCGTCGTTCCTTGTCTTGTCGATAAAGTTGTCCACAATCGGCTCCTCGGTGTACGAAAAGTCGGGAACGTAGTTGGGGTCCTTTGAAATGACTTGAATCATCATTTCAAAGACGCGGCTTAGGCGGATTGAATTTATTTTGTTGCAGATTTTGTTCCAAACGTTTAGGGTCACGGGCTCCGTTCCCTTTGACTCCTTAAAGAACTTCATCATGTCGGACCAGTCTTCGCGCTCGGGCAAGAGCCAAGCCACGGCCAAGAAGTCCTTGAGGTCTTCGCCTATGTATTCGGCGTTGATTTTTTCAAAGTGGGGAACGGTTGTAAATTCGCCTTCCTTTAGGGACGAGTCGAATTTTTTAAGGGTAAAGTAAAAGTCAAAGGAGCAAAAGCTTTTAAAGATCATCAGCTTTCTGTAAAGCGCCTCGATGCGGGCGATTTTTTCTCCGTTGAACACTTGCAGGAACATGTCTATGTTCTGCTTGACTTGCGCTTCCAGTTGGTCGATGGGAAGCTTTTGCGAGGCTTCCTTGATTCCTTCTTCTGTAAGCGAGTCTATAAGCTGGTGCTCTTTTTCGTTGAGGGAATAGTTGACGGCCATGGCCTTGAGGCGGTTGGGGTTTTCCTGAGCCATGAACATCGCTTTTGCGGGAAAAATCGCCTTGTAAATGTCGTAAAGCAATTTGGCGAAGGAGGGCAAGACCTCGTCGTTTTTGTAAAAATGGTATCTTGCCTTTGAAAGGCTCTTCGCTATCTGCTTTATGCGGCGCTTTTTTTCAACCTCGGGATCGTCTGACTTAAATAAAGATGAGAACAATTTTGCAAAAAAACTTTGTGATTCTGCCATAGTTGTTTATTCTAATATATAGAATGAAAATGTTCAATACCTAAAAACTTGCATTTTTTTAGAATGCGCGGTAAAATGTTTTTGCCTTCGGAGGGGATTTATGAAAGTTTTTAAAAAAGCCGCAGCTTCTTTTTTTTGCGCCGCGCTGTGCCTGTTCCTTTTTTCTTGTTCAAACGTTGAAAGTTCTCAAACAGCCTCGGTTTCGTTCACTTTTCCAAAAAGCTTGCTTCAAAAATCGCAAGGCTTGCAAGCGTCGGCCGGCCAGGACGAGGGCGGCCAAGACTTTGGCTCTCTTTGGCTTGAGCTTTCGCTAAAAGGCGGTTATTCCGACCAAAAGACGGTCCGTGTTGACGAAGGCGCCACGGTGACCTTTTCCGCCGTTCCAATCGGCGTTCAAATTTGGGCCGAGGCTTCCGCGTACAGGATAGAAGGCCAAGGCAAGAACGTTTTGTATGGGGGGAAGTCAGACGTGATTGTCGTAACGCAGGGACAAAACCAGCTTTCCATCACGATGAAGCGCGGCGGCTCCGACACGCCCCAGCCTGAACCAGAGCCCGGACCAGAACCGCAGCCTGAACCACAACCGGAGCCGCAGCCGGAGCCGGAGACAACGATAAAAATTTACGTCAGCGCCCAAGATGCCAATCCCGCCGGCAGCGACATAACAGGCGACGGAACGGAAGAAAGTCCGCTCGCTTCGATTGCCGCCGCCGTCCAAAAAATGGACGACGCGCAAAAGGATTGGACGATTGTTGTCCTTGGCGCCATTTCAAGCGCGGAGACAATAGAATTTCCAGAAAGCGTCGCGGCCCAGTCAA
>JBGUQT010000124.1:0-23661 GCA_045131275.1 Treponema sp.
TAGCGGCCCGCGCTTGTAAGGTCGCTCTTTGTAAACATTCCATAAATGCTCATCGCTCCGAACATCAAGGCGCTTGTCAAAAAGATATGAAATACAGAACCAAGATCGAATACTGTGAATACTACGCTAAAAGTTAAACCATTGACTGCGCTATACAATATAAAGAAAAGGAGTGCGACAAAGGAACTCATTTTATGAATGAAAGCAGAAAGCGCGATTACAAGAACTAGTTCCGCAATTATGAGCGAGTAATAGAATGCCCCTTTGTACATGTAGTGAAAGTTCTTAATTTGGTCTGAGCCGGAAGCGTACCACGCCACCGCGGCAGTGATCAAAAGGGCAAAGGTCATGCGTAGATATACGCCCGCCATAAATTTTCTTTGAACCTCAGGCTTGGCCTGTTCCAATGTAATCAAATCTTTCATATTTATTATTGTAAATTATCTGCGCTGATTCGTCAACAAAATTCTTGCCAATTCCAAAATTCTCTGTTAAAATGGTAAATATATATTACTTTTGACACATAAAAATATCGAGGTGAGAAAAATGGCAATGAGATTGGTTACAAGATCAGATTTTGACGGATTGGCTTGCGGCGCCTTGCTTTTGGAAGCGGGCGTCATCGACCATTGGACATTCGCGCATCCTAAGGATTTGCAGGACGGAAAAATCCCTATTGATTCAAATGACTGTCTTGCCAACGTTCCCTTTGTGGAAGGCTGCGGACTTTGGTTTGACCACCATTCCAGCGAATTTGAACGCAACGAGCTTAAGGGAAAATACAAGGGCGAGAGCCGCATAACGCCTTCTTGCGCCCGCATCATTTACGAATACTACGGCGGAGCCAAAAAGTTCCCCAACTACGGAGAGCTTATGGAAGCCGTTGACAAAGTGGATTCCGGAACGCTTACAATCAACGAAATTCAAAACCCAACCGGCTGGATTTTGGTCGGCTTTTTGATGGACCCCCGCACGGGCCTTGGCCGCTGGCGCCAATTCACTGTTTCAAACTACCAGTTGATGGAAAAATTGATGGTGGCCTGCCGCGACAAGTCCACCGAAGAAATCCTTTCTATGCCCGACGTAAAGGAGCGCATTGAGGTTTACAACGAGCAGACTGAAAAATTCAAGGAAATGGTAAAGGCCCACACAAAAGTCGAGGGCAACCTGATTATCACCGACCTTCGCGGCGTTGATCCCATTTACACCGGAAACCGCTTTATGATTTACAGCATGTATCCCGAGCAGAACATCTCCGCTTGGATCGTCACAGGCAAGGGCGGCCAGGGCTGCTCTGCCGCCGTCGGCTACAGCGTCCTTAACAGAACCAGCAAGGTCAATGTCGGAAGCTTGATGCTTCGCTACAACGGCGGCGGCCACGAAAAGGTAGGAACCTGCCAGTTCACAAACGAGAACATGGACGCGGACCTTCCAAAAATGCTCTCCGAGCTTAGCGAGTTGGCCAACCTCTAGCGAAAAGTGCGCGTCTTAAATTCGCTTTCCGATTTGAACATCATGAGAATTCTCCGCTTGGTTTGGCAGACAAAAAAAATCAGCCGGGTGGAGATTGCGTCCAGACTAAAAATGGACAAGTCCACGGTGACAAAAATCATAGCGGAACTGGCGCAAAAAAAATTGGCGCGCGAGGCGGAGGCCGGCGCCTCCGGCCCTCAGGGCGGCCGCAAGCCCGTCTTTTTGGAAATCAACGCTTCCTACGCTTGTTCCGGTGGAATCGAAATCAATCCCGAGCGAATGTATGTTTGCCTTGAGGATTTTTGCGGAACCATTCTTTACGAAAACGCGCAGGAAATCTCCCCGGACTCTTACGCGCAAAAGGGTTTTTTGGGCTACGTAAAGGAAGGGGTGGAGCTCTTGCAGGCCGCGTCGGAACGGCTGAGGATAAAGCTTGCCGGCATCGGCCTTGGAATTCCCGGAATGGTGGAGTTCGACGGCAGCAGGATAATTCAATCGATCCCCCTTTTGATAGAAGACGGGCTGGACGTTGCCGCCGACATACAGCCTTTGTGCGAAATTCCAATTTTTGTGGAGAACGACGCCCGCTGCTGCTGCTACACGGAGCAATTGCTTTCGCGCGGGCCAAAGACCCAGAACATGATGTACGTTTTGGCGGAACACAGGCCCCTGCAGCCGGTAAAGGATTCTCCAAAAAATCTTAGCGTGGGCTTGGGCTTGATTCTAAACGGAAAGATTTACCACGGCGCAAATTCCACCGCCGGAGAATTTCGCAGCGTTCACTGGCAAAGCCCTTCCAAGACTCAGTTCTCGCCGGATTGCGCCAGCGTCCAAAGCCTTGGCGACCCCAACGCGCTCAAAACCTTCCGCGAGCTTGCAAAGAACATAGCTTTTTTGGTCAACACGCTTTCGTTGGACGTGGTCTATGTGGGCGGATTGGAAAAGAAGTACGCGGAAGAAATCGTAAAATACATCCGCGAAGAAATCGTCTACCTTTGGCCCTACGGCTGGAACAAGACCACGATCGTTTCGACAGCCTCGGTTTCGCAGCGCTCGGTAAGCTACGGAGCGGGAGCCAATGTTTTGGACAAGCTCTTTAGCGTGCCGGACCTTGAAGAAGGCGGCCGCCGGCGCAAGACCCCCGTTCCGTCCCCATACAAGTACTTGCTGTCCCTTCAGTAGCCCGCGCTTGAGCAAAAGGCCCCGCTTGAACAAGCGGACGCATTTGCGCTATGATACGGCTTTAGTATGAAAAGCGAACCAAGCGGAAAAGCGGCGCTCGTTCTTGCAAACGGGCTTGTTTTTGAAGGCATTGGATTTGGCGCCCAGTCTTGCGCCATCGGCGAGGCGGTTTTTGCCACCGGAATGACCGGCTGCATCGAAACTTTGACCGACCCCAGCTATTACGGCCAAATCATCACGCAAACCTTTCCCCTTGTAGGAAACTACGGAATAATTCCCGCCGACTACGAAAGCTCAAAAATCCACGCAAAAGCCTACATTGTCCGCGACCCCTGCGACCAGCCCAGCAACTTTAGGTGCCAAAAGACCTTGGACCAATTCCTTAAAGAAAACAATATTCCGGGCCTTTGCGGAATCGACACCCGCGCCCTTACAAAAGTTTTGCGCGAGGCAGGCGTAATGAACGCGATGCTGATAAGCGGAGACAGTTCCGAGGCCAAAGAGGCTTTTGCCGCGCTTGGCGACGAAAAGAAAAAAGCCGCGCTCTTGGAAAAAATCGAGGCCTACAAAATCGAGAACGCCGTTCAAAGCGTTAGCCTTGACGCCGACAAAATACAAAAGCCCGCCGACCAAGTTTTTGCCGAGTCGGCCCAATACCGCGCCGTTCCCGTCCGCTCTGACGGAACTAAAGTCAACAGCCAGGAAGAGGCTATGAAGGCCGGGCGCGGAAAGAAAGTCGTCCTTTGGGACTTTGGCGCCAAGGCCAACATCCGCCGAGAGCTTTTAAAGCGCGGCTTGGAAGTTCAAACCGTAAAGAGCGACGCCAGCGCGGCCGACATTTTGGCCTTAAAGCCCGACGGAATCATGCTTTCCAACGGTCCCGGAGACCCCGCTGAGAACGTCACAATAATAGAAGAACTGAAAAAGATTTTGGACAAAAAGATTCCGCTTTTTGGAATTTGCCTGGGCCACCAAATATTGGCGCTGGCAAAGGGAGCCAAGACCTCAAAGCTTAAGTACGGCCATCGCGGCGCCAACCAGCCGGTAAAGCGCCTTGCCACAGGCCGCGTATACATTTCTAGCCAAAACCACGGCTACGCGGTGGAGGCCCAAAGCCTTCCGGCCTGCGCCAAGGAAACTTTCGTCAACACCAACGACCAGACCAACGAGGGCGTTGTCTACACCGATTGCCCGGCCTTTAGCGTGCAGTTCCACCCTGAATCCGCGGGCGGCCCCTTGGACACCAGCTTTTTGTTTGACGAATTTGTTGACCTAATCAACGGAAAGAAGTTGGCGTAAAAAAATGCCTGGGCGGCGCTCAAAGCCTTTGCGCAAATTCAAAAAGTGTGATATAATAGAAAAATGGACGCAAAAGAAAAACTTTTAATTTGGAAAACCGTAATAGCGTTGCAGGCTGTTGACGCTCTCAAAACTTCCGCAAAGGTAATTGAGATTGCCAAGCAAAATATCGAAGGAAGCATTCCTGACGAAGCCCTTCTTGACGAATGTGAAAATCTAAAGAACCCGGCTGACAATGTCGCCGTCCGAATGTTCGTGAACATCATTCAAAACCAATTCAGCCTTTCGCAGTTTGAGCTAGTGCAAATCCGCAAGGCGCTTTTTGGCGGCCTTGAAGAAAATCCCGAACTTTTGCGAACCTTGAACCTTTCAAAAAAAGAATGGGCTCTTGACGGCCTTAGCCTTGTCTATCCCAAGGCCAATAAAATTCAAACGCAGCTCAACAAGCTTTTTGAGGCGGAGACTCTGTTTGACTTTGAGGGCTTGGATTCAAAGAAGGCGGTAAAGCACATCGCGTCTTTTATAAGCGATCTTTGGACTATCCATCCTTTTGAAAAATTCAACACAAGGACAATCGCGGTCTTTTTCATAAAGTACTTGAACTTCCGCGGCCTTGCGCTTTCAAACGACGTTTTGGCGCAAAGCCCCGTTTACTTTAGGAACGCGCTTGCCCGCTCGGCCTTTTGCGACGGAAAGAAGGGCTTTCACAAGACCAACCGATTTTTGGAGCGCTTGATAAAGAAAATCATTTTGGGCGGAAGAACTGTTCTTGACCCCAAAGAAGTTCACCTTTACTACGACCCCAACGGCGTAGTCCTTAAGGTGGAAGGCCAAAGTTCCGGCCAGGACAAAAACGAACAGTCCGCCGCGGACCGCCTTGACGAAAAGTTTGCCGCGGAAAAAAAGGCTCCCTCAAAAAAAGCGGCCGCCGCAAAGCCCGCCGCTAAAAGCGCGGCAAAGAAAGCCGCTCCCGCAAAAAAAGCCGCGGCCAAAAAGAGCGCCGCCAAAAAGCGCGGGGCAAAATAGCGCGCCTTGGACAAGGAGCAGTTTTTTATGAAAAAAAGTTTTTTTGTTTTTGGCGTTCTTTTGATTTTCTTTGCGGGGCTTTTGTCCGCGCAAAACGACTCAAGCCAGGACGCGGCGCAAGAATCCGTTCCGCAAGAAGCGGCCGCTCCGGCTAAAGAAAAAAAACGTTCTCCGACAATCAAAGATAAAGTAAAGGAAATAACCGAAGGCGTTCAGGAATACAATGACAAAAAGGCGGAGAACGAAAAAGACCGCCCGGTAAAATCCCTGCAATTTTTAGGCGATTTTTTTACCGACAAATTGCCGCTGACCTTGGACTTTGGCGCCGAGCCGGGCGACAAGGAAAGCACGATTTTCGCAAGCCTTCAATACGATTGGACGGATAACTTTTCTTCAAGGCTAAGGTTTGAGTATAACAGCGTTACAAAAATCGACGACATTTCCGGCGGCGGCTACACAAAAACCACTCAAAAGAATTACGGTTTTACCCTTTTGCCGGGCGTTTGGTATTTTGGAGACGCGGACGTTGACGCAAAGACTCCCTTGTTCTCTTTGGGCGCGGGAGTCTATTATTCGTTCGCCAAGACCAATGTTTATTCCCGCGCGCCCTACGGCTCTTCGCTGATTTCCGCCGACACGGACACTATTTACCACACGCTCTCTCCGATTCTAATAGCGACGGTCCAAGTTCCATTTAAAAATTATTTTGTCTTTGGAGCGGAAACGTCATTGATGCCAATCGCGTATTTGCACGTCAATTGGGACATGAAAGTGTCTTATGCCGGTGACTCGCAAAAAGGAAAATTTGGGGCCGACATGTTCTCCACTCCGACAGTTACCCAAATCATGTATCTTGAAATTCTTAAGTATGTAAGAATAAAGACGGTCTTTAAGTATTCCCGTTTGGCTTTGGACCAAAACCATTACTATTCCAACACAGGCGCCGCCTTGTCGGGAAAGTATGTCACTCATTCTTTTGGCCTGCGCTATGGAGCGGAATTTGTCTTGCCGTCCTCCAACAGAACGCGCAAAAAGAATTCGCACTTGTGGGCGGGCGTTTACTACCAGCACACTTGGCAATTGGAAGACTCGCCGGAAGGCTATTCAAGCGACTACAAGGGCCGCTGGATCCTCTGCTTCGGCAAGTAGGAACGGTCAAGGCGCGCTTCGCTCAAGGCCTTGACTCGTTCCTTTTGCGGCGCGAATAATAGTATCGCGCCGCAATAGTCCCTTCGTAATGGCACGCTTGCGCTTGAATAAGCAAGCCTTTTTGCGGTATACTAAGGCTTTAGTATGCCTTTAAACAAATCGATTCATAAAGTGATGGTCATCGGATCCGGTCCGATTGTGATTGGTCAGGCGGCGGAATTTGATTACGCCGGAACCCAGGCTTGCAAGGCGCTAAAAGAACAGGGCCTTGAAGTCGTCCTTGTAAATTCCAACCCGGCAACTTTGATGACGGACCATGTTATGGCGGACGCCATTTACATCGAGCCGTTGATTCCCCAAACAATCCAACGCATTATAGAAAAAGAAAAGCCCGACTCCCTGCTTTCAACTTTGGGCGGCCAAACAGGCTTGACCCTTTCCATGGAGTTGGCCAAGAGCGGCTTTTTGGAAAGCCACGGCGTCCAGCTTTTGGGAGCCAAGCCTGAGACGATCGACAAGGCCGAAGACCGCCAAATGTTTAAAGACACAATGCTTTCCATCGGCGAGCCATGCGTTCCGTCAAAAGTAGTCACCGACTACGAAAGCGCCTTAAAGTTCGTAAAAGAAGAAATCGGATATCCGGCAATCATTCGCCCGGCCTTTACCTTGGGCGGAACGGGCGGCGGCATCGCCCACGACGACGCCGAGTTTGACGAGATCGCGCACAACGGCTTGCACCGTTCCCCGATACACCAGATCCTGGTTGAAAAATGCATCAGCGGCTGGAAGGAAATCGAGTTTGAGGTAATGCGCGATTCCGCCGGAAACGTTCTTACCGTTTGTTCGATGGAAAACTTTGACCCGGTTGGCGTTCACACTGGAGACTCAATCGTAATCGCTCCCGCCGTGACGTTGGCCGACAAAGAATACCAGATGCTCCGAAGCGCCGCTCTCAACATCATCTCAAGCCTAAAGATGGAAGGCGGCTGCAACTGCCAGTTCGCGCTGAACCCCGAAACTTTTGAATACGCCGTAATCGAAGTGAACCCCCGCGTAAGCCGCTCATCCGCGCTCGCCTCAAAAGCGACTGGATATCCAATCGCCAAGGTCGCGGCGCTTATCGCGATCGGCTACACGCTGGACGAGATTCCCAACTTTGTCACAAAGAAAACCGCGGCTTGCTTTGAGCCGGTCTTGGATTACGTTGTCGTAAAGATGCCCAAGTTCCCCTTTGACAAATTTGTTTACGCAAAGAGAACTTTGGGAACGCAAATGAAAGCCACCGGCGAGGTCATGTCAATCGGCCGCTCTTTTGAAGAGGCTTTGATGAAGGCCGCGCGCGGAGCGGAAATCGGCGTGGACAGCCTTAACCTAAAAGTTTTTGAAGATGAAAGCGACGAGCAAATAATCGAGCGCGTCGGCAACTGCACCGACCAGCGCTTGTTCGCGATTTACCAAGCCTTAAAGCGCGGCATCATGGACGTGGACAAGATTCACGCCGTTACAAAAATCGACGAATGGTTCTTGAATAAAATCCTAAAGCTTGTCCGCATGGAAGAGACTTTCGCGCAGGTCAAAGGCGGCCTCACTCCTGAACTTTACCTTGAGGCAAAGAAGCTTGGCTACCCCGATAAGGTTATCGAACGCCTTTCCGGCGCCAAGATTTTGGGAGCGAGCGGAATTTTATCGCAAGCCCAAGAAGCGGCGGCCGCGCGCGCGCAAGGAAAACTCGCGCACATTCCCGCCACATACAAAATGGTTGACACTTGCGCGGGCGAGTTCAACGCGGAGACTCCTTACTTTTACGC
Organism: Treponema sp.; assembly: GCA_045131275.1. Taxonomy (GTDB): domain Bacteria; phylum Spirochaetota; class Spirochaetia; order Treponematales; family Treponemataceae; genus Treponema_D. Next base: position 7,938 of record JBGUQT010000124.1, read on the forward strand.
GGGCTACGACGAGCAAAACGAAGCCCAAGACTTCTTGGACGAGGCGGCCGCCGCCGGAAAGAAATCCAGCAAGGGCACGATAATCGTTCTCGGCTCCGGCCCGATTAGAATCGGACAGGGAATCGAGTTTGACTACGCCAGCGTTCAATGCGTATGGAGCCTAAAGAAGCTTGGCTACGACGTCGCCATCATAAACAACAACCCCGAAACCGTTTCGACAGACTTTGACACTGCCGACCGCTTGTACTTTGAGCCGCTCACTCCCGAAGACGTTATGGGCGTAATCAACACCGAAAAGCCCTTGGGCGTCGTCGTCGCTTTTGGCGGACAGACCGCGATCAAGCTTACCAAATTCTTGGACCAGCAGGGAATAAAAATCTTGGGCACCAGCGCCGACTCCATCGACCTTGCCGAAGACCGCGAGCGCTTTGAGGAATTGTGCGACCGCCTTGGAATAAACAGGCCAAAGGGCCTTACCGTCATGAACGAGGCGGAAGCGCTCGACGCCGCGAGCAAGCTGGGCTATCCGGTATTGCTGCGCCCCTCTTACGTTTTGGGCGGACAGAACATGATCGTCGCCTTTAACGACGACGACACGCGCGAATACATGAAAATCATTTTGGCGCAAGGAATCGAAAACCCGGTTTTGATTGACAAGTACATGCAGGGCGTCGAGCTTGAAGTTGACGGCATTTGCGACGGCGAGGACGTTTTGATTCCCGGCATTATGGAGCACATCGAGCGAACGGGAATTCACTCCGGCGACTCGATAGCGGTTTATCCCAGCTGGAATTTGAACGACGTTCTGCGCGAAAAAATCGTAAAGCAATCGACCGACCTTGCGATAAAGCTTGGAACAAAGGGCCTTGTCAACATTCAGTATTTGATTTACAACAACGACCTTTACATCATCGAGGTCAACCCGCGCTCAAGCCGCACCGTTCCATACATCTCAAAAGTGACGGGCGTTCCGATGGTGGACTTGGCCACCCGCGCGATGCTTGGCGAAAAAATCCGCGACATGGGATACGGCACCGGCCTTTACAGAATTCCGCCGTACTTTGCCGTAAAAGTTCCTGTCTTTAGCTTTGAAAAATTGATGGACGTTGACACCCACCTTGGCCCGGAGATGAAATCGACAGGCGAAGTTTTGGGAATCGCCGCAACGATGGAAGAGGCCTTGTTCAAGGGCTTGATCGGAGCGGGCTACAAGATGAAGAGGAGCGGCGGAGTTTTGTTCAGCGTTCGAAAGAGCGACCGCTACGAGCTTCCGGAGCTTGCGAGAAAATTCTACGACATGGGCTTCAAGCTTTACGCCACCGAAGGAAACGCGAACACTTTGCGCGACTTTGGAATGGAAGTGGAGAGCGTGAACAAAATTCACGAAAATCCCGACGACAACCTTTTGACCCTGCTTGACTCTGGCAAAGTCGACTATGTTATTTCGACTTCGGCCAAGGGAAGAAATCCCCGCGCCGACTCGGTAATCATGCGCCGCCACGCGGTTGAGCGCGACATTCCTTGCCTTACCGCGATCGACACGGCCAACGCTTTGGCCAATTGTTTGTCCAGCCATTACAGCGCCGAGAACGTCGAGTTGATTGACATAAACGACTTGCGCTCTCAAAAGCAGACGATTCAATTTTACAAGATGCAGTCTACCGGAAACGACTTTATCGTCATCAACACAGAAGGCCAAGAGATTACAAATCCCGGAAGCCTTGCTGTTCGCCTTTGCGCCAGACGTTCCGGAGTGGGAGCGGATTCCCTTGTCCTTGTCGGAAAGTCAGACAAGGCCGACGCCGCCGTCCGCTTTTACAACCTTGACGGCTCCGAAGGCCACATGGCCGGAAACGCCACTCGCGCCGTGGCCAAGTATTTGTACGACAACGACATTTTTGGAATCGCCGAAAAGCATGAAAAGAAGTCTGAGCCTACCGCTTCAATTTCTATAGAAACTATAAGCGGCGTCCGCAATTTGACCCTCTACAAGTTGAACGGAATCGTATCATCGGTAACGGTCGACATGGGAAAGCCAGAGTTTGCTCCGGCCGCGATTCCCACGACGCTCGAAGAAAAATCGGTTGACGTCGAAGGCAAAGCCCAAAAGGCTATCGTCGGACAAACGCTCACCGTCGACGGCATAAACTATGACGTCACTTGCGTAAGCGTCGGAAACCCCCACTGCGTCGTCTTCTGCGGCTTTGTCGACAAGGTCGACGTCGAGCGCATCGGCCCCTTGTTCGAAAACAACGAGGCTTTCCCCGACAGAACCAACACAGAGTTTGTTCGCGTCGTGGGTCCCAACGAGCTTAAGATGCGCTGCTGGGAGCGCGGAAACGGCGAGACTCCCGCTTGCGGAACCGGCGCCTGCGCCGCCGTAATCGCGGCGGTCTTGAACGGATACTGCAAGATGAACCAAGACATAACGGTTGTCGTAAAGGGCGGAAAACTTATTGTCCGCTACACCGGCGACACGGTTTACCTGACGGGAAGCGCCGACTTCCTCTATGACGGTAAAGTGGTAATATGATTGTTGGTTATTGCGGCGCGATAATTTTATTCGCGCCGCAAAAAGACTGAGTCAAGGCTTTAAGCGTAGCGTGCCTTGACCAGGCTTAGAACTCTTTGGCTTTTTTGCTCTTAAAGTAAGACGAGCTTGATCCGCTTCTTTCTGTCGCGGTGTGCGGATTTACGCGGCCGCGGGATTTTTTGTATCCGTCGCTTTCTCCGCGCTTTGAATCTCTTTCGCGTCCAAACTCACGTCCGCCGCGTTTTGCATATCCGCGTCCTTCGCCAAAGTCTCCGCCTTTAGAGCCGCGCCTTCCGCCGCGAGAGCCGCCGCGTCCGCCGCCAGCCTTTGTGTCCACGTGAATGTGGGGGATGCTGTTGTCGCGGCTTGCCATTTCCATCAAGCGCGCGGCGTCTTCTTTGGGGAGGCTTACCAAGCTAAAGCTTGTCGTTACGTCTATGCGGTCAACTTTCTTTCCGGGAATTTTAAGCGTGTCGCTGAACCAGTCGGCGATTTCGCGCGCGTTGTAGCCGTCGCGCCTTCCAAGCTGGATGTACAATCTTGTCTGGTCCTCGCGCGGCGTGTCGTCGTAGCGGTCGCGGCCTCTTCCACGGCCTTCGCGTCCGCCTTTTTCGGCGGCGACTTTTTTGATTTCGTCGTAGCGTTTTTTGTCAAGCTTTTCGCCGTAAAAGGATTGGAGAACGCCGGCCAAAACTTCCTTGGCGTCCTTTTCTTGGCAAAGGTCGTCCGCCATTTGGACAAAGTCTTGGGCTTTTGACAAGTCCTCTTTTTGAACGGATTCTTTGAGCTGGTCAAGAAGGGCCGCTTTTTTAATTTCCAAAACAGACTCGATTGAAGGAACTTCGCCTTCGTTCAAGTCGCCCTTGCTGGCCTTTGCGACGCGGGCTTTCATAAAGTTGAGCTTTCTGCGCTCGTTGGGAGCCACAAAAGTTACGGCGACTCCGCTGGTGCCCGCGCGGCCCGTTCTTCCGATTCTGTGAACGTATGTCGAAGCGTCAAAGGGAAGAGAGTAGTTTACTACATGGCTAAGGCCCGAGATGTCGATTCCGCGCGCGGCTACGTCGGTGGCCACAAGGATGCGGGTTTTCTTTGAGCGGAAGCGGGCCAAGATTTTTTCGCGCTGGCTTTGCGGAATGTCACCGTGCAAGGCCGCGGCTTCGTAGCCCTTTTCGTCAAGACGGCGGCTTACCATGTCGGCGTCGCTCTTTGTTTGCGTAAAGACAAGTCCGTAAAAGTCAGGGTTGGAGTCGATCAAGCGGACGAGCGCCTCGACTTTGTCGCCTTCGCGCAAGACCCAATACTTTTGGTCGATTAAAAGCGCTTCTTCGACAATTCCTTCTTCTTCTACGATTTCGTATTCGCCCATAAATTTTTGGGCGATCTTTAAAATCGGCGCGGGCATCGTCGCGCTAAAAAGCAAGATGCGCGAGTCCGGGTTTGCGTTGGCAAAAATGTTTTCGATGTCGTCAATAAAGCCCATGTCCAACATTTCGTCGCCTTCGTCAAGGATGAAGTATTCGATTTTTGAAAGGTCAAGCTTTTTGCGCTCGATCAAGTCTTGCACGCGGCCCGGCGTTCCGGTTACGATGTCCGCTCCTTTTTTGAGCGAGCGGATTTGTTCCATGATGCTGGCTCCGCCGTAAACGACGCAGTTTGTGGGCTTTCCGTTGTCGCTAAAGGAATCCATCTCGCGGCAAGTCTGAACGGCAAGCTCGCGCGTCGGCTCAAGAATCAAGGCGCGAACGTGGTCGCTCTCTCCGCGCAAGCGCTGGATCAAAGGCAAGCCAAAGGCGGCCGTCTTTCCGGTGCCGGTTCTGGCGCGGGCAATGACGTTCGCTTCGCCGTTCAACAGGCGAGGGATTGCGAGAACTTGAATTGGCGATGGTGTTTCAAAACCCTTGCGCGCGACTGCGGCAAGAATTTGCTCGTCAAGACCGAGGTCTTCAAAAGTGATAGAGTCTTCCATAATGTCCCCATAGCGCGTTTTTGCCACCACTATAGGGAAAAGATGCCTTGTTACTCTTTACACACTGAATGGCCTTGCGCGCATACTCAAAATAAAATTGAAGCGTATTTTATAGGATTGCGCGCTTTGTGTCAATAGCGGAGCGGAAAAATATTCTGTTGACAAATCTTGGCGTGGGAATATAATTAAAAAAAAACATAAAGCGACATGCTTTTTGATTTCTTTTTTGGAGGGAGATATGAACCTTAAGAAAATTTTTGTAGCGTCTGTTTGCGCCGCGGCCTTGACAGCCGGCGCTTTTGCCCAGAACCACACTTGCGGAATTGACATCGCGAACGGAATCGTTGGATACGAAACTACAAAATTCAAAACCGCTATTGGCGGAGTGGACAGAGACGCGTCTTACATCGGCGTTCCGTTTTTGTCCCTAAAGATCAGCACCTATGACTGCTTTTTGTTCAACAACCATTTTGGCCTCTACGCGTCAATCGGCTTGCTTCCTGAAGCGATGGTCAACTTTGAAGTCAAGGGAGACGGAAAGGACGACGACCCTTGGACAGGCATAGGCGCCGAGTTTATGTTTGGACCGGCTTTTGGCGTTGACTTGGGCGACAGCTCGATTCGCTTTCAGGTGGGACTTCCGTTCCACGCTGAGGTTGGACTCTATCTTTACGAGACAAAAACCGCTGGCGTCACGACAAGAAAAACGAGAACTTACAGCGCCTTTGGCGTGGGCCTTACGCCCCAGTTCCGCTTTATGGCGAACAGGCGCTGCTCGTTTGTAGTCGGCGCCGACTTTGTGTTTGATTTTGCCATGAACATGACTGTTCAAAGCGAAACCGACGGAAACAAAGTTTCTTACGTCTTAAATCCCAAGAACGTCTTCCGCTTCCGCGCTCTTCCTTACCTTGGTTTGGGAATCAATTTTGGCAACTAAAATATAAAAAAGGAAGTGTTTATGAAAAAGTTTTTTTGGAACGCGGCAAAGGCGCTTTTTGCCTTGTCAATTTTGAGCGCTGTTTCTTGCAGCAATTCAAGCGACAGCCAGCCGCCGGCGACAACTTATTCGCAGCGGGTTGCCAACGCGATAAGCTACAAGACGCCCGACGTTACTGAAGAGGCGCCTAATGTCCTTATGATAGAAGGCGACGCGATTCAAAATATGTCGGACGAGCGCTTTAAGCAGGCGGTGAACGTTGTCATTAACGGAAAGACGCTTGTGATTATGAACTGCGCGCCGAACCAAATATTGGCCTTTGGTGTAAAGTTGGAAAACCTTCGCGAAAAAGCCGAAGCTTCCGGCGACACGCAGCTTGTCGCGTCCATTGAGCAGGACGGCGACGACACTTGGTCGCCCAAGGATTTTTTGGCGCAAGTGACGAACGACGTTTTGGACGTTTACAAAAAATCAGATCCGCCCACGGTTTTCGACAGCAAAATTTATCAAGCGCTTGGCGTAAGAAAGAACCACGTTTACTACGTGCACCCGACGGACCAAAATTTGGCCAAGCTGCTTTTAACGGAAAATTCTTCTGTTGAACAAGTTATGGAAATTCAAACTGAAGGGGAAAAGGCCAGCTCAACGGCATCTACCGCGGAAGACAAAACGGAGGAAGTCATTCAGGCTTCGGTCAAGGCCTTTGCCGATTGGATTCTTCAAAAAGAAAGCGCTTCTTCCAACGTTTCAAAAAGCGAGCTTTCATCTTTGCTTGTCCAGGCCAACCAAGCGGCGACGCCAGACACCCTTAAGATGTTGAAAGACGCGCAGGAAACCTTTACCCATAACTTTATGGTGGAAGTGAAAATGTTCAATGGACAGGACGGCGGAAGCGCGACTACCGCGTATTTTACACATTTCACCGGAAAAAGAGAGAATGTTTCTGTCGAAACAAAGGTTTGGGCGGTTTGCGACATAGACAATGGACAGGACTATTATCTTGTAAAAACTTCGGCCGCTTGCCACAACGAGCAATTGTTCTTTTTAGACCAATGGAAATATATGAACCGGCTTGGGCCTTATTTTGACACCTGCAAGATTTCCACAACGATGGAACCGTCAAAGCAGCATATAGACGCGACCGAATGTCAGCCGCAAACGCAGTCTGGAAGCACGACTTACACCAAGGGCTTTACTTTTAGTCTTACCAGCAATGTCGGCTTTGTCCCAAAAAGCTCAATCAGCGGTGGCCCCGGCGTGCAATTTACAGACTCTAATACTCGCTCCATTCCGGACATTTCAGTTAACACGGTCGTTGATGACTCAGCGGCGAAATGGACGTTCGCGGGGAGGTCTTTTGATCCTTCTCCGAGCGTCTTTGTGTCGGACCATCCCGAGGTGGTTACTGACATCCAAAAGAAGCTGGCGGTATTCGACACATATACCATCATAAAAATGCCAAGCGACCCCGACTCTGGCGCGCAGACTCAGCTTTTGACAACGGATGTTTACGTCTCTATAGCCGCCGTGTGCCGAATCTGGAGATCGTGGAATCTGGGATACAACAAGTGGATTATTTGGAAAGGCAAGTATGAAGCCAACCCCACATACAAAGACAAGGTAAAAAAGCCATGCAACGCGATGGGCGAATACATAATGGCGTTTAAGTCTCCCGCGGGAGCCACTAACGAGATGATAGACCGGCTTCAGGCTAAACTTAAAGAATATGTTTCCACCTGGGGCAGCAACGTAAAATACTACGCGGTCGGCAAGAACAATGTTGACGCGGCGGCTAAAAGCAATTTTGCTGTCGTAAAACAAAAAATCACAAACAACAAAAATGTCTTTACGGACAACAACATCAAGGGAACATACAAGTTCTACATTAAGAACACGTCGGCCCCGGCAGACACGTATGTTGACAGCTTTGAGCTGACCTTCTAGGCGGCAGAATGACAGTCCGCGCGCGGGCTTTTGTACGAGCGCCGCGAAGTTGCGGCTGTCTTTCCTTTTTTGTTTTTGGACTGCGAGCTTTATTTTTTGTTCATGTTCCTTACAATGACGGCGTGGATTCGTTATGTGCTTTCTTATTTGAACCAGCGCGGTCTTAGGGGCAAGATTTTGCTTAGCGTGGTGTGGGCCATGTTCACGATTGCGCTTGTGTTTTTGGCGATTAATTTTTTCCACCCCTGCATTTTTTCTTTTGACGAGCGGCATGAATATGTTACGGAAGCGGGCAGGCACATAGCGTTTGTTCTTCAAATTCTCCTTTATGTGGCGGCTTCAATATACACGCTTTATGCGGGGCGCAAATTGATCGGCGGACAAAAGTCGCGGCATGTCGCTGTAGGGCTCACTTGCCTTGTGATGGAATTGTTTTCGGTTTTGCAAATTCTCGCTCCCCAGCATCCTTTCTACGCAATGGGACTTTTGATTGGAGTCTGCATCATTCACTCTTTTGTTGAGGCGAGGGAGCGAAAGGAAAAGGAGATATACGACAACATCGCGACGAATTGACTGGCGTTAAAAACAAGACGGCGTATAACGAGCTGGAGCGGTCGGTGCAGGCGAACATAGACAACGGAATGGATTACCTTCCTTTTGGCCTTGTCGTGTGCGACGCAAACAACCTAAAAACTATAAACGACACAGAAGGCCACGCGGCCGGCGACGAGTACATCAAAAAATCGGCGATGCTTTTGTGCAACACCTTTGTCCACAGCCCTGTGTTCAGAATTGGCGGCGATGAATTCGTCGTGTTCTTGAGAGGAAGCGATTACGCAAACAAGGAAGCTCTTATGAAAAGTTTGCGCGCCCAGGTTTTAGAAAATCAACGCTCTGGATTTGGACCGGTTCTCGCTTCGGGAATGGCCGAATATGTTCCGGAAAAAGACACTCTTGTCGCCGAAATATTTGACCGCGCGGACAAGGAAATGTACAAAAATAAGAGGACCATTAAGGCGGGATGACAGCGCGCAAAGCGGCAGAATGTTGTGTCTAGCGCAGGTCTTTTTCCATCAAATAAAAAAGGCCTTTGCGCCAATTGGCTTCGCCGGTTTTGCGGTAGCCCGCGCGTTCGTACAATCTTTGCGAAAAAGGGTTTTGGCTAAAGACGTCAAGACGGATGGAGGCCGCTCCAAGGTCGCGGGCTTTTTGCTCTATATGCGCGAGCGTCGTTTTTGCGATGCCTTGGTTTTGAAAGTCCGGGTGGACGCAAATGCGGTGCAAGACGCGCCAGTCGCCTTGGATTGTCCACGCGGCCGTTTTGTATTCTTCGTCACATTCTTTGTTGAGAGCGTAAATTACGGCTATGCGCTTTGTGTTTTGAAATTCTGTTTGGCCTATAAAAAGCGAGCGCGATTTTATGTCGTTCAAAAAATCCTCGCGGGTAGGATAAATTTCATCCCACTGAAAAATTCCGCGCCTTTCCATTTCGGCGACCGCCGCTTGTACAAGCGCGCAGATTTCGTCTAGGTAGCCTTCTTCCGCAGGCCTGTAAGTTATTCGCAATTTGTCATTCATTTTTTTATTATAGTTTGAGACGGCGCGCCTTGTCAAATCCGCTTTTGACTAAAGGGCGGAAAAAAATGCAAAATGAAAGTATGAACCTAATCATTTACGGCTCAAAATCGATTAAGAAACACAGCCGACAGGCTCTCCATCGCGTTGTAAATATTCGCCAACACTTCCGCGTCTTCTATGGCGGCTTGCTTATATTCTATTTTCATAACACCCTTTTCAACATAACAATATATTCGGGGGTGCCTTCCTCAAGTTGTCTTTTTCCGTTTGCCTGAAATCCATGCGCCTCGTAAAACTTTATCGCGTCAACATTCTTTTCCAAAACCCACAGGAAACGAGCGTCATGCGTTTTCTTGGCAAACTCTATGAGCTTGGCGCCAATGCCCTGGCTCCAGAAAAAATAATCCACATACAATTCAACAATTTCTTTTCCCTCTATGTGAATCATACCCTTGACAATCCCGTCATCGTAAACCCAGATGTTATCGAGAATTTTGGGTTTGCCATAATCTTCTACAAGCTTAACCACCTGCAATTCATTGAATGAATAGTCGTCGTTATTGAAAATCGGCCTATACTTAACTCTCTTTGCAAACACCAGGATTTCAGCAATTCTTGACAGGTCTTTTGTTTCCGCCTTTCTTATATTTTCTGCGTTCATAATATATCAACTCCGTATATCATATCGCGGATCGCGCTTAATCCCAAGCCCTGCGGAAGTTCACGCTTTCAATCGCAAGGTCCGGCATCTGAGCGCCGCCAGTCATTTTGTCAATGCGGCTGTTCAGCTCCTTGTAATACATCAAGGTTGATTCAGGGCCGGTTCCGCCTACAAGTCCAATTTTTTTCATGCTTCTGTCCTTAAATGTTGGATTATATTGAAAATCAATTAATAAAGCAACGCGCTTGACAAAAATTCACTATGGATATATAGTTTGTATACAAACTAATTAGACGGAGCGAAAAAATGAACATTAAGGACGTTGTTAAGGTAATACAAGCCTCGGAATGCGCGCAAATCGCGACTTTTGGAAAAGACGAAACTGAAGGCTTTCCAGAAATCCGCGCGCTTTTGAATCTTGCCAATCCCAAGCAGTATCCCAAGCTAAAAGACAAGGCGATCAGCGTTGACGGAGAGACCGTCACGATTTATTTTACGACAAACACTTCTTCGCGCAAAATAAAGCAAATCCGCGCCAACAACAAGGTCTGCCTTTACTTTGTTCTTCCGCAAAAATTCAAGGGCGTCAGCGCGATCGGAACGATGGAAGAAGTTTTGGACATGGACGTCAAGAAAGATTTTTGGCATAAAACTTGGCTAATGTATTACCACAAGGGCCCGGCCGACCCGGACTACACGCTTATGAAGTTCACTTCAAAATACATGCATTGCTGGGGCAATTTGGGCATCCACAATTTTGGCCAGCCTGTGAATTCCGCCGCAAACTGAGCGGGCAAGGCGAGTGGCTATGAAAAACGGACGGACGGAAGGCGGAACTCTTATCTCGCAAATACACCAAGTGTGCCAGCGCGTTTGGCATGCCGTGTTGAGCCGCAACGGATTGGAAGACCTTGCCGGCGCGCGGGGCAGGGTGATCTTTGCCTTGTGGAATGAGGACAAGATTCCCATAAAAAGACTGGTTGAAAAGACAAGCTTGGACAAGGCGACCCTTACCGGAATCATCGACCGCTTGGAGCGCGACGGCTATGTTTTTCGGGAGCCAAGCCCGGACGACAAGCGCGCGACGCTCGTTTTTAGAACCGGAAAAGATGAAATTTTCAAGAAAAAAGTTCCCAAAGCCTCCGACGAACAAAACGCGCTTTTTTACAAGGGCTTTTCAAAAAAAGAAATCGAGGATTTTGAAAACTACCTAAAGCGCGTTTTGCAAAACTGCAAGGACGCGGAAGAAAGCCTCTAATTCGCGCAGGCCTATCTTGTTTTTTCTTCTTGCGCTCGCTATCATAGTTGGCGGGGAAAAATATGATTAGAAAAGCAAAAACTGAGAAAGACGGCGACGTAGAGCTTGTTCGATTTGTGATTGAGAGCGCATAATGCTAAAGCAAATTTTTTTCCCGCTGACTTCAACACCGTTTGCTCGCTCAGGCTACCGCGAACTTCTCCCTTCAAAGGAACTTTCTCCTTACGTACGCGCTTTTTGGGCTTTATGGAATGAAAAGGAATCAGCGCGGCAAATAGAACTCTCGGCCGCTCCAATTATTCCAGATTTATGCGCTGACATCATAATTGCGACAGACGGAACAGAAAATGAAAGTGACGGCCGGGAAATTTCTTCTTTGTTTTTTTGCGGAGTGAGCGACAAGATGTTTGCGTCAACTCATTCACAAGGACGGCGCAGACGGCTTTTTGGAATCAGGTTTTACGCGTGGCAGGCTTCGCTTTTTTCCGACGAGCCGCTTTTAAAAACCGCGAACGGATTCTTTGACCTGCAATCCCATTTTATGACTGCAAAAAAACTTCTTCTTGCAAAGCTCTCGCCTGTTATGAATCTTGAAGAATTTAAGCAGGCTGCCGAAGAAACGCTTCTTGAACTTCTTGACCGTTCCGCTTCAAAAACGCCAGGGCAGAATCCGCTTGTTATGGACGCAATATTCCAGATGATTCGCGCCCGCGGCTCTCAGCCGCTTTCTTCCCTGCTTAAAGATATTCATGCAAGCGAGCGCCAATTGGAACGCTTTTTCGCGCAAACGCTTTCCCTCTCGCCTAAAAAAGTTTCGTCGCTCATACGCTATCAAATCCTCTGGCAGAGAGCGTGCTTTTCAAAGAATTTTGACATTCAGGACGCAGTCGCAGACTTTGGCTATTTTGACCAAGCCCACCTTTTGAACGACTTTAAAAAATTCCACGGAATGAATTTGTCCGAGGCCCGCCAACTTGCGCGCCGTACAAAATAAATTGTCGGATTTTTACAATACACAGGGCGGAATTAAATTTATAATTGAAAAATGAATGGAGGTAATATGAAACTGGAAGGATTTGGAATTTTTGTAAAGGACATGCCGACGATGGTCCGCTTTTACCGCGACGTTCTTGGCTTTGGAATCAAGGAAGACGAGAATACGACGAACGTTTTTCTTGAAAAGGACGGAACCTTGTTTTTGCTCTACGGCAGAAACGACATTGAAAAAATGACCAATTCAAAATTCAACTATGCCGACAAAATCAGCGGACACTTTGAAATCGCGCTTGGCGTGGAAAACTACGCGGCCGTAGACAAAGCTTTTGCGGAAGTGACGGCAAAAGGCGCCGCGCCTGTCATGCCGCCCACGACAGAACCTTGGGGCCAGCGTACCTGCTACATCGCAGACCCGGAAGGGAACCTTGTTGAAATCGGCTCGTTCGTAAAGGAATAAAGCGCCTCTATAAAGACGCTCGCGGCTCTTGGCCTGAGCGCCAGGCCCATAAATGAATGGCGCTAAAAACAAATTCTTTTTCAGGAAGATGTCTGTCAAGAGTTCAAAAAATGCGCGATCCTTTCATCGATTCTTCTGTGGAAGCTGTAGGTGTATGGAGAAAAGTATTTTGTCCAGAAGCGCAGGGCTGTTGGATTGAGCGTTTCGTAATCCACTCCAAGGAATTCCGCGCCCTCTTTTTTAAGGACTTTTGAGAGGCATGACACCAGGGCTTTTCCTACGCCGTCTTTTCTGTATTCTTCATTTACATACATTCCGCAGATGTTGTGTATATTGTCGCAAAGGTAGTTTTCTCCGTCGCCCTTTTTGCAGGAGATGAATCCGACAGGCTCTTCTCCGCAAAAGGCGCCGAACCATCTCTTACTGTCGTCTTCAAACCATTGGTCAAAGTCACTCAAATCTGACGGAAAAAAAACTGGTCCATTTTCCAGGTGATGCACAAGCTTCATTTTCAGATTTTTGAAAATGCCAAAGTTTCCAAAGGAAACTTCCTTAAATTCAAGTTTTGTCGGCATAGTGAATTCTGGAATTGACTCAATTGTTGCCATTGCATCGCTGCAGCGAATTCCAAAGCCGTTCAGAATCAAAGAATTGTTGGCTTCCGTGTCGTGTGCAAATCGTGCCAAGGCTAAAGAATAAATACCGTCGCGGACCATCTCATTTGAGATTTCTTCAAACAAAAGTGACATAACCTTTTCTCTTTCAGCCCCCAGTTCAAAAGAAAGCGCGCTTCCTCCCAAAGGGCTAAAGCTTCCTTTGCAAAGTCCAAAAAAACCGTCCCAGACATCTGCGAACATCATGTAGCCCACAAGACGCCCTGCGCAAAAGGCTGCTTTTTTATATTTTTTTGTCGAAAGCCAGTTTAACAATCCGGCAGGGGATTCCTCCGGCAGCGAAGGAACTTTTTTCTTTTCAGCGGAATATTCTTCGCTAAGAATTTTTTCCGCATCCGCAATATAAGTTGGCTCAAAATCTTTTATGATGAATTTTTCCATTTGTTTTCTCCTAGTTGATTTTATACATCAACCCAATCTTTGGCTGCAAAGACAAAAGGCGGCAAGAGTCGCGCGCCTTAGATTCTCTGCGTTCGCTTTCCATAAAAGTTTTTTCTCTGGTCGCTTCCGAGATTGTCCAGCCTAGGCCCGCAAAGAATGAACAGCCTGAATAAAAGCAAAGCCTGTCTGTGATTTGAATTGTGTGCAGCAATTCCGCTCCAAGTTCAAAGCAAAAGGCCGTGTTGTCCTTGCGGTAGCGATAGCCTCCCTTGTGTTCATAGTCAGTGAAAGTGAATGCGTCAAATCCCAAAAGGCCCGCCAAAACCAAAGATTGCCTTTGCTTATTTTTCAAAAAGTTATAGCCCACGCCTCCCCAAAAATTTACGTTGACGCAAAGACTGTGGGAGTCGTTCACTTTGAAGCCCTCGCTAATGAAGGGGCCGGCTGCCGCTCCCGCAAAAAGGCTAAGGCCGTTTTCCATTCTTGCCCGGTAGAGGCCTTCAAGCTGGACGGAAAAACCTTTTGATTCTCTTTGTCCGACATAAATTTTTTTTAGAGGAACGGTTATTCCAAGCGCCGCCTCCGTATGCCAAAATGATTCATTTGTTCTGTTGTCGTTCGCGAATATAACTGTTCCTGCAGCGAGCAAAAGATATGCAAGTAAAAATTTTTTGTTCATTCTTTCTCTATCTGCAGTGATTGCATAAGCGCAAAAAAGTCCTCGGCCTTTCCCGCGCTAAAATACGCGAACCACGCTTCGAGCGTTTGCGGCTTAAATACGCCAAGCTTTTCGATAATCAACTTTGCCCACATAAGCGAGCCTGTCGCGCTTGCGGTGATTAAATTTCCGTCGGCCACAGCGGGAAGGTCAACGTAAAAATCCTTTCCCTTGTAGGTCGGACAGAACATTTCCAAAAAGCCCGTTCCGTTGCTTGTATGGGGCCGTTTGTCCAAAAGACCGGCGTGGGCCAGGGCGAGAGTCGCTCCGCAAATTGCGGCCACCGTTCCTTCGCAAGAAAGAAGTTCCGCGGCCTTTTGAACCGCCGCGCCGTGTTTTTGCTCGCTCCAAGCTGTCGCGCCTGGAAGCAACAGGACGCTCTTGTCGTCCATCGCAATTTCGTCAAGCGCGCAGTCCGGCGTTATTGTAAGGCCGCCCATTGTTTTGGCCGGCTTCTTTGAAAGCGCGCAGACTTTCACCGACAGCTCCGGCGCTCCGTCCTTAAAAAAGCGCTTTGAGTTCAGTTCCGCCATAATGTGGCCTATTTCCCAATCGGCCATCGTGTCGAGCGCGTAAAGATAAATTGACAGCATGTTTTTCTCCTTGTTTTTTTGTAAATCTTGCTCCATTATATTTAAAGTTTCGTCGCGTGGGAACAGTTTTTTGACAAGATGCAAGGGGAGGGCGATGAGATGCGCGTCATATTCTGATGGCGCTTTGTATAGGAAACTATCCACTTGCTCGCTCACGCGAGCTGTCAATGCGCGTCATGTTCCAGTGGCGCTTTGTATAGGAAGTTATCCACTTGCTCGCTCACGCGAGCTGTCAATGCGCCGCGCATTTTGTCGGCCGGTTCGCGCATTTTGTCGTAAAGCGATTGATTATTCCATATAATTTGATATTATGAAAGCTGCGTGATATGAGGAGACAAAAATGAACTATAAAGTGATTGACCAAGAAAGCTATTACAGAAAAGGAGTCTTCCGTCATTTTACGGAAGACTGTAAGTGCTCGACTTCAATGACGACAAGAATCGACGTGACAGACCTTGTCGCCTCTTCAAAGGCGAGCGGAACGAAGTTTTACATAAACTTTTTGTATCTTCTAGCAAAGGTTCTAAACTCGCGCGACGACTATAAGATGGCCTACCTTTGGCAAACAAAGGAGCTCATCTGCTACGACGTCATAAATCCGATTCAGTATGTCTTCCACGAGGACACGGAGACTTGCTCGCCGGTCTACACGACATACTACGAGGACTACGAGGCTTTTTACAAGAACGCCTTGAACGACATCGAGAGCGCCAAGAAAACGCGCGAGTACGCGCTTGACGCGGCCAAGCACCCCAACTGGTTTGACGCTTCCTACATCCCGTGGGTTTCCTACGACTCGCTCAACATAGAGCTGCCCGACGGCTACCCCTACTTTTTGCCGATCGTCAACTGGGGAAAGTACCGAGAGGAAAACGGCCGCCTTATGATGCCTATAACAGTTCGCATAAACCACGCGGTTGCCGACGGATTTTTGATCGCCAACGTGTTCAGGCTCTTGGACAAAGAGATTGCGGAATTTTGCAGGTGAATCATGGATAAGGAATGGACAGAAAAGAACAAAAGGATGC
>JBGUQT010000125.1:0-10937 GCA_045131275.1 Treponema sp.
CGCCTCTTGGGAAAAGTCCAGGCGCAAAACGCATTCTTGGCCGCGGCGGCTGTCCGCCTTGCCTTCCCTGAAATCGGCGAAGAGACGATCGAGCGCGGCTTGGAGGCCGCAACATTGCCGGCGCGCTTTGAAACGATAAATCTTGGAGGCGGATCGGGCAAAGGCCTTCTGGTCTTGGACGGAGCGCACACGGTAAACTCAATCGCGGGAACGATGGAAACATTCGCCGCAATTTTTGGAGACGACTCGCGGCCCAAGCGCCTCTTGTTCGCCTGCGCGGCCGACAAAGACGTGGGCCACATCGCTCCCCTTTTTAAAAAGGCGGACGGCTCCCCTGTCTTTGAAAAGATTGTCATCACAAAACTTAATTCCGCAAAGCAAAGCGATCCGCAAAAGGCCGCCGCAGCCTTTAAGGAAGCCGGCTTGAATTACCAATTGCAGGAAGACTATTTGGCGGCGATAAAGGATACGGTCGAGGCCGCGCAAAAAGACGGCGCGATACTGCTCGCCACAGGAAGCTTTTACTTAGCGGCGGAGATTTTGGCAGGCGGAGAGGTTTGAGGAAACCGTTTAATTTCCTATGCAAAAAGCGGAAGTTGTGATATAACAAGGGAGTTGTAGAGATTCCAACTTGACAAAGCGCGGCTTTTTGCGCGAAAATATTTTATGCGAGAATATATTAAAACAACCGGCTTAAATTCCATTCGAGTTAGAACTTCATTAACAATAATATTGGCAACAGTATTGCTTCCTATTTTGATTTCCTTGATAGCGCTAAGCATTTTCACGCAGCACACAAGAGAATCGCATTTAAATACCGCCAAAGGCGTCGCGTTAATCGCATCAAAGTCGATTGACGCAGATTCTGTAGAAAATTACAAAACAGAGGGAAGAAGCGCAAATGGTTATGAAGAAACTTTTAATCGCCTTTCAATCCTTCAAAAAAGCATTCCCGACATCAAATATCTTTATGTCTATCAAATTAGAGAAGACGGCTGCCATATCATTTTTGACACTGACGAAGAAAACGCGGATTATGAAGTTGACCAGCTTGTAGAATTTGACCCTTCATTTTTGCATTTGGTGCCGGATTTGCTGCAAGGAAAAGAAATCAAGCCTCTTGAATCAAACGATCAATACGGATGGCTATTGACCTATTATCAACCGGTTTTTGACTCAAACGGAAAATGCCAATGCTATGTTGGCGTCGACATTTCAATGGAGTTGTTGAGAAGCTATAAATTGCAGTTTCTTTTAAGAACAAACATATTATCTCTTATTGCAATCCTTATAATGTTCCTTTCAACAGTCATGCTCACAACAAAAACGCTCGTAAACCCGCTAAAGGGAATGACTGACTGCGCTTTGGAATTTGTCAGCCATAAAACAAACATTGACGGAATGACAAACTGCATTTCAAAAATAAAGAAGCTGAACGTTCACACACATGACGAAGTTGAAAACCTTTACATCTCTTTCACAAACATGACGGAGACTACAGTTCAGAATTATATTGACATAAACAAAATGCAGGAAGAGCGCATTCAAATCATGCAAAAATACAATACTGAACTTGAAATGAAAGTTGAAGAAAGAACGCGCGAATTGAAACTGGAAAAAGAAAAATCAGAAAACCTCCTTCTAAACATTCTGCCCAAAGAAGTCGCCAAAGAGCTTACGGAGCATCCGGAACGAACCATAGCGCAAGACTTCCCCAACGCGACAGTCCTCTTTACTGACATCGTGGGATTCACAAAGATGAGCGGAACCATGAAGGCGGATGACGTTGTCCACATGCTCAACAAAATGGTTTCGCTTTTTGACGAAAGGGCCAAACTTGAGGGCGTGGAAAAAATAAAGACTATTGGCGACGCTTACATGGCGGCGACAGGCCTTGTAAAGGACAATGAAAATGACGGCGTTATAAAAATGATTTCTTTCGCTCAAGGCTTGTTGAAAGATGTTGAAGACTTCAACAAAAACTCTCAAATTAAAATTCAAATAAGGCTTGGAATCAACACAGGAAATCTTGTCGCCGGCGTTATTGGAAAATCTAAATTCATTTATGACATCTGGGGCGACACCGTCAATGTCGCAAGCCGAATGGAAAGCACCGGCGAGCCGATGAGAATACATGTAAGCGAAAGCGTTTATATTCAGGCAAAAGACAAGTTTTCCTTTACTGACGCGGTTGGCATTGAAGTCAAAGGAAAAGGCTTGATGAACACCTACTTTTTAAAGTAACCGCGCGGCATTCCAACAAGGCGCTCGGAGGCCGCCCCCTCAACGCGGCGCTGTCGAGCAATCTCTCCCTTATTTTACAAAAACCCGCTGAACCCGCTTTCCGACGCATGTGAGAATCTCGTAAGAGATCGTTCCGGCGTCTTTGGCGAGGTCGTCGGCGGTCAAAAGCGCGCCGCTTTCCTTGGGGCCAAAAATCACGGCGCGGTCAAAGCGCTTGATGCCGCGCGCGCTTCCCAAGTCAACCATGCACTGGTCCATGCAAATGCGGCCGCGGATTGGATAAAGCTTTCCGCCCACGCTCACCTTTAAAGTTCCGGCTTGGCGGCGCAAGAGGCCGTCCGCGTAGCCGATTGGAAGAACGCCGATTGTCGTGTCCTTGCTTGCGGTCCACGTGGAGCCGTAAGAAACGCTCATGCCTTTTTTAAAGGGGCGCAAGGCGCTGATTCCTGTCACAAGAGACATCACTGGCTTTAATTCCAACGGAGTTTTTTTGGCGCGCAAATACTTTGCCGTAATCTTGTCGGGATAGTAGCCGTACAAAATTATTCCTGGGCGAACCATGTCAAACTGCCATTCGATTTTGTCCATGAGCGCGGCGCTTGCCGAAGCGTGGACGATTCCGGGATTGATGCCGGCAGCTTTTACAGATTCCACGGCGGCGACAAAAGCGTCGCGCTGTTTTTTTGCGTAGGAACGGTCGCGAGCTGCGGTTCCGTCGGCGCTGGCAAAATGGGTGCACATGCCGCCCAAGCATAAGTATTTTGAACCAGAGATTCTTTTAGCCAAAGCCGCCGCGTCGCAGGGCAAGCAGCCTACCCGCCCCATTCCGCTGTCAACGGCAAGATGGACTGCGAATTTTTTTGCGGCCGCTTTTTGGGCTTGCGACGCCTTCGCCGCTTTCTTTGCGGCCGCCTCGACTAAGCCGATGTATTCTTCGTCGCCTACAAAGGGCGTGATCTTGTATTTTACCAAGTCCGCCATCTCGGACGGAGAGCAGTAGCTCAAAAGCAAAATCGGCGCCTTGATTTTCGCCTCGCGGAGTTCGATTCCCTCGCCAACGGTGGCCACAGCCAAAAAGTCCGCGCCGCATTTGACAGCGGCTTTGGCGCAAGTGACGGCTCCGTGGCCGTAAGCGTCGGCCTTTACCGAACAGCAAATCTTCACTCCGGGATTGACGAATTTTTTTATCGCCTTTACGTTGGCTTCAAAGTTCTTTATGTAAATTTCAGCAAAAGTAAGTCTCATTGCGCTCATAATATTTATTTTCGGAAGATTTTGCAACAATGATAACTATTGAACTTTTTGCGAAAAAATGCTATATTTCTACAGATATAACAATCATTTTAGGGTGGAAAATTAAAATGAAAAAAGTATTAGCCATTGCATTAGCGGCGTCATTGTTGGCCTTTATTTCTTGCGAATCAACAAAACAAGAGAGCCCGGCGCAAAGCCAAGAGCCGAGCAAGGTCGAGCAGGCCGCTCCCGCTCCAGCGGAAAAAGAAAACAAAAAAGAAAGCGCCCCTGTTTCAACGGCCATTTCGTCAAAGTCCCAGTACAAAAAGCTTTTGCAGGACATAAAGATTTCAGTCCTTTCCTCTCCAAGAGAAACCGTAAAAGGAAAGGCCTTTTCCGCACCGTATAAAATTCAAGTGACAAATTTGGCGGGAGAGCCCTTGGCCGCCCTTAAGATGACAGCCGAGTATCCCGCTTCTAGAAAACAGGAAAGCGTAAACTTTGCCCGCGCCGAGATCGTGACAAACGAAAACGGCGTCGCGGAATTCACAGCGCCCGTTCCGGAATTGTCAGCCTCGGCCAGCGTTTTGTTCTACCCGCAAGCGCCTTCCAGCGATCCCGACTTGATCAAGCAAGCCTCGGCGATCGCCGCCGAAGCGCCTTGGAAGGCAAAAAGCAATTTGGGCGCCCGCACCGGAATCTTGGTTTCAATCGTTGACTACCGCCAAGACGGAAAGATCAACATCGGAAACGGCTCGCAGCCCAGCGCTCAGGCCCTTACCGGAAGCTTGTGGAAGGCGGGCTTTATGGGAGCGCAGAACGCGGACTTCCACAATTCCGTCGATGCTGACGATCCTGTCCGCATCAGGAACGACGCTCTCAAACAGTTGAACGGAAACTCGCTTTTCAAATACGTAATCTACGGCCGCGTAAAATACGCAAGCGCGATCACTCAGGACGCCGACGGCTACTACAACGTCACATTCAACGGCGACATGGGAGCCTTGAACATTTCCAGCGGAGAAGTTCTTTTAAAGGCCTCCAAATCAGTCACGGTAAAAGACAAGTCGGAATGGAAAGCGATCTCAAACGCCCAGCAAGAGCTGGCCAAGCTTTTCTGCGAAGAAGTCATCTACTCCCTTTCCAACTAGGAGAAAAAAATGATATACACAGACACACGCGACTCAAACGCAAAGGTAGACCTTAAGACTGCCGTGATGAGCGGAATGAGTTCCGCCACAGGCGGCCTTTACGTTCCGGTGGAATTTCCAAAAATAGACACGACAAAAATGTTCAAGGACGGAAAGCCGGACTTTATCAGCGCCGCCATAGAGATGGCCAAGCCTTATGTTGAGGGAGAAATTCCCGACGCGGACTTGGAAGCCTTGATAAAGGACGCCTATCCCTTTGAGCCCAAGCTGGTTAAGATTGAGGACGGAACATACGTTCTTGAATTGTCGCACGGCCCCACTTGCGCCTTCAAAGACTTTGGAGCGCGCTTTATGGCCCGCGCGATGTCTTTCTTTAACCGCGGCGAGGACGGAAAGCTTCACATCTTGGTGGCCACGTCCGGCGACACGGGAAGCGCGGTCGGAAGCGCCTTTCACAACGTAGAAGGCTTGGACGTGACGATTTTGTATCCAGAAGGAAAGATCAGCCCCTTACAGGAAAAGCAGCTCTCAACCTTTACCGGAAACGTCCGCGCCCTTAAAGTAAAGGGAACCTTTGACGACTGCCAAAAATTGGTAAAGACCGCCTTTACCGACAAGGACTTGCGCGCCAAGTTCCGCCTGTCGTCCGCAAACTCCATCAACATTTCGCGCTTGCTGCCGCAGGGCTTTTACTACATGTACGCCGCCCTTGTCGCCCAGGCCGAGAATCCCGGAAAGAAAATTGTCGTAACCGTTCCCAGCGGAAACTTTGGAAACCTTACCTCAGGCCTTATCGCGCGCGAAATGGGCGCTCCGATCACAGGCTTTGTCGCGGCGACAAACTCAAACCGCACTATTCCCGATTGGATTGCCACAAGCGAATACAAGGCCCGCCCCAGCGTAGAGACATACGCCAACGCGATGGACGTGGGAGCGCCCTCAAACTACGAGCGCATTTCATACATGTATTCTTTGGAAGAAGTGCGAAAGCTCTTTGCCGCCTACTGGCTGGACAACAACGGAATCGTAAAATCCATAAAGGACTGCAAGGATTCCACCGGCTACACGATCGATCCGCACGGAGCGGTGGCCTACAAGGCTTGGAAGGACATTAAAAACGGCGCCTTGGAAAAGCTTGAAGGCATCGACATCGCAAAACCCGGAATCACGCCCAACAAGCCCGACTGGGCTGACTGCGCCAAAAGCGCGGTCGGAATCGTTTTGGAAACAGCCGATCCGGCCAAGTTCAGCGCGATTGTCAAGGACGCAACCGGAGCCGAGCCTCCGATTCCGGAGCGCCTGCAAAAGGTCATGGCCCTGCCCGACCGCGCGATTCCGATGGAAAACGACTACATCAAGTTCAAGGATTGGCTCTGCGCCAACCTCTGAGCGGTTATTGCGGCGCGATAATTTTATTCGCGCCGCAAAAGGAACGAGTCAAGGCTTTAAGCGGAGCGTGCCTTGACACGTTCCTACATATCCTTATAGGTCTGCACTGTGTCTTCCAAGTGCTCGATTTTTACGCCGGCTTCCTTGAACATGCGCATCGAGTCTTCCTCGTCGTGGTAATGCTTTTCGCAGACTACCCTTTTTATTCCACAATTGATTATGAGCATCGCGCAAGTTCTGCAAGGAGTCATCTTGCAGTATACCGTTCCGCCGTCAATGGAAATGCCCCGCTTTGCGGCTTGGCAAATCGCGTTTTGCTCGGCGTGAACCGTGCGGACGCAGTGGTTTGTAATCGAGCCGTCTTCGTGAACGCTCTTTCTAAAAAGGTGTCCCACGTCGTCGCAGTGAGGAAGTCCGGCGGGGCTTCCTACATAGCCGGTGACTAAAATCTGGTTGTCGCGCGCGATGACGCAACCGCTACGGCCTCTGTCGCAAGTGGCGCGCTTTGCTATCGTTCTAGCCACTTCCATAAAATATTCGTCCCATGTGGGGCGGACGTATTTTTCTTCGCTCATAAAAAAAATATACAAAAAATTTTAAAAAAAATCAATTTTTTTTGTAAAAAAATGTAAAACCGCTATATGGTATAGGTGTCAGGATTTTATGAGAGGTAAAAAAATGAAAAAGATTATGACAATGATTGGCCTTGTCCTTTTGGCAAGCGCCTTGTGGGCGGCGCCCAGTTCGGAACAAGAGCCCGGGCAAGACGGCGCCCAACGCCTTATTGCTTTGGTCAACTTGGCGTCGGAATCGCTCGGCGCTCGGAAAACAAAGGAAGGAGTCGAGGCGTTAAAGAGCGCAAAAAAGCTTTTGCCAAACATTCCGGACACGGAGGAAGGAAAGTTGGCGAAAGCCAGCTACTACAGGCTTTCGGCCGAAGCGAGCGCCTTGGGAAAAGGCATTGGCTACGCGGGAGGAATTCCTTCAAACGAAGCGAACTTGTGCGCCAAGTACAACACAATTTTGGGAGCGCAAGCCTTTTACGCGCTTGCAAATTTTTACGCAAGCCAAGGCGACGCCTACAGAAGCGTTTCTTGCTATGAGTCGGCATTTAAATACGACAACAACTTTGCGCTGACGACAGGCGCGGACGTCAAAAATTATTACGCCGTCTCCATGAAGGGCAAATTGCTTCAACCAACTCAACTTGTAACTTTTGTTAATAAGCTTTTTTCGTCCAGCGGCTTTAGCTACTTTAAGGATTTTGGAGCCTTTTCCGCCTCTGTCTATGAAAAGGACGGAAGCAAAGACCTAGCGGCGGCGGCCGCAATTCTTGACAGGGAATACACGCTGACCTACAAGGACTCAAGCGCTGACGCCTTTCTTGACATACTCAAAAAAAATTACACGACCGCAAACGCGCAAAAAGCGACCGCCTTTATCGAAAAATTCTACGACGAAGGCCAAACGCTCTCCAAAGAAGACTTGGACTCGCTTCCAGAAAAAACGCGCGATTTTTTGCCGATCCGCTACATGTACAAGATGAAAACGTCCAACGATGTCGCGGCCTTGCAAAAAGAATTTGAGCCCTTCTTTAAAACGATTGGAAACTTTTACATCCGCTTGCATGAAAAAGCCGAGAAAAACGGCGACAAAAAAAATATGGCCGAGCTAAAAGAAATTTTAGCCCAGCCAATCCACAACATTTACGGGAGGAACCGCCTGACAAAGTGAAGCCAACAAAATTATTTTGGGTCGCCGCCCTGCTCTTGTCTTGCATAAGCATAACTGCTTGCGCTGACAAAAAGGCGGCCGGAATCTTGTACATAAAGGCGCTGGACGCTTACAAGCAAAAAAACTTTGCCCAAGCCCGCGACTTTATTGACCAAAGTTTGAATTGCGACAAAAAAAACAAACAGGCTGTATTCTTAAAAGCCAAAATCAATTTGTTCCAAGGCCAATACAAAGAGGCTTTGAAACTTTTTTCCGACCTATACAAATCTGAATCTGACAACAAAGACATTCAACGCTACCTGATCCAAAGCCTGATTTTCTTGGAAGACTACAAAAACGCAAGCCTTGAAATTCAAAAGGCTTTGCAAAAAGACAAGGGCGACTGGAGGCTTTATTACTTTGCGTCCGTAATAGCGGCCAAAGAAAACAAGCTAGACGCGCGGCTTGAAACGCTGAATCTGGCGCAAAGCGCGATTTGCGAGGGAGCCCCTATTTTCTTTGACCTTGCTTTTTGCTGGCAGTCGTTGGGCGTTTTGGAAAAGGCGAAACTTTATCGGGACAAATGCCTTTGCCTTGACGCGAATTACAGAGATTTCTTTAAGGAGGAAAAAAATGAAAAACGGAGCGAAATTCCGTGAAACAATTCGTGAAACATTTGGGGCTAAATTTAAGCTTTTTGCCCTAATTTGCGCGTTTTTTGGCCCAAATTTGCCTATTTTCGCGCAAAGCTGCCTGCCAAAAATACAGATTCAAGGCGTGGAAGTCTTGGTTGACAACGTCTACGAAGACGGCATATCAACGCAAATTTTGGGCATGGCAAGAAACGCGCTGCAGCCCCAAAAGCTTTTTGAAAAAGCAAAAACCGTCGAAGAAGACGCGCAAAGTTATTCGATAAAAATCAATTTGCGCGAAAGGTCCTTTTACAAAAATGTCGACAACTTTCATTCCCTTTACGCAAGCTACCAACTTTTTTCAAAAGACGGCGAATGCGTGTTGGAAAATGTCTTTTGCAGCGAAGGAAAAAAATCCATATTGTCCGCCTTGGTTCAGCAAAAACAAGTGGCCAAAATCACCCGCGACCTAAAAAGGTATTTTAAGAACGGAACAGAAGGCGATGCGTAAAAGGCGTGTTTTCTTGGCGCTTTGCCTGGCACTTTTTTCAAAAGGCTTTAGCCAAATTGAATTGCGTTCCGTCTCCGACGCGCTGAAAATCGCGTTGGCCAACGACGCGGAACATTCGCTCCAAAGGCTTGGAGCGGAAGAAAGCGTAAGAATGTCAAAGAAAAACATCACGGGCTTTTTGCCGGTTTTGGATTTTTCGCTGGCCGACGCGGCAAGGGCACAAATAGGAAGCGACGATTCAAAAAACAAGTCCATTGAAGTGGGCGTTACGCAAAAAATTTTTAACGGAGGAAAAAGCTTTTTGGAGTGGCAAATGCAAAAAGAAAAGAGCTTTTATCAATTCTTGAGCGTTCAAAAATCATGCGAGAATTTTAAGAATTCTGTAATGAAAGCTTATTACAACGCGATCCTTTTTAAACTAAAAAGCGAACTCCTAAAAAGCGCCTTGAAAAACGCGGAACAAATATTGCTTGCGGCGGAACTGGAAGAAGCGGAGGGAATGATAACAAAAACAGAATACTTGGAAACGCTCCTAGAATGCAAAAAAATTCAATTGGAGGCGAAAAGCGCCGCAGACGATTTTGACAAAGGCCAAACGGAACTAAAAAGAATTATGAATGTGAGCCAAGGGCAAAAACTCGTCTTGTCAGAAAGCGAAAGTTTTGAAAGAGCCTTGGACGACTGTTTTTTGATTGAGGGACTAAGAGAAAAAAGCGGCGACTACAAGCAAAGTTCCGTCCAAAACAGCTTGGACTTAAAGCTTTGCGCCGCCGAATTGAATTGGGCAAAAAAAAAGCGCTCGTTGCAAAAGCGCTGCTTGCTTCCAAGCGTTTCTGTAAGAGGCGGAGTTTCTTTTAGCGGAAGGAACTATCCCCTAACCTCGCCATCGTATTCCATAAAAGTAATTCTAAGTTTTGAAGACAACCCATGGATTAATGCAAGCGCAAGCCAACAAATCGGCTTTAACAAGGGCAAGATGAATTCAATTTCTAATTCAATTTCAGGCCAGGGAATTTTGAACACAAGCTACTTTAGCCAAATGAGGCTTAACAGAATAGAAATCGCGCAAAAAAAACTTAGCGTTGAACAAACAAAAAAAGCGGTTGAAGAAAACGTTGTGGAGCTTATCAAAAAAATTGAAAACGTCCAAGAAAACTTTTTGCTAAATTTGGAGAGCGCGAAAATCAAGGAACAAAAACTGGCTTTGTCAATGCTTTTACTGGAACAAGGAAGAAAAAAGAAAAGCGATTGCATTGAGGAAATGAACGAATGCGCAAAGCAAAAAATCCAATGCCTTGTCCTTCTAAAAGA
Organism: Treponema sp.; assembly: GCA_045131275.1. Lineage (GTDB taxonomy): Bacteria > Spirochaetota > Spirochaetia > Treponematales > Treponemataceae > Treponema_D. The sequence goes on from JBGUQT010000125.1 coordinate 10,185, forward strand.
AAGGGACTATCTGGCCAAAGAACTTGAGTCCATGGCCGCATTAAAGCTTTAACGGAGGTGAAAATGAAAAAAACACTCGCGCTTGCGCTGTCCCTTGCGACATTCGTTTTTGCAAGCGCATGCTCAACAAAAAAGGAAAAGCAAAACGCTGGCCTGCAAGTAAAAACGCTTACGGCCAAAAAAAGCCGCCAAAACATAACGCTTGAAAGTTACGGCTCAATCACTTACAAAAAGAAGAACGACGTATGCGCGTTGATTGACGGAACCATCGCAGAGCAAAAGGTAATAGAAGGAAGCTCGGTAAAGAAAGGCCAAATCCTTTTTTTGTTAAAAAACATTCAGCTGCAAATACAAAAGGCGGAACGGCAAAACCAGCTTAATTCCGCAGCGGCGAAACTTAGGGCTGCAAAAAACAATTTGGTCGAACAAGAGAGGAACGCGCTTAGCGCCATGATGGCGTTGGAAAACGCAAGCGCGAATCTTTTGCAAAAAAAAGAAGAATACTCTTTGCAGTTGAGCGACTTGAAAAAAAACAAAAAGCTTTTTGACGCAGGAGGCCTTTCCGCAAGCTCGATTGAGCGAATGGAAATGGAAGCGCAAGCTGCAAAAACCGACATCGATGTTTTGGAAAAAGAATTTATTATAAAAAGCCTGGGCTACGGAGAAAGCGACCTTTTGCGGCAAGGAATCGTTCCCAGCCAAGACAAAGACGAAAGAAAAAGACAATACGTTGACTTGAACACGCAAGGCGCG
>JBGUQT010000126.1:0-26387 GCA_045131275.1 Treponema sp.
AAAAGAAGACTTTAAGCGGCTTGAGTCGTTGACAGAGTTTTTGCCGTAATAAGTTTTGTCTTTGGAAGAAAGCATGTCGTAGCGCAAGGCGGCGTCCAAGGTCCATTTGCCGTCGGGGTCGGCGAACTTGGCGCTTACGCCTGGCGCTTGGTTTTCGCCGCCTCCAATGCCTCGGCTAACGTCGTCAACGGAATAAGTTGTTGGAAAGACGACCTTTCGGTTTGCGGCTCTGAGTTCCTTTAGGTAGCCTTGGCCGTTCATGTAGCCGGCCGCAAAAGTGTTTTTGTTAAATTCGTCCGCAAAGGCGGCCTCTATGTACCAATGCTTGTTTACTGTAAACCACAAGGACATGTCAACTTGCTGGACAAAGACCGGCGTTCCAAACGAAATCGAAAAATCCTTGCCCCAGCCAAAAGTGGCTGTGATCGTTTGCTTTAACTTTGCGGTCCAATAGCCTTGCGCGCTAAACTCTACGGAATTGTCTCGGCCTTCCCAATCAAAAATTTTCGTTCCGGCGGGAATTGTCTCTGGAGGCAAATCTTTTCCTACAACCATCGGTCCGGAACCGCTTGCGTCAATCGTTTTTGTGTCGTCGCAAAAAGCCTTGCTTGGAAAAGCCGCCGCCAGCGCCAAAAGGGAAAACGCTATAAGAAGCCCCTTGGCCTTTGGCTTCTCGCGCAAGGCCTTTGTGTCGTTTGACAAAAGCCGCGCCTTGTGAATTTTAAGGCCTGGATTTTTTTGCTCGATTTTTAAAATCGTTTTTTCGATGGCCTTGCGCTTTCCTTCGCCAAAATCAAAAAGCTCGTTTTGCTTTTCCGCGTCGGCGTCGGTCGTGTTGTTTATCGTTATTCCCAAAAGCCTTATCGCGCGGCCGGTTTGGTATTTGCTTCTAAAAATTTTTACAGCCCTGGAAAACAAGTCGTCAACGCTGGTAACATTTTGAAGGCTTGTGTTTTGCGCGCTTACGGTCGTAAAGTCGTCGTACCTGATTTTTATCGCGACAGTCTTTCCCGTCAAGTTTTCTTTTAACAGGCGGAACATCAGTTGTTCGGAAAGGGAAAGGAGAGCGCGTTCGATTTGGTTCCATTCCAGCAAGTCGTATTCGTAAGTGTTTTCTATTCCTGCGGAATGGCTTTTTGCTTCCGCCAAAAAGCCCGGAGGTTCGATTCCTCGGACAACGTTGTATAAAAAGTTTGCCGTGGCGCCGCCAAAAACGCTTGCAAGCAGTTCTTCTGAATGCTTTCTTATGTCCGTTGTGGCGTTAAAGCCGGCGGAACGCAAGCGCTCCAATGTTTTTGTTCCGATTCCCCAAACTTTGTCCAAGGGAAGGGAAAGCATGAATTCCTCTTCTTTTCCTGGAAGAACGGCGTACAGGCCGTCGGGCTTTTTTAGTCCGCTGCAAATTTTGGCTATGTAATTTGTCGTCGCGATTCCGACAGAAACTGTAAGGCCCGTCCGCTCATAGACGGCGGCCTTTAGTTTCTTCGCGCAGTCAAGCGCGTCGCCAAAAAGCCGCTCCGTTCCCGTCATGTCCAAAAAAGCTTCGTCAATCGAAATTTGCTTTACGTCTGGAGAGAACTCGCCAAAAATCGCCATTACTTTTTCTGAATATTCCGAATAAAGCTTGTAGTTTCCGCGAGTGTATATGCCGTTGGGGCAAAGCTCGACGGCGCGGGCCAAGGGCATCGCCGAATGGACGCCGAATTTTCTTGCCTCGTAGCTTGCCGTCGAAACGACCGCGCGCCTGTCGCCGGGGAGGCCTCCGACAATAACCGGCTTTCCGCGCCATTCAGGATGAACAAGCTGTTCCACCGAAGCGAAAAAGGCGTCAAGGTCAACATGGAAAAAACATTTTTTTCCTTCAAAGTTCATTGTTGGCCGTCCGCAAATTTATTTGGTCTCCGCGCGCTTCAAAGACTAAAGTTTCGCAAAAATATCTTGGCCTCTGGCTTTCGTCGTCCTGATAGTAAGCGTTTATTATGATGTCTTGGTCGGAGCTGGAGTCGGGCGTGTACATAAGCGCCAAAGATTTTGGAGGGTTGTCCGGCAAAAGGAATTCGGCGCTTTTTTCAGATGAAAGCGTGTTGTAAACGGAAAAGTAAACAGGATTCGCGTTCTTTCCGTTTACGACCACGGAGAGGCGTTCCGCGCTTTGCGACAAGGAAATTTCAACGCGCCTGATTTTTCCTCCGTAATATTCCGTGTCGTACACTTGCGCGGAAGTCCTCTCGACTTTTTCGGAACTAAAGACGCGCGCCTTAATGTGTGACGGTTCTACTTTTGTAAAGAAGATGCGGTTCAAAGAAAAAATGACTATTCCAGAAAAGAGCGAAAGGCCGACAAAGCAAGAAACGCTTGTCACGATGTAGCCGATTATTTTTTGCTTGTTGTTTTTTGCCTTTATGTTAAGGCGCGCCAAGATTCTAAGCCAAAGCAAGTTAAAGGGAACAAGGGCAAAAGCCAAAACAAGGTTTTCCTTAAAGCCGCAAAAGATCAACTTGTAAATTTTTATTCCGTCAGAAAAAATTATGATGGAATAAACAAGCGGGAGGTAGGGCGTGATGAAAATCGCGATGAATATGAAAATCGAAAGCCGGCTTTTGAACGCGCGCGACAACGCCAGAATCAAATACTCAATGGCAAACAAGTAGAACAAAGAAATGTCAAAGAGGCTAAAGATAAAAATGTTCAAGATCGCGCTTATCGACAAAATGTATTCGTAATGGTAAGTGGACAAGTGGGAATGGCGGCTTAACTCCAAAGGATAAACCGTGGACACGATAAAAAAGGCGGGCGCCAATTTTATCATGAACAATACCATTGGGTTCCTTATTCCCACGCTTTGAAAAACGCGCGAGATTCCTTGCCCAAAATAAAAGGACAAGGCGACGATAAGGGCTGTCAAAATGATAAGGTAATTGGACCTAAGCGCCCGCCGCTTGATTACGACCAAACGCTTTGTGCGCCGCCTAAAGATAAAGGCAAAGTCGGCCAAAATGAACATCGTCAAGGCGATAAAAAGCATTACGCTGTAAATAATCGCGTTCTCTTCCAGCCAATAGCGTTTTGAAAAAAAACTAAACGGAATGTAATGCTGGCTCCACACGCCGCTTTTTTGAACGTCCACGCTGGAGAAAAAATCCTTTATCGAACTAAGCTGGCTTGAAAAGTCGTCTTCATTCGGCAAAATCCTTAGCGATATGGCGGGAATTTCCCTGCTCAAAAAAGACGCCAAGGCGTCGTCGTTCCGCAAAAGATTGTTTTTATAAAGCGAAAGGAAAATGCCGCCCGCAATCGAATAGGGACAAGAATTTCTGTCCATGCTGTCGCACAAAAGGCGGCAAAAATAGTAGGGCGAAATTTTACCGTTTGAGCCGGGAATAACGTGAGTCTTGTTTTTTGCGTCAAAAGAAAGAAGCAATGCGGCGGCGTTTTGCATGCCTTCAATGTTCTTGCAAAAAACTTCCGAGCCCGCCATTTTTTCATTGCCGGCGATGTTTTGCCTGTCGCCGGCGGTAAGCGCGACCTTTATTGAAAAGGGGAAAGACGCCGCCCTAAAATACGCAAGCAGGCTTGCCAAAAATCTTTGGTTTTTCACCGCGTCCTCTTGCGGCGTCATTAAAAAAAAAAGTCCAATCGCTTTCTTTTGTGCCTGGAAAGTCAAGCGTGATATTGTATGGAAAGTCCGCCAAAAAAACTGACGAAAGGGCGGCTTTTTCCGGCGCGAAACCCGAACGCCTCAAAAAGCTTGTCGTGGCGTCGGAAAGGGCGAGGCCTTTAAGCTCTTCCGAAAAAAGATTTTGGGACGCAAAAAGTCCTTGCAAAAACAATGCGAAAGCGAGGAGGACGGTTTTTATTGCAGTAACTTTTAAAAATCTCATTTTTATTATTATACCATATAATGCGCCATGCTTTCAATGGCAAAAAAAGCGGCGCAAAAATTGGCGCTTGCAAAAAGGCCAAAAATGTTGTAGACTTTAAAAATGTTTAGGGCGATTGGAAACTGTTTGATTCTTATAACTTTGATTGGGATGCTCGCTCCGGCTTCTATCGGCCTTTTGATTTTTTATCCTTTTTGCCATAAAATTTGCTACAAGATTTCCGACTATATAGTCAGCGTTTGCTCGCGCCGGGTTTTTACGATTATGCGCGTGTACAAAAAGTTCCGCCTTTCTTTTTACAAAGACAATTTTGAAAAGCTGCCGGAACAGTTCATCGTTTTGTCAAACCACCAAAGCCTTTTGGACATTCCGATTTTCATGAACTTTTTCAAAGGCCGCGACGTTCGCTTTGTGGCCAAGGACGCCCTAAGCAAAAGTTGGATTCCTCTTGTCGGCCCCATGCTAAAAAGCCACGGCCACTGTTTTATTCCAAGAAGGGGCGGAACGTCATTGGTAATGCAAAGAATCGATTCGTTCTCCAGCCGCTGTTTAAAGAATAAATGGAATCCTGTGATTTTTCCGGAAGGAACAAGAAGCAAGGACGGAAAACTTGGAAAATTTTACAGCGCGGGCTTTAGAAGAATTTCTGACTCGACAAAATTGCCTGTCGCGATTTGCGTTGTTGACGACGGCTACAAAATCAACGACATCCAGCATGTAATGGAAAACATGCATAAAATAAACTATCGCGCCAAGCTTTTAAAAGTGTGCCCGCCGCCGCAAACAAAAGAAGACCAAGTTGCCCTTTTGGAAGAGGCACAAGCCCTTATGCAGGAACAGTTGGACAAGTGGCGGAACGGATCCGAAGCCTAATGTCTCGCAGCAAAAAAAAAGAGCCGCTCGTTTGAGCGGCCTTTTTCATCATTTGAAGTCTTTTGGACGTCTTTCCACGCGCTTGCACTTTGAGCACTCAGCGATGTTCTTGAGTCTTCCGTTCTGCAAAATTGTCTTCATAACGATCTCGGCGCCGCAATCGGGGCACATGAACTTTTGCGTGGCGACGGTTGTACGAGAGTTTTTACTTGCTCCGGCCATTCTATTCCTCCAAAATTATTTGCAATTAAGTTTTTCTATTTTATAGAAAAACGCAAAATATGTCAATAGTTGGCGAGAGCGTTTTTTTTATTCTTACGCTAGTTGACAATATTTGGCATTACAATGTATAATTTTCATATATTTTCAAAAAAGTTCAAGGAAATTCAAAAATGGACGAAGAAATTTTAACAATCGAAGAAGTAGCGAAGTATCTTAGAGTTTCAGAAAGAACAGTATACGATTGGGCCCAAAAAGGCGAGATTCCCGCGGGAAAAATCGGAACGGTTTGGCGCTTTAAAAAGTCAGAAATCGAAAAATGGGTCAACGAGCGCCTTTCCTCAGGCAGCCGTCTTTCTTCGCCGACTATGGCGGTTCAAATCAAGAACATTCTTTCGCCCGACAGAATCATTTTCATAAACCAGACAACAAAGCATGACGCCTTGGTGGAGCTTTCGGCCGCGCTTAGCAAGGCTCCGCAAGTCAAATTCGCCAAGGAATTGGAAACCGAAATCCTCAAGCGCGAAGAGCTTATGTCCACCGCAATCGGCCGCGGCATAGCGATTCCGCACGCCAGGCTTTCCAGCGTTACCGATTTGGTGATGGCGGTCGGAATTTGCAAAAAGCCCATTAAGGATTTTGAAACGCTTGACGACCAGCCTGTAAGCCTTTTGATTATGATCGCCGCGGCCTACAACCAGCACTCCTACTACTTGCAGACTTTGTCGCACCTAAGCGCAAAGCTTAAGGACAACAATTTGCGCGACAGCCTGCTTTCGGCCGCCAGCGCCGAAGCCGCCTACAAGCTTTTAGTTTCCTAAGGTTTATGGAAGGTCAACGCTAATCCAGTTTTTAGTCTCTGATTGCTCTTGCGCCACCAAGCCCATGTCAACGGGCGCGGTGGTTTCGCACAAAAGGTAATTGGTTCCGTCCACCATAATCCGCGCGCCTGGGTAGGGCAGGTCAACGCCAAAAAGCGCGTGCGAATAAATTCCCGAAACAAACAACTCTGTCTTTACGCCGTAATGCTCCATCAATACGCAAAGCAAGAGCGCGCGGCTGTCGCAGTCCGAGCCTTGGTTTTGCAAAACGCTCGTCAAATCGTTTAGGTCGCTTGTGTCTTGGTTGCGCTGGTAGCCAAAGTCTTGCGTCCAAGCCAAAAGCTTTTTGCAAATCTCAACGTTTGGGTTCTTTGGATTTTTTGTAAGCGCGTCGGAACTGAGGGCCGCGTATATTGATTGGGCGGCCGCGTCCAAGCGGGAATACGCTTCCCTAAAGACAAGGCGGTAGTAGCGCTGCCAAGCCTCTTTCCACTGCTTTTGTTTTGCGTAAAGGGTAAGCACGCTAAATTCGCGGTCAATGACAAAGCGGCCCGATTCTTTGGCTTGAACGGGAACAAGGGCGAAAACCTCCTTGTCTCCGACTTGGATTTTTACGTTCTGCGTGTCGCCGGAATTAAAGGCGTAGCTTGTGACCACTCCGGGAAGCCTAAAGTCCTTTTTGTTAAGGCAAAGGGAGTCAACAGCGCTAAGAATGAATTGCTGGCAGTCGTCGGCGACGTTCTTGTCGGCGTAGCACAAGACGACAAAGTGAATCGGCTTTTGTTCCGTGGTGACCGAGACTCCCCAGCCGGATTGCGCGGTGGCGTTCCCCGGAAGCTGGAAAGTGTATTGCGCGATTGAGGCGTGGCGGCCGTTCCACAAAAAGCCGTCAATCTCTCCGTCGGCGTTAAGCTTGTTCAATACGTCTTCCATGGCCAAGTCGCTGCGCTCGTAGCGTTCCGTCGGGAACATCTTTATCGCGACGCGGACTTTCATAAACTCATGCTCAAGGTAAAAGGAAAGGCCGTCGTCCGAAGCGTCCTTTACGACAAAGCCTTCGGGCAAATCCAAGTTCCAGCCGTAGTATGACGAGGAGTAAAATTCCGCAAAGGCGAAAAGGGGAGCGAAAAATAAAATTGTGGCCGCGGCCAAAAGTTTTAATGCGCGCATAGTTTCCAGTCCTTGAAAAATCTTTACATATTATATATTATTTTTGTCAAAATGAAAAGCGAAACTTTAATTCCCATCGTCTACGAAGACGACGAAATAATATTGATCAACAAAAAATCGGGCCTCGCAAGCCAGGGCGGCGTCGGCGTAGGAAAAAGCGTCGACACAGAGCTTTCGGCGCAAATCGGCCAAAAGGTTTACTTGTGCCACCGCTTGGACAAGGACACAAGCGGCCTTTTGCTTTGCGCCAAGACTTCCGCCGCCGCCAACAAATGGTCGCGCTTGGTCGGCGAAAAGTCCGTCAAAAAAGAGTACCTGGCCCTTTGTTTTGGCCAGCCCAAGAATCCCAGCGGAAAGATTTCGCTTCCGATAAAAGAAAAAGGCCAAAGCAAAAGCGCCGTCACTTACTACGAAAAAGCCCAGCTTTCCGACTTTTTGCGGGAGGAGGCGGAGGCTTCAAACCTTGACGTTTGCCTAATGAAGCTGACCTTGGCTACCGGCCGCACCCACCAAATCCGCATCCACTTGGCCCAAAGCGATCTTCCGATAATCGGCGACGACAAGTACGGCGACTTTTCCTTGAACAAAGCCGCAAAAAGGGATATGGGCCTTAAGCGCCTCTGCCTATGCGCCTTCCGATTGACGCTCCCTCTTGCAAGCGGCCAGCAAACCTTCGAAATCGAGCCTGATTTTTTGTCATAATTTGAACGGCGTTTTTATTGATTAAAAAAGTAAAATTCATTATAATTATTCTATATAAATATAAAAAAATGTTATGGGAGTAGGAGGAACCACATGAAGAAAGTTGCGGCTCTAATATTCTTTTGCCTTCTTAGTTATGTCGCGGCAGCGCAAAGCGCGGAAAAAATCAGCCAGATAATCGAAAGCGATCAAATCACTTATGGACAAAGCGCGTGGCTTGCGTGCTCTTACGCTTACGAGGACGGCGAAAGCCTGTCTTTTGAGCAAGCGTTGGCTACGGCCACGGAAAAAGGCTGGCTTAAAAGCGGAAGGGTTTCCGACTCTCCGATCAACTTGCAGGAGCTTTGCGGAATTTTCGTAAAGGCCAGCGGATTAAAGGCCGGCCTCTTTTACAAATTTACAAAAGCGGACAGATACGCATTTAAGGAACTTAAGGCCAACAAAACTTTGGACGACGCCGCAGATCCGTCAATGAAAGTCAGCGGACAAAACGCGATGGCCATATTGAACGCTTGCGTAAAATTGTCGGGAGAAGAAAAATGATTTTGTCAAAAGTTTATAAAACAACATTCGCCGCTCTCGCAATCGCATTTGCGGCGTCGGCTTTCGCGATCGACTACGGCGGAGCCTTGAACAATTCCTCAAAACTAAAGGGAAAGAATTTTTCAAACTTAAAGATTGACCAGTTGGACGACCTTAGCGCGTGGGTAAAAGTTCCGATTAAAGCGGACGGCAGCATGTATTTTACCGCTGAAGGCCTTTATGAGTTTGAGCTTGACGACACGAACGTTTACAACCGCCTTGACTTGGACTTGTGCAAATTTCAGGCCAACTTTAAGATCGACCCCTACAAGCTTAGCGTAAGCGCGGGCCGTTTTTCTTATTCAGACATTACGGGAATCATTCTTAACCAAAGAGCCGACGGCGCCTACGCAAACTTTGAGGCTCAAAAATTTTCCGTTTCCCTCTACGCCGCCTACACTGGACTTTTAAATGCCGCTCTTGTAAAAATGAACGACCATCCCGCGGACGCTTTTAAACACGACAAAAAGGCGGTCTACGAGTTGGCCCAAAAATATTTTTTGACGTCGGCGACATTCTTGCTGCCCCGCTTGTTCACAAACCAAAACTTCGCGGCGCAAGTTATGGGCGCCTTTAAACTTGACGGAAAGTCCTATAACAGGATTTACGCTTCAGCAGGCTTTAACGGCCCGATTTACAAAACCCTTTTCTACAACGCCTCCACGACTTTCGCCATGCAAAGCTTTGACGGTTCCATGGACCTTGCCAACTTGACTTGCGCAAAAGTTTCTTGGTTCTTGCCCTACAAAGACTTGACCTTGAACGGAGGTGTGGTCTACGCGTCCGGAAGCCACGGCCCCTTTGAGGGCTTTAGCGCTTTCTCAAAGATTGACGCCTACAACGCTTTGAACGAGCCTCAATACTCAGGCTTGCTTAAGTTCTCTTTCTCCGCCAGCGCAAAGCCGATTGGCGTTGTTTTGGTTTACGGAGGAATGGACTTAATCATCAACGCGGCAAGCTCTTCGATGAAATACAAAGGCTTCCAATACAATTTGGGAGCGGACTGGCAAATCTTTAGTGACTTAAAGGCCGGCCTAAATTTCTCGCAGTACATTGACAGCGACAACAGCGATTTGAGCAAAGTTCAAATTTCCCTTAACGCTTCTATAATTTTCTAGGAGGTTGTTTATGAAAAAATATCTTTTATTCGGATTCGCGCTTTTTGCGTGCGCTTGCCTGTTCGCGTTTGACGCAGAAGTTACCTCGCTTGAAGGAAAGGCCCAGGTTTCGACAAACGGAACAACTTGGTCGCCCTTGGCTGTGGGAAACAGAATCTCAGAAGGCGCCACAATTCAAACTGGATTTAAAAGCCAATTAAAGCTAAAGGTAAAAGGCTCTGAGGTTACTCTGGGAGCGATGACAAGAATAAAGGTTGACCAACTGTCTGAAAAGGGAGACATCGACAACGCGGTCGTTTCTATGAAAATCGGAAGCCTCACATCCAACGTAAAAAAAATAGAAGACCGCCGCGCGGGCTTTACAATTAGGGGACCGGCCGCGACCGCTTCTGTCCGCGGAACCATCCTTTCAGAAGAAGTCGGCTACAACAAGGACACTGTCTCGGCCATCGAAAACACAACTTTGGTTTGGCCGTCGTCGCAAAACGGCGATGACGATTCAGCTGCGGGAGCAAGAGCCATCGCTCCCGGACAAAAATCAGCTTTTGACAGCAATGGCGGCGAAACGACGCCTCAAAGCATCGCGGTTCAAAACGCGCTTGGATTGGGCGGAGCGGCTGAGTCCGCGGCTGCCGTTGAAAGCGTCGCTTCTGGCGGCAGCTCTTTGTCGTCCGATCTTGGCGCCGGCCTCGGTTCGTCAAGCGGCGTTTATAATGAAACGACAAGTTCCGTTTTGGTAAACGTGACTTTTGAAGAATAGAATATTTTTTGTAGGAGAGGATTAAAATGAAAGCCACAAAATTTTTTGGAGCGATAGCGGCCCTTGCCGCCGCTCTTTGCATGTTTTCGTGCACGGACGTCAACAACACAACAACAAGCGCAAAGCTTGATCCGCCGGTAGTGAGCGCAAAAGCTTGGCCCGGAGTGAACATCATCACTTGGACAGCCGTTCCCGCGGCGGCCAGCTACAACGTTTACAAGGACGGAAACGCTCCCGTAAACCAAACGGCCCTTTCTTTTTCTGACATCAACATCGTAAACGGCCAGTCCCACAAATACACGGTAGAAGCCGTGTTCAGCCTAAAAAGCGAAGCCAATGTAATCGGCACCGCCACAACGGTTTATCTTACCGGCATCAGGCCGCCGGCTGGAACAAGCGCCGACGACGCGCTTAACCTTGCCGCCTACGAATCAGGAAGCGACGGAAGCACAAGAAAGACCGCCGACCAGACGAACATTCATTATTTGACCGGAGATCGCATAAGCGGCTATGCCGGAAACGGCGTCATTTGCGCGGAATTCCCCGCCAAGCCCTATCTAAAGTATACGGTCGAAGCCGCCCTTGCGTCCGACCCGACATATTCGGGAGAAATCGTAATGCAAGATTTGTTCTTGACCGACCAAAACTACAAGCTTGGCGGATCGGTTCTTCCAATCTTAAAGGGCGGCACTTGGAACATTAATGTCACCGCTGAATCCTTGAACCAGGCTTACAGGCCAAGCGCTCCTGTCGCCGCCGCAAGCTCCATAACCATAGAAGACCTTGGAGTCGCCGCGACAAATTCGCTTACGGCGATTTACACTTCCGCCTCAAACGTTCGCTTGGCGTGGATTCCCGCGATTGAAAGCGGATCGACTCCATACGCGACAAATTGCTACGCCGTGTACAGACAGTCGGTTGACGCGGCCACGGGAATGAAGTCTTGGACGCAAGTAAGCGGAACTGTAACAAAGGCTACAATCGCCAAGGGCGTGGTTGGCGTTGAAAAATCATATTACTACATTGACGACGCCGCCGCGAGCGGAACCGCGGACCTTGTTTACGCTCTTGTAATTTCAAAGAACTACAAGTACGGAGACGCGGCAAACAAAACCGTTCCTCCGCACGCAGGATCAAGCATGGCGCTTTCGTTGACTGCTCCTTCGGCATTGCCCGGAAAGGTTAGCGCCAACGCTGGCTCTTCCGCCGTGGGAGAAAGCTATGACGTTTATTATGTTCAGTATGAAGGCGCCGCAACCGATGATCCATTCCTTGCTGGAATTACAACCCAAAAAACTTGGATAAAAGTAAACGTTGCTGAGGCTGACGCTACGGCGCCTGGCGCGACGACAAAGACCTTTGTCGTAAAAGGCGATACTACGCTAGAGCTCGACGCAGGAACATACTTGTTCAGGCTGCGCGTAAGAAACGGAAACAAAGAACAGACTTCTTATCAGTTCATTACTTTGCAATAACAGCTCTTGCGGCCGCCCTTGAATTTCTTGGCATTTTGACCTATAATTAAACAATTATGGGCAAAATGACCAAGGTTAAGCAAATTCTGCATCTGTCTCACAAGGAAACTTTGCCCAAAAATTTGGCGCTCTTGCTAAAAAAGCGGGCGGCGGAATGTCCTTCAACAACGCTTCAATCCTTTAAAAACGAGCTTGGAAAATTCGAGTCCCACGACTACCAATTGGTTTACCGCCGCGTCTTGGACTTGGCCGTGGTCTTGCGCGAGTTTGGCGTTTGCCGCGGCGACTTGGTCGGCCTTATAAGCGACAACAGGCGCGAATGGCTTTTGACAGACTTCGCGCTTTTGGCCTTGGGCGCGGCTGACGTTCCGCGCGGCTGCGACTCAATGGGAACGGAAATCCGCTTTATACTTAGCTTCACAAACTGCCGCGCCGCCTTTTTTGAAAACGAGCGCCAGCTTAACAAGGTCTTGGAAAAGATCGAGGAAGTTCCCGACCTTAAGGACGTGATTCTTTTTGAGACTCCCGGAGACCTTACGATGGAGCGCGCCGCGATGGCAGGAATCCGCGTCCACAAATTCATCGACCTGGAAGACATGGCAAGGCGCGCCACAGACGAACAGAGAGCGCAAATAGAAGCCGAGATGGAAAAGACAGAAGGCGGCGACGTTGCCACAATCATTTTCACATCGGGAACGACAGGCACGCCCAAAGGCGTAATGATAACCCACGACAACATCATCGCCCAGTGCGAAGTCATAAAGGACGTTCTTGTAACCGCGCGCGAAGGCGACATGTGGCTTTCGGTCCTTCCCATTTGGCACATAATGGAGCGCGCCTACCTTTACTGCGTCATCGCGCTCAAAAGCGGCATAGCGTATTCCAAGCCCGCGATCACAATCATGAGCGAAGACATAAAGGAAGTGAACCCGCAATGGATTGTCGGCGTGCCGCGCTTGTGGGACGCCTTTGTCCAAAGCTGCTACCGTTCGATAAAAAAGCGGGGCGGCTTTCCGCAAGCGCTCTTCAATTTTTCGATGACTGTCGGCTTGGCTTGGGGCTGGGCCTACCAGCGCTTTATGGGACTTGTGTGCCGCTATTCAAAACGCGCGCGCTTCCTTGACCACATAAAGGGTTTCATTCCCTTGATTTTGTTGTCGCCGCCCCAGCTTTTGTGTTTTTTGATTTGCTTCAAGCGATTTAAAAAACTTTTGGGAAAGCGCATTACAGGAGCGATTTGCGGCGGCGGCTCTATGCAGCGCGACACAAGCTCGTTCTTTTATTCAATCCGCGTTCCCTTGCTGGACTGCTACGGCATGACCGAGACCGCGCCTTTCTTGGCGTTGGGAAATCCGCGCCGCCTTAGGGCCGGCTGCGTCGGAAAAGTTTTTCCAAGCGCCCAGCTTAAAGTCGTCGCGCAAAAGGACGGCGTTCCCTTAAGCGGAACTCCGCTTAAGCCTGGCAAAAAAGGAATTCTTTTCGCGCGCGGCCGCCAAGTAATGAAGGGCTACTACCGCCGCCCCGACCTTACGCAAAAGGCGATCGACAAAGATGGCTGGATCAACACAGGCGACTACGCGATTCTTTCTTCCAAAAACGAAGTGACGATCGCAGGCCGCGCAAAAGACACAATCGTTTTGCTTGGCGGAGAGAACATCGAGCCGCAATTAATCGAAAACGCGATTTGCCGCTCAAAATTTGTTGAGTCCGCCGTCGTAGTAGGCCAGGATAAAAAATACATCGCGGCTCTTATCGTTCCTTACAAAGACGCTTTGACGACTTACGCGGCCGAAAACCGTATTTACTACGACACATACGAAAGCCTCTTGAACGCCAGCGAAATCTACAGCTTGATTCGCGGCGAGATTGACGATTTGGTTGACGACAAGAACGGATTCCGCACTTGCGAGCGCGTCGCCAAATTCATTCTTTTGCCAGAAAGCTTTAAGATTGGAAAAGAAATCAACGGAAAGCAAATCGTGATGCGCCATCAAATCGAAAAGATTTACGCGCGCGAAATTCGCTCCCTCTTTAACAAGCAATAAAATTAAGAATCGATTTTGTAAAAGTCGACGATGCTTCGGCCGTAAACTCTTTGGTCAAAGCGTACGAGGCTTTCAATTTTGTCAGGCATAAAATGCTCTTCCGGTCGGTGAACCATAATGGCGCCGCCCGCAAGCAAAAGATTTTTCTTTGCCGTTTCGGCCACAAGCTGTTCGTGGAATTTGTAAGGGAAGGGCGGGTCAAAAAATATGTAGTCATACTGCGACTTGCAGCGCTTGACAAAAAGTTCGACCGCCATAAAATGGCATTTAATTTTCACGCCCATTTCCTTTTCTGTAATAGAAACGTTGTCCAATACCGTCTTGATTTTCAGGCGGTCTTTTTCGCATAGCTCTACGCGGTCTGCGCCCCGCGACACGGCCTCAATCGCTATCGTTCCAGAACCGCTAAAAAGGTCAAGCCAGCTTTTTCCGCTAAGGTCTCCAAGAATCGCAAAGACGCTTTCGCGCATTCTGTCCATAGCCGGCCTGATGACGCCGTCGGGGCATTTTATGATTCTTCCTTTTAGTTGGCCGCCCGTTATTCGCATTAGTTTTTCTCCGCGTTGTTAAGAGACCAGTAAACGTCGTTGTGGGGCAGGCTGGGGTTCTGGGAGGCGAACCAATACGCGTCCTTCCAATCGTTTGAAAGCATCGTCTTGTCGGCGCCTTTTTCCAAAAGGAATTCAATGCAAGAAGTGTCGCTGTTGCTTTCGGCTGCGTACATCAAAAGGCTCTTTCCCTTGTAAACTTCGTTGGCGTTCATTCCGGCGTTGAGGAATTTTTGGATTATTTCTTTGGGCCTTCCAATTCCGACAGCGGCAACAAAAGCTTTCTTTGAGTCAAGCTTTTGCGACTTTGCCAAAAGCGACTCTACGATTTGCGCGTTTTTATTGTCGGCCGCGGCGATTTCTATCGCGCTAAGGCCAAAACGGTTCTTTGCCTTTGCGTCCGCTCCGTAAGAAAAAAGGAGCGCGATCGTCTCCGGCTTTTTTGCAAAGCGGGCGGCGTACATAAGGGGAGTGTAGCCCTCTCTGTCGGCCAAATTAAAGTCAGCCTTGGATTCCTTTAAAAGGCTTATCATTTCCAAATCGTCCTCAGAGGCGGCCTTTTGCAAAAGAGTCCTTCCGTTTGGGCCGGCCTTGTCGGGTTCGTCTATCAAGGCAAGCTTCTGCTTTTGTTTTACGTCATAAGTGTCAAAGGCTTCGATTCCTTCAAAAAGATAAACGCGCCTGTTTGGCCTTTGCGCCCTTGCGGCGGCCGCCGCGGCGGCTTTTTGCAAGTCCTCTCCGTTTTGCGGCGGAAGGATTTCAGAAACTGCCGCGGCCGTCTCTGCCGCCGCGATTGGAGCCGCCGCCGCTTCGGCTTGGGCTGGCGTTTCCGCAACAGGCGCCGGTTCCGCTTCCTGAACTGAAACAGCCGCGCTTTCGACAACCGGTTCCTCCGCGGCTTTGTCCACAATTCCCAAGTATCGGTTTATGACCGCTATTTGCTCCGGGCTTTGGTTTTGCGTCGCGTAGTCAAGAGCGCTCATGCCTTCTTGGTTTTTCTTTAGGATTCTGTTTTTTCGCTGAAAGGGAAGAACCGTGTCGTAGGAGATCAACTCGTCAAGGATTTTTGAGTCGGCGCCGCATTTGGCCGCGTAAACGATCGCGTTGTCGCCCTCGGCGTTTTGCATTTTTGGGTCTACGCCGGCGTCAAGCAAAAGCTTTATGACGTCGTATTCGCGCTTGCTTTTTAGGGCGACGATCAAAAGCGAGTCCTTGCTTTCGCCGTAGGAAGCCGATGCCAAGGATTGGTTTTTAATCAACATGCTTTTGATTTTTTTTGGCGCGGCTTCTTGAACCAAAGACTCAATTTTTTGAGCTTTGGATTCCGAAAAAAGAGGAACGGCCATAAATGAGGCCAAAAACAAAAGTGTCGCGGCAAATCGATTTTTCATAATTTTATACCTATTATATATATCGGCAAAAAAGCCCCGCGTCAATATAGTTGTAAAAAGAAAAATGCGTAGCGAAAAGACAAACGGGGCGAACTTAGGACACGTTAAGCTAATCACTAGACCCCAAAAGTACCTCGTGAGCAGCCGTTTGGATTTCCGAGAGAGCATTTTTCTTTTTGCAAGTATTGACACGATGCTGTGATTTTAGGTATACTGACAAAACATCACCACCTTGAAGCTGCTTGGGCAGTTTCCGGGCGCAGTCGCGCCTATAAAGACCATAAGGAGTTTTTATGAGAAAGTATGAACTTATGACCATCTTTCCGTTAGACGAAGATCGGTCCAAGAAGGGATTGGAGTCTGTTCGCCAAGTCCTTTCTCAGTTTGGAGCGGAAATCGCAAAGGAAGAGCCCTTTGGCGACCGCGATTTGACCTACGAAATCAAAAAGCAAAAGAAAGGCCGCTTTGTTTTGATGAACGTAAACGCAAACCCCGGCAAGCTTGCCGAGATTGCGGCTCAGTTCAAGCTTAACAACGACTTGCTTAAGCACATGTTCGTTCTTATCGAAGAGTAAAATTCCAGGACTTCAGGAGGGCTTGTATGACAGACTTGAATCACGTTGTTCTTATTGGAAGACTCACCCGCGATTTGGGAACAGACGAGCGTTCGTTCGCTTATTTGCCGAACGGAACCGCCCGCGCCAATGTCAGCATAGCCGTCAACCGCAGCCGCAAGGGCGCCGACGGATCCTGGAGCGACGAAGTAAGCTATTTCGATATTACCATTTGGGGTAAAACCGCGGAAAACCTTAAGCCTTATCTCTTGAAGGGCAAGCAGATCGCCATTGACGGCTATCTTAGGCAGGACCGTTGGGAAAAGGACGGAAAGACAAACAGCAGAGTGAACATTGTGGCAAACAACGTTCAACTCCTTGGCGGAAAAGGCGAGGGAGCCCCCAGCGGCTCCGATTTAGGTGGTTCGCCCAGATTCCAGCCCAGGCCTCAGCAGCCCGCCCAAAGCTATCCTGACAACGACGCCCCCTATCCAGCGGATGACGGCGGTTTCCCGGAAGACATTCCATTCTAATTTTATAGGAGTAAATTATGTCAGACCAGACAGTAGAACCTGTTGAAAATAAAGACGCCGACGCGTCTCTCGTAAACGAAAAGAACCTCGCCGAAGCCGGACGCGACGGCGAAGGACGCGGACGCGGAGCCAAGGGCAAGTTCGCTTTCCACAAGAAAGTTTGCCGCTTTTGCTCTAACAAGACAAAGATTGACTACAAGGACGCCGACGGCTTGCGCCGCTACACGACAGAGCGCGGCAAGATTCTTCCTCGCCGCATAACTGGAACTTGCGCCAAGCACCAGAGAGAGCTTGCCAGCGCCATCAAACGCGCCCGCAACATCTGCTTGCTTCCGTTCGTAGCGGACTAATTTTAACGAGGAGCATAGGAAATGAAAGTAATTCTTAACAAAGACGTAAACCACTTGGGCGAAGAAGGCGACGTAAAAATCGTAGCCGACGGATACGCCCGCAACTTTTTGTTCCCGCGCAGCTTGGCCCTTCCGTACACTCCGGAAGTAGTCGCCATCTTCGAAGGCCGCAAGGCTGAGATCGAGGCCCGCAAGGCCGCCAAGCGCGAAGCCGCAAAGAGCGACAAGGAGAAGTTGGAGGCCTTGGCCCTTTCTGTCACAGTTCCTGCCAGCGCCGGCGGAAAGCTCTATGGAGCCGTCAGCGCCCAGACTGTCATCGAATTGCTTGCCAAAGAAGGCTTTGAATTTGAGCGCAAGCGCGTTGAAATCCCTGGCAACACGATCAAGCAGACAGGCGCTTACAAGATCAACGTCAAACTTTACGAAAACGCCGTCGCCGAGGTTCACCTTGAGGTCAAGGGCCAGGTTGACGAAAGCAAAAAAGAGCCGGAGAAAAAGCCCCGCGCCGAAAAGAAGGCTGCCGAAGCCGCCGACGCAAGCGCTGAAGCTCCCGCCCAAGAGAACGCTGAGGCCAGCGCCCCGGCCGCCAACTAAAATTTTCGCCGCGTGATTGCGGCGACTGTTTTCGTTGCCAAGAGCGACGGATTCCGACTTATGCCGGGTCTGTCGCTTTTGTCGTCTTTAAAGGCTAGGGCAGAGTTGTTGATAATTTGTTGAAAACAAGTAGATAAAAGGGGGAAAATCTGTGGAATATCAAGGACTAAAGGACAAGGTTCCGCCGCACAACCTGGAGGCGGAGCAAGCCGTTTTGGGCGCCATGCTTTTGGATTGGGGCGCCGTGAACAATGTCATTTCCATGCTGCAAAGCGACAGATTTTACTCCTACCAAAACCAAGTCATTTATGACGCCATGATTTCGCTTTTTAGGCAAAGCGTTCACGGCGACGTTTTAACCCTCATCAACGAGCTTACAAAAAACAATAAGCTGCAGGAGGCGGGCGGAGCGGCCTACATCGCGGCCTTGTCCGACACCGTTCCCACCAGCGCGAATGTCGAATACTACGCGCAAATCGTTTTGGACATGGCCATCAGGCGCGACTTGATAAGAATGTCCGAAGAGCTAAAGGCCTCAAGCTTTGACAAAAGCCGCGAAAGCCGCCTTATTTTGGAAGACGCGGAAAAGAAAATATTCAGCCTTAGCGAAAAGAACGAATCGGTTGAAGTCCACGAAGCCGCAAAGCTTATCGGCGAAACGTTGAGCTTGATAGAAGACCGCTACAACAAAAAAGAGGCTTACACAGGAATTCCTTGCGGCATCGGAAAATTGGATACAATGACAAGCGGCTTCCAAAACGAAGAATTGATAATTCTTGGCGCTCGCCCTTCAATCGGAAAAACCGCCATGGCCTTGTCCATGATGCAATACATCACGGTAGAAAAAAAGATTCCCTGCGGCTTTTTCTCGCTTGAAATGTCATACCAGATGATCGGCCAGCGCCTTTTAAGCCAAGAGGCCAGAGTGCCCGGCCACAAGCTAAGAAGCGGCATGCTCAGCATGAGCGACTTTCAAAAATTGCAAGACGCCGCGGGCCGCATTTACAAGGCGCCGCTTTACATCGTTGACCAACCAAACATGCAGCTCTTGGACTTGCGCGCCATGGCAAGACGCATTGTCGTGGAAAAAGGCGTAAAAATTATTTTCATTGACTACATCGGTTTGATTGGAGTTGAGAACGCCAACGCAAAGGTTTTTGAAGCCCAAAGCGAAGTTTCAAAGTCGCTAAAGGCCTTGGCCCGCGAACTTAAAATCCCTATAGTCGCCTTGTGCCAAGTGGCGCGCGACGCCGAAGGAAACGAACCAAACTTGGCGCAATTGCGCGGCTCTGGCTCTATTGAGCAGGACGCTGACGTCGTAATGTTCCTTCACCGCGAACGATTAAAGGACAACAACGAGCCGGCGCAAGAGGCCAAGCTTGTGGTGGCCAAACAGCGTAACGGCGCCACCGGAGATGTCGCCCTTACGTTTATTCCTGCCTACACCAAGTTTGAGAACGCCGCCTCCGAAGAGGATTAGCGTTCGTTTGAGCTGTCCTTGTTTTTGGTCAAGTTCTTGTCGGCGCCGACAGCCTTCTTAAAGGTCAACGACAAGTCGCTCATGTTCAAGACCAAGGGATTGCCCGTCAAGTCCGTGACCATGTAGCCGGCCGAAGTCTTTATGATCGGCGAGGCCGGATTGATCGGAACGGGGCTCTTTACTTGCAGCTTTAAGTCCTGTCCGTACTTGGCGGCGACATATCCAATCTTGTCTTTAATTACTACAAGATAGCTTCCGCCGTCTTCGAGCAAGACTGAATTGTCTGAAAGAATTTCTTCCGATTCCTGAACGATTTCAAGAGATTCCTGGTCGATCAAAACCAGCTTGACGGCGGCCTTGCCGGAGTTTTCGCCGGCGACGGCGACAAAGCCCTTTCCGCTGGGGCTCATCGCGCGGTTTTTGATTACCTTTACAGGGCTTTGCTTGATTATGACGCCGTCGTCTGTCTTGACCTTGACGATTTGCGAGTTGAGCTTGGAGTCAACCAATTTAAGTCCGTACACGCTGGCGGCGGAAGCGGCGGCCTTTTCTTCGGCGGCAACCTTTTCCTGGTCCTTGGCTATTTCCTTTCGCTCTTCTTGGGCTTCGTTTTGCTTTTTGTCGGCGGCGGCCTGTTGCGTCTCAGCCTCTTCTTTGGCCTTGTCAGCCTCTTTTTGCTCTTCTTGGGCTTTCTCTTCGGCGGCCTTTTCTTCCTTCTTGGCTTCGTCTACTTTTTCTTTGGCCTTGTCAGCTTCCGTTTGGTCTTGCTGAGCCTGCTTTTGGGCTTCCTTGTCCTTAGGATTCTCTTGGGCCTTTTTCTTTGACTCGTCAGCCTTCTTTTGAGCGTCGTCAGCCTTCTTCTGAGCCTGCTTTGTCTCTTGCTTCTTTTCGTCAGCCTTCTTCTTTGACTCGTCGGCCTTCTTTTGCTTTTCGGTGGCTTGCTTTTGAGATTCCTGCGCTTTTTCGCTGGCTTTTTCCGCCTCGCGCTCCTTTATGTCAACCATCTGCTTTCGGTCGTCGATGTTCTTTCCGTCGTCTTCCTTCATGGAGTTGACGACTTCCTTGTCGCTGATTACGCTTGTGTCAACCGCGCTAAGGCCTCCCGCCGCGTCTGATACGGGAATCACGATTTGGCTTTGGCCGGGCCATTCAGACCATTTTGTCGAAAGGCCGCATTTTTCGGCGGTAAGGTTGTTGACAACCGCGTCCTTGTACTTTGACTTAAAGACGTCAAGGTTCTTGCGGTAAACGGCGTTGTAAACCGTGACGAACGTGGCGATCGCCTCGGCGTCAGACTCGCTGTAAGAGTAGGCGGCCGACAAGTAAGAGGCGATGATGTGCCTTAAGTTTCTGATGTGGTCGACTTCCGCTCCCGAGCCCAAAATCAAAATGTCGGCGTCAAGCTTTTCCTTGGCGCTTGGGTCAATCGCGTGAATGACGTAATACTTTGCCTGGCTTCCGACGTTGGCGGCTTTGGTTGAATCCTTTCCGATCTCTTTTCCAAGAGAGGAGCCGATTCCCTTGATCGCCTCCAGCGTGTCGACGCGGGCGTGCGGTCCTGTGTAGTTTTCAAATTCGATTGTCTGAGAAACAGACTTCAACTCAGCTTCGTTTACCTGCGCTGCGTAAAAATTGGCGGCGGCAAGAAGAAGAGCCGTTGCGACAAGTCCAAATTTTTTCATCATTAACTCCTTTCTCCATTGTATCACTATATCTTTAATTCCGCAAGTTTTTCATAGACTTTTCTGGCTTCCTCTTTTGTGGCTTTGGGATACTGGGGAAGCTGCAGGGTGGACAAAATCTTCATTCCCTTATTGTTGATCGTGGGCCGTCCCATAAAGCGGCAGATCGAATAAAGCGCGGCGCAAAGTTCCTTTAAAAGCGCTTCTTGCTGCGGCCGGGCGTTTTTTATCAAAAGCTCTATTGCGTCAATCAAGGCGCCGCTGGGGTCGTAGCCGCAATCCTGTACGGCCTTTAAGGCGGGGAAGAGGACGCTTTCGTCGGAGCTTATTGAAAGGACTTTTGCCAAAGCCTTGCTTTGCTCGCCGCCGCCAAAAAGCCCCAGCATGCCGATGGCCGCGGTATGCTCGCTAAGGCTAAAAGCGAACAAGTCGTCTTGTTCCAAAGCCGAGCTTCCGCCAAAGCTTTTTTTGCTTAAGGTCTTTTTTATCCAATCGTCCACAATCCAGTCGTTGTCAAAGAGGTAAAGCTTTTCCTTTAAACCGTAGTTTCCCGCCTGCAAGGCCTCCTTGCGGGCCAGTCCGGCGGCCGACCTAATCCTGGCAAAGTCTTGGCTTTGCCCTTGGTAAAAGGCCTTGTAGTTCTTGTCCGGCAGGGGCTTTTTCGCTGAGATTGCCGCCGGCTTAAACACCTTGTAGCCAACGGCGGTCCAGTTCTTGCATGAAAAGATCACGCAGCCGGAGTTTCCGTAAAGAACGTAGTCCCAGTCGCATTTTTTTGTTTTTGGAGGGAATTTCACGCCGCGAACCCTTTTTCCGTCGGAGGAATGGATGGCCGCAAAGCCGTCCGAGGCGACAAAAAAGCCGTCCTTTGAGCAAGAAAAATATTCAAGGCTTTTAATTTCGGGAACGTCAAAAACTAGGGGAGCCTCGGCCTTTTTTGAGTCCACGACGGCGACTTTCGTTCCCGCTCCGGAACTGGAGGCGACGGCGATTTGGTCCGGCGAATCATAGGCTTCAAAAAGAATCTTCCCGCCAAGAGCCGCTCCTTTTATAAGCCACTTTGACTGGGCCTCGTTCTTTTGGTCAACGGCGCAAAGGCCAAGGCTTCCGTCGTCAAAGGCAAGCAGGGCGCCGTCTTGCATGGCGGCCGCGCCGACAACCTTGCCGGAAAACACGATTCTTTCCAAAAGGTCTCCAAAAGGACCGCAGCGCAAGGCCGCCGTCTTTCCGTCAACCAAGGCTTCCAAAAAGATCAAGACGCTTCCGTCGTTGGCTTGGACAGGGGCAAGGCTTTGCGAAAGCGCCTCAATCTTTTGCTTCCACTTAAGGATTCCGTTTATTCCAAGACAGGCGGCCTCTGTTTTTCCAAAGACAAAGGCGCGGCCGTCCCGTCCCGGCAAAACAGGCCATATCGGCTCAAAGTCCACGGCTCTTTGCCAAAGGACAAGGCCCGAATGGTTCAATAGGCAGATTTTCTTGTTCCTCAAGGCGACGTACGAAAAGTCGCCGGGAGCGGCGCTGATCAAGGGCAGGGGCGAATAAGGGAGGCCTTTTTGCCAGACGACTTTTCCGCTTTCGCCAATCGCGCTGGCCATTTTTCCGTCGGTCAAGTCAAGCCAGCCGTATGAAGTCCTGACCGGCCTGCAAAGGGATTTTCCGCTCTTTACGCTAAGCCAAGAATAAGGGGCTTGCCCCAAGTCTATGTCTGACAAAAGGCTTTGGTCTTGCCCAAAAAGAGACCCCGCAAGGAAAAATAGTGAGAAGAATGCTAGAATTTGTCTTAGACTGTCTAGTTTTTTATACATTTTTCGCCCAAAATCACCTTAAAACGCAAGTTAGCAAGGTTTCTATGTGGCTTGTCTGGGGGTAAAAGTCCAAAAGCCTTATGTCGCTCACCAAATAGCCGGCGTCCAAAAGCCTTTTTATGTCCCTGGCCTGGGTGCTGGGATTGCACGAAAGGTATTTTACCATCGGAATTCCGCTCTTGCAAAGCCAGTCCAAAGCCTCTTTTTCCATGCCGCTTCTTGGAGGGTCCACCACCGCGGCGTCAAAATTTCCTATGCGCCCGACAAGGCTTTGGGCGTTCTTTTTTACAAAGTCCGCGCCGCTTATGCCGTAGCTTTCATGCTTTTTTCCGGCCATGTTTTGCTCGGCAAAGACCAAGGCGCCGCGGTTATGCTCCACCATGACGACGTTTTCAAACGCGTCGGCCAAAAAGACGCTAAAGGTTCCCGCCCCGGAATACAAGTCCAGGGCGTTTTTGCCCGACAAGCCCTGCGTGATGAGAGGAATCGCCTTTTCCAATACCTCGATGTTTGACTGGAAAAAGCCCTGGGCGTCAAAAAGGATTGTCTTTCCGCAAAGCTCGATTTGAACGGGACACTGCTCGTTTTGGCTGATTCCCTCAAAGCGGCCCATGGGGCGTTTTTTTCCATGCTTTTTCTTTTCCTTGGCGCTCATCTTTTTGTAGGCCTTTGGCTCCGGGCGCGCCTCCCGTTCCAAGGCAAGCGAAAGGCTGGGCTGGGCGTTTTTGTGGCCGAACAAGAGGCCGCGGCCTTGGGGGCGTTCCTGCATGGGGCAATCCTTTAGCCATTCGTTTATTTGGGGAACGGCGACAGGGCAAGAGTCTATAGGAACCACGTCGTTGGAAGCTCGGCCTTCCATTCCGCCGTCATGCAACTGAAAGCGGCTCCGGTAGCCCAAGGGCGAGCCGGACACTACTTGGATTTGGGGAACAGAGACGCCGGCGCGTTCCATAAGTTCCGCCAAAACGCCTTTTTTTAACTCAATTTGCCAGTCAAAGTCAATGTGCATCATGTTGCAGCCGCCGCAACGGCCGTAAAGGGGGCAGGCCGGCAAAATCCGCTTGGGCGAGCTCTCCAGTATTTTTACAATCCTCGCCTCGTCATAGTCTCTGTAGGATTTTGTTATTTCTATTTCCAGCTTTTCGCCTGGAACGGCATAAGGGATGAACACGTTTTTGTTGTCGATTTTGGCCAAACATTTTCCGCCAAAAACCATTTTTTCCGCGATAACGCTTGATAAATTCATTGGAACAGTATATTATCATATTATCCTCGGAGTTTCAATTATATATGACCACGAACACTTTTTACCAGACAATGCAAGACGGAACGGAAATCAACGTTATGCGCTGGATTCCGGACGGCGAAATAAAGGGCGTAATCCAGCTTAGCCATGGAATGAGCGAGCACTGCCTTAGGTATGACAAAATGGGCTGCATTTTGGCCGAAAACGGCTGGGTCCTCAGCGCCCACGACCATCGCGGCCATGGAAAAACAGCCCAAAAGGCCGAGGCCGCCGGAACAGGCAAATTCGGCTACTTGGCCGACAAGGACGGCTTTAACAAGGTTGAGGCCGACTTGCTGGAAGTTCTTCTAAACCTTAAGGCCGACTATCCGCAAAAAAAATGCTTTTTGGTCGGCCATTCGTTCGGCTCGATCGTGGCCCAAAACTTCATAGAAAAACACGGCGAAGAGATTGACGGCGCCGTTCTTTGCGGAACGTCAGGCCCCCGACAAGGAGTGGCAAATGTCGGCATGGCTCTTTTTGGCTTAAACGCGCTTTTGCTAGGAAAAAAACATAGGTCGCCGTTTGACGCCAACGTCGCCTTTTTGGGCTACAACTCAAAGGTTCCCAGGCCCCGCAAAAGCAAGTTTGCCTGGCTGAGCAAAAACGACTTTAACGTGCAAATGTACGAAGCCGACCAGTGGTGCGGAGTCACTCCGACCGCCGAGTTCTTTTTTGAAATAGTGCGAGGCCTTCACCAAGTCCACAAGCCGGCGGCTATGAAGGCGATTCCCAAAAAACTTCCCGTATACTGCATTTACGGCTCCGATGACCCCGTCGGCTGCTACGGAAAGTCCATAAAAAAACTTATCCAAGCCTATAAGGCCAACGGAATGACCGACGTAAGCGAAAAAGTCTGGCCAGGCGACCGCCACGAAATTTTCAACGAGCTTGACGGCGAAGAAGTCATAAGCGACATGCTAAAATGGATCGCCGACAGGGCGTCTTAAGCCGGCCAAACGGGGCGTCTTGACGCTAGGCGGCCTTTTTTGCTAGAATGGCGCCATTGTGTTGTACCGCTACGGAAAAGACAAAAACGGCCGACCAGTAAAGAAGGCCATAGTCTATACAAAAGAAGAGCATAAAATACCCTTAAATAAGATAGATCCAGACGCAATCGGCATAATCCGCCGCTTAAAGGACTCTGGTTTTTCGGCCTATATCGTCGGCGGAGCGGTCCGCGACCTAATTTTAGGCAACAATCCCAAGGATTTTGACATAACGACCGACGCGACGCCCTCAAAAATCAAGCGCATTTTCAGGAATTCCCGCATAATCGGCCGCCGCTTTAGGCTTGTGCACGTCTTCTTTGGCCCCAAAATCTTTGAAGTAAGCACATTCCGTTCCACCGCCGAAGGCTCCATCGGAAACGACTTTGGCTCGATGGACGAAGACGTCATGCGCCGCGACTTTACCCTTAACGCGCTTTACTACGACCCCTTGCAGGAGCAGGTCATCGACTATGTCGGCGGCGTGCGCGACATCCGCAAGGGCGCCTTAAAGCCCGTCATTCCCTTGGACAGAATCTTTGTCGAAGACCCTGTCAGAATGCTCCGCGCGGTGAAGTATTCGGCCACGACCGGCTGCAAGATGAGCTGGTCGCTCCGCCATAAAATCAGAAAGTCGGCGAGCCTTTTGTCGCCGGTGTCTCCGTCGCGCCTTACCGAAGAAATGCTTAAAATCATAAACTCCGGCCACGCCTACGACATCGTAAGCGAAGCCTTGGACACCGACTTGTACATGTCCTTGCAGCCGTCGGCCACGGAGTTCATGTTCAGCGACAAAAACTTTGAAAAGTCCTACATGCAAAATTTAAAGCGCCTTGACGCGCTAAACGTCGTGGAAAAAGACGCCCGCCTTGGAAAAAAACTTGTCTTTTTGATCAAGGACTTTATTTTGACTTTGACTGACTGGAAAAAAGAGATAGAAAAAAAGTCTTCGGCCGGCGAGCTTTACATAAAGACATGGGACCAGTGCCGCCACTTTGTCTTGCCTATGAATCCCCAAAGGACTGAATTGGAGTACGCCATCAGGAGCGCCTTGCGCGAAATCGGCGTAAACATTCGCTTGCCAAAGGGCGATTCTTCCAACGAAGGACAAGAAGGCTCAAGAAAGCCGCGCCGCAGAAGAAGAAAGGCCCGCAATCCCCAAATCCGCGAAGAGTCCGACGCTCTTTAACGAGTGATTTTGTCGATGATTATGCTCACTTCCTCAATCAAGATGCCGGTGAACTTTTCGATGTTGTCGATTATGTATTGCTGCAGCTTGTAGACCTCGCCGGTAAGCTGCTTGCCGAACGGAACGTCGACTGTGATGATGATTCTGTAGCCGCGGGCGTTTGTCTTTATCGTGATTTTTCTGACGCGGATGTTTTGGTCAAACTCGCCGACGCAGTGCATGGTCATTTGTGTAAGGGCGGCTTCGCTGATCGACACGCGGCCTTTTTTAGAGAACTCAGGGCGGACTACGGACTTTTCAAAAACTTCCTTTCCGGAGCCCTTTCTAAAAAGACGCGAGAC
>JBGUQT010000127.1:0-2610 GCA_045131275.1 Treponema sp.
ATGTCGGTCGGAGTTTTGGTCGGAGGAATCACGCAGGCCGCCTTTCAGTTTCCATTTGTGGCTAAGGCCGGTTGGCCCGTCCGCTTTGTCGGCTTGAAGAAAGCCTTCACCAATCCGGGAACGCGCCAAGTTGTCGCGCTTATCGTTCCGACGATTATCGGAATGGCAAGCTACCAAATCAACGACATGGTAAGCACCGCGCTTGCCGGCCGCGCCGGAACGGGCATCGTCTCAAGCCTGCAATACTCCTTGCGCCTGCAGGAATTGATTTTGGGCGTATTCGCCGTTTCTATCGGAACGGTAATCCTGCCCGACCTTTCGGCTTACGCCAAAAGCAAGCGCTGGGAAGAATACAACCAAATGCTGACCTGGGCGGTAAAAATCATCGCGCTGATTACGATTCCGATCACCTTTTACTCGCTGATCACCGGCCGCGAAATAATCCAGCTTGTTTACAAGACAAAACGCTTTGACGAAAATTCCGTTGTCCTTACTTTGCGCGCCTTTACCTTTCACATAACGGGCCTCTTTTTCATCGCGGCCAACAGAATCATCTCGCCGGCCTTTTACGCGCAAGGAAACACAAAGCTTCCGACGCTGGCTGGAATCATAGGCTTTGCGGTGAACATCACGCTGGCCTTTGTCCTTTCGTTCAAGTGGAGCGGAGGCGGAATCGCGTTCGCGCTTAGCGCCGCAAGCTTGGTGAACACAATCGCGCTCTTTGCCTTTTTGAAAAAACTAGAATCGATTGACGTAAAGGCCGCCGTCCACCAGACCTTGTTGTATTCGCTAAAAATGATTGTCCTTTCTTTAATCGCAAGCGTCCCGGCCTGGTTCGCCCACAAATTTTTTGTCCAGCAGTTTGGCGGGATGGGCCGCCTTTTGGGCAACGGACTTCCGCTTTTGTTGACGGCGGCCGTTTTTGGCGCTGTGGGAATCGCGCTCCTTTTTATAACCAAAGACCGCGTCGCCTTTAGCGCTCTTAAAAGAAAATAAAGGCTTTGCCGACCGCTAACTGCGGGCCGGCCGCCGCGCGCGCTTTTGACACAAACGCCCGCTTTCGCTACAATATAGCGCATGAAAGAAAAAACAAAAGACCAGCTTGTAAAAATATATTCCGACCGCCGCGCGCGCTTCATAGAAAAAATGAAGGCGGAGAACATCGACGCGGTTATTTTTGAGGACAACGAAGACAACCGCGACCCAAACGTCCGCTATTTTTCGGGCCACCCAAGCGACGCGGCCTTAATCATAAACCAGTCGGGCGCTTGCATCTTGATTCCCTGGGACGAAAACCTCGCGCGCCAAAACGCGTTTGTGGACAAAATCGTTCCCTCCACCAGATACGAGCGCAACACCTTGCGCGCGATAAAGGCCGTTTTGGGCACGATGAAATTCAGAAGCCAAAAAATCGAAATCAGCCCCGCCACGCCCTACCCAAAATTTTTGGAATGCGTTGACGAGCTTAACGTTTACGACGTTCTCTGCAAGGAAAAAGGCGTTCACTCCTACGCGACAAAAATGCGCCAAACAAAGGACGAATACGAAATCGAGCTTGTAAAAGAGGCGGCGCGCGTCGGAGACCTCATCATCGCCCAAATCGAAAAGCAAATAAAGAGCGGAAAAATAAAGACAGAAACTGACGTGGCCCTCTTGATCGAAAAAGAATGCCGCGCCCACGGTTGCGAAAAAACCGGCTTTGACACTTTGGCGGCCGGCCCAGCGCGCAGCTTCGCCATCCACGCCTTTCCCGGATACACGGCCGGCGAATGGCCCGGAAAAGGCCTTAGCATTTTGGACTTTGGCGTTGTATACAAGGGCTACACAAGCGACACGACGCTCACCGTGGCAAAAGGAAAGCTGAGCCCGGAACAAAAGCAGCTTTTGGCCTTGGTTCAAAAAGCCTACAACGAATGCCTTGAGCTTTACAAAAAGGACGTTCCCGTAAAGGCCGCCGCCGCAAAGGCCGACGAAATTTTCGCCAAGGCCCGCCGGTCGATGCCCCACGGCCTGGGCCACGGAATCGGCCTGGAAATCCACGAAGCTCCCTTTGTCCGCCAGCGCGCCGACCCCGAATGCGTTTTTAAGCCCGGCATGATCGTCACGCTTGAGCCAGGCCTTTACGACCCGGACCTAGGCGGCGTTCGCCTTGAAAACGACGTTCTGATTACGGAAGACGGCAACCAAGTCATCAGCCATTCAAAAATATTGGTCATTGACTGAGCTCGGATATTGACTAAAAGCGCGATTTTTGGCATAATAGACGAACTTGACGGAACTCCGCAAAAAGGAGGTGAAAACACAATGGCAACAATTTTAGTTGAAGATTCTGAGAATCTTGAAAAAGCGATCAAACGCTTTAAGAGAATGGTAGAAAAAGAAGGCATCATCCGCGAATGGAAGAAGCGCGAGTACTACGAAAAGCCTTCTACAATTTTGAACCGCAAGAACAAGACCTTGGCTCGCAAGCTTATGAAAAAGAACCGCAAGCCGCACGACAGCCGAGCGTCTTACTAAGACAAAAAAACCGTCCTTTGCGGACGGTTTTTTTTTTTGCGCGCCCCGCCTTTTATCTAACAAAAGCCCCAAAAAACACCGAAAATTTAGTAT
>JBGUQT010000128.1:0-20626 GCA_045131275.1 Treponema sp.
GCCTTTGCCGCCCAGCTTGACTTGGCCGCGCGATACAAAGTTCCCGTCATTGTCCACGCGCGCAAAGCGATGCAAGAAATTTTCGCCGCGTCAAGCTCGCTAAAAAAAGCGCCGGCGGTTGTATTCCATTCCTTTGCCGGAAGTCCGGCCGACGCCCGTTCCCTCCTGGCAAAGGGAATCAACGCGTATTTTTCTTTTGGAAAGCCCTTGATGAACGGAGCCAAAAAGGCGATCGCCTGCGTCCGTTCACTGGATATGGAAAGGATCTTGCTTGAGACCGACGCACCCTACCAAACGCTAAAGGGAGAGACGGCCACAAGCCCCGCCGAAATCGCGGACGTTTACCAAGCGGCCTTTGAAATTCGCGCGGCTGGAAGCCCATTTGAGGCCCGGCCTTCGTTCTTTGATTTTGCCGCGTCGATTGAGAAAAATTTTGACAAGGCTTTTGGGCTTTATTAATATTTGCCGAGGGCTTCCGAAACTTCTTGGAGGCATTTTTGGTAGGAGTCGCAAAAGTTTTGGGCAAGGGCGGCCATCTCTTCCGGGCTTCTTTGGCTTGCGTCGGGCCGGACCTTTGAGCGCAAAATGTCTTCCAGCGCTTGCGCCAGGTCGCCCAGCTTTTTTGCGCCGATTTGGTAGGACGCGCCTTTTGTCTTGTGGACAATTTTCGCAGCCGCCTCAAAGTCCTTTTTTTGAACCAAATCCTTTAGGGCCTTTGGGTCAAATTTATTTTCCGTGACATAAGCGTCAAGCAGCATTTTATACAAGTCTTTGTCGCCGTCCAA
Organism: Treponema sp.; assembly: GCA_045131275.1. GTDB lineage: Bacteria > Spirochaetota > Spirochaetia > Treponematales > Treponemataceae > Treponema_D. The sequence continues at coordinate 786 of JBGUQT010000128.1, forward strand.
AAAGGAGAGGCCTTCGTTTTCGTCTAGGTATTCCGCCATAATCGTATTATAGACTGAAACGGCTTTTTTTGCTATAGTTATCCGATATGAAACTTTTGAGAACGTTTTTTTTGCTTGACGCGATTTTCGCCGCGCTTTTTTCATTCGCGAACATTTTTTTTGGCCTTGACGTAGCGGCCTTTGCCTTTCCGATCGCGCTTCTTTTTAACGCGGCTCTTTTTTATCAAATTTATTTTGGACTTTTAAAAAATCCTTCCCGCGCGAATTTCAATCTGGTGAAAAAGCTTTTGCAATACCAGCCTTTCGCGCACTTGGTGTCTTTTATAATCCGCCGTTCGGGAGAGAGCGGAACGTCTTTTGCCTTTGACGTCTTTTCCGTTTGCTTTTGGCTCTTGGCCTTTGTCTTTTCTTTTGCGGCCTTGCGCCTTGTTTCCGACAAAAGCCTAAAAAAAATCGCTCCTGATTGGCTGGAATTTTCAAGGCCAAAAAAGCGCAAGGGCGCGGCCTGGCTTTGCTTTGATATTTTGGATTGGGCCGACGCCTTGGTGCAAGCGGTCTTTATGGTATTGCTCTTTCAAATTTTCTTCTTTCAATTTTACAAGATTCCGTCGGAGTCAATGGTTTCCGAACTTTTGATACGCGACCGCTTGATGGTTTCTAAAATTACGAGCGGACCAAAGTTCCCCCTGACAAGGGTTGGGCTTCCGACATTCAAAAAATACAAGAGGGGCGACATCGTAGTATTCCGCAATCCCCATTACTCAAGCGGAAGGAAGGACGAGGTAAAGTCAGTCGTTTCGGAATTGGTTTACATGCTCACCTTTACCACGGTCAACTTGAACGTGGACTCAAACGGACAAGTCAAGGCCGATCCGCTTGTAAAGCGCTTGGTCGGCGTTCCAGGCGAGCAGCTTATGATGGTCAACGGAATTCTTTATTCGCGAACCAAGGACTCGCCGCGCTTTTCTCCCGTTCAAGAGGACGCCAAGTGGGCCAACTACAACCTCAACGAAAAAGCGCCTGAGATAAAGCGCATGATACAAGAGTTCCCCATAAACCAAGAAGGCTACGAGGAAATGCTGGCCTTTGAAAAAGAGCGCGACACGATGGACATCGCGGCGGCCAAAAAAGAGTGTTATGACATCGCTTGGAATTTTTGGAAAACCGTTCGAGCCGATAAAATGAACGCGCCCAAAAAAGACTTTTTTACGCCCGACGAACTTTTTGAGTACAACCTCTTGCGCGAAAACTACACGCTTACGACAAAGCTTATGGCCGCCGGAACTGACGGCGCCTCTTGGTTCCACGCTTTTATGACCGATTGGTTTGAGCGCGGCGACAAGGCTTTAAAGGACGGCCTTTACGGCGGAGACTTGTATTCGGACTCCAACTTTAGGCTCAACCTTATGCTAAAGCTTTGCATTGGAAAATTTGTTTTGCGGAACGCGCAGTTGATTTCCGCCGGCTTGCCTTATTCAAACTTGGTCGAAGACCAAGAAATAAGGGGCCTTTGGGACCGCGCCCAGCTTTTGCAAAGCTACATTAATTATTTGGACAGAAGAAACATGCCGGTCTTTCCTGCCAACGCCTCCGACGGTTCGGCCAACTACATTCCCGACGGCTGCTATTTTATGATGGGCGACAACCGCTTTAACTCCTTGGACATGAGGCACAGCTACGACGAGCGCTTGGAGGCCCTCACTCCTTATGACGATTATTCCGTCTATTATTACACCAACATGGAGCCTCAATGCGTAAGCCAAGACAAAATCCTCGGCACCACCGAATTCCGCTTTTGGCCCAAGGGCAGAATAGGGTTCTTGCGCTAAAAGCGCGTTCCACTTGAATCTTCGCCCCAAAAGCGCTAATATAGTAGGACTATGATTATCGACAAAATTTTGACCGCTATTTTTGGCTCGGCCAACGACCGCGAAGTAAAAAAACTGCGTCCGATTGTGGACAAAATCAACGCCCGCGAAGAGTGGGCCGCTTCACTCAAAGACGAAGACTTTGCTAAGCAAACAAAAATATTCAAGGAACAGCTCGCCGCTGGCAAGACGTTGGACGACATTTTGGTTGACGCCTTTGCCTTGGCGCGCGAGGCCGCAAAGCGCATTTTGGGCGAACGCCCTTACGACGTTCAGCTTATGGGCGCCTTGGTCCTTCACTCAGGCCGCATCACAGAAATGAAAACCGGCGAAGGAAAGACCTTGATGTGCGTCGCCGCCGTTTACCTTAACTCTTTGAGCGGAAAGGGCGTCCATATCGTAACGGTCAACGACTACCTTGCCGAACGCGACGCCGCCTGGATGCGCCCCGTTTACGCGCTCCTTGGACAGACAGTCGGAACGATTCTTTCAAACATGGACAACGACGCCCGCCGCGCCGCCTACGCCTGCGACATCACTTACGGAACAAACAACGAATTTGGCTTTGACTACTTGCGCGACAACATGGTCGTGGACCTTTCAAACAAGGTTCAGCGCGGCTTTAACTTTTGCGTAGTAGACGAAATCGACTCAATCTTGATCGACGAAGCCAGAACTCCGCTTATCATTAGCGGAGCGGGCGAGGACGACACTTACAAGTATCACGAAGTCGACAAGTACATTCGCGAGCTTACGGAAGTTCCCAAAGACCCCAAGACCGGCGACTATCCCGACGAAGTCCAGATGACTCCTGAGGAGCGCGCGGCGCTTGTGGGCGACTACACTTTGGACGAAAAATCCAAGCGCGTTTCATTCACCGACAAGGGAATGAACCACATCGACGAGATTTTACGCCAGCACAATTTGATTCCCGCGGGAACGACTGTGTTTGACTCGGAGAACTTTGAGTTTGTCCATTACTTTACCCAAGCCCTCCGCGCCCACAAGCTTTACCATGTGGAAGTGGACTACTTGGTTAAAGACGGCCAGGTAATGATAGTTGACGAATTTACAGGCCGCGTTTTGGAAGGAAGGCGCTACGGCGACGGTTTGCACCAAGCGATCGAAGCCAAAGAGCATCTTAGAATCGCCCAGCGCAACCGCACAATGGCGACAATCACGTTCCAGAACTTCTTTAGAATGTACACAAAGCTTTCGGGCATGACCGGAACCGCGGCCACCGAAGCGATAGAGTTCAACAAAATCTACAAGCTTGACGTCGTCGCCATTCCCACAAACAGACCTGTCGCGCGCAAGGACGAAAACGACGAGGTTTACCTTAACGAAAGCGACAAGTGGGAGGCGATTTGCAAAGAGATTCAAGCCGCCCGCGAAAAAGGCCAGCCGGTTTTGGTCGGAACTATTTCGGTTGAAAAGTCGGAACGCCTTAGCGCGCTTCTTACCAAAAAAGGAATTCGCCACGAGGTCTTGAACGCCAAGAACCACGCGCGTGAAGCGGCGATCATCGCCGAGGCGGGCGCCAAGGGAGCGGTGACGATCGCCACCAACATGGCCGGCCGCGGAACCGACATCAAGCTTGGCGGAAACCCGGAGATGCGCGCCCGAAAGAGAGCCGGCACCGAAGCCACAAAAGAACAGTACGAGGCGGCGCTTGCGATAGAAAAAGAGCAGTGGAAGAAAGACTACGAAGAAGTCCGAAGCCTCGGCGGCCTTTACGTCATTGGCTCAGAGCGCCATGAAAGCCGCCGCATCGACAACCAGCTTCGCGGACGATCTGGCCGTCAGGGAGACCCAGGCCGCTCAAAGTTCTACATTTCTATGGACGACGACTTGATGCGCTTGTTTGGCGGCGAGCGCATGAAAAACATAATGACCCGCATCGGAATGCAGCCCGGCGAGCCGATCGACCACCCGATGCTCAACAAGGCCGTTGAGCGCGCCCAGCACAAGGTCGAGGAGCGCAACTTTGAAATTCGTAAGCACCTTCTTGACTACGACGACGTTCTTAACGAACAGCGCTCTGTAATCTACGAGCAGCGCGACGCGATTTTGGCCGACGAAGATTTGAGCGGCCGCGTTTTTGGCAACGCCAAGGATTTCTTGACCGACTTGTTCGCCCAATATGGACGCAAGGGCAACGAAAAGGAAATCGGCGAGCAGGTAAAGAGCGTCTTTGGCTTGCAGCTTCCGCCCGAGCGCTTGACCATCGAAGCGATCGAAAGCGAGCTTCAAAACGACATCACGCAAAAGGAAACGCTTGTCGGAAAAGAAAACCTCAATATGTTCATCCGCTACCAATACATTCAAGTCATCGACAAAAAGTGGCTTGACCAGTTGGAAGCGCTGGAAGCCTTGCGCGAGGCCGTAAGCCTTAGAACTTACAGCAGCAAGAATCCTTTGACTGAATACAAGATTGACGGCTTTAACATTTTCTACGACGCGCTTGACTCAATCAGGCAGACGATAATTTCGCGCTTGTTCAAGGTCCGAATCCAGCTTAGTCCGGAGGCTTTGGCGGAGCGCCAGCGGCAGCAGGAGGCCGCCCGCATGAGCGCCCTCAACGCCCGCCACGATGAGACCGGCCAGAACTTTGGCGCCGCTCCGGCGGCAAGGCCAAGCGCTTTTGACGGAGACGCCGCAAGAAGGCAGGCTGCTGGAGGAGCCATGCAAAAGAGCAGACAGGGCGCGTCTGTCACTGTCCGCAGAACGATTCCAAAAGTAGGCCGCAACGATCCTTGTCCTTGCGGAAGCGGAAAGAAATACAAGCAGTGCCATGGTAGGAATGAATAGACTTTTTGCGGCTTTGCTTTGCGCCGCTTTCTCCGTTTGTCTTTTTTCTTGCAAAAAGACGGGAAGCGTGGCGAGCGTAAAAAGACAGGATTTGTTTTCGCTTAAATACGGTTCTTTTGAGGAACAATTGAACCTTGCCGGCGGCCTAAACGCTACCGGCGCGGTAAACACCGCCATCGCCATGCGCGACGGTTTCTTCTATGTTTCCAACGGCGAGTCGCAAAAAATTTTAGAGCTTAACTCTTACGGCGACTTGCTGACTCTTTACCATAATCCGGAAACAAACCCGGCGCCGCTTTTTGACAGTTCCGATTCAAGGCAGGCGCTTTCGTCAAAGAACGTAAGCACAAGAAAAACCGTTGACTATCCTTTTAACGCGCCGTCGCTTTTGGCCTTGGACTCAAGCAAGTACATTTACGTCGCTGAAACCCTTCCAAAAGAAAGGCAGGAAACCGGCGACAACAAAATCCTTTTGCAGGTAGTCTTGCGCTTTAACTCCAACTCTTTTGTAGACTACATCGGCCAGCAGGGAGTTGGCGGAACGCCGTTCCCCTTTATCAGAAACATTTACGTCACCCAGGACGACTGCTTGGTCGTCGTTTGCGTCGTGAACGAAGGCTTTCAAATTTTCAGGTACAATCCGCAAGGCTTTCCGTTGTCGGAGACTTTGATAAAGTATTCCGACGCTCCGGAATATGGAGAAGCCAAAATGGGCGTCACTAAATACGCCGAGATTGAAAACGTAATTCCAGATCCGGCTTCCGGCCGTTTTTTCGTAAAGGCTGATTATTATGAAACTTCGATTGACGTTTCAAGCAAAGTGCAGAACGGAATCTCCGATCCGGTCAGCGTCGTTTTTCCTTATGACATAAAAACAGGAACGTTTGGCGAGGGCCTTGAAATTCCGCCTTACGAAGAGACGATTTCTGACGGCTTTTCAAAACAGGTTTACAAACTTCCATACGACATGATTGGCGCGACAAAGAACGGATGGCTTTTCTTTACGATAGCGCTTGAGTCCGGCTGCATGGTTCAGATGATTAACTTGGAGTCGGGAAGGGTTGTGAAGCGCCTTTTGAATTTTGACGCGGTCAATGTTGTCTACAGCTCTTATTCTTTAAGCGATACGGGAATCGTCAGCGCGCTTTTGGCCGAACGCGACAAGGCCAAAGTTGTTTGGTGGAGAACCGACACTCTTGTAGACCAATAATCTTGGGGAGGAGGGGAAGATGGCTTTTTACGACAACATTCCTGAAAGCAAAAGCCCTGATCAAGACGCGGGCGAAAACCTTGTTTTTCGCTACAACCGCGAGGAGCGAATTAAAAACGCTCCAAAAATCGTTCAAGATTATTACGCAGGAAAGCTAAATCCGACAAAGGGCTTGTTCAAGGCGCTTGTGGCCACAAAATTCAACCGCTTTATGCTCTTTACGGTGGCCCTTTGCTTTGCGGTTGTCTTGATTGTAAACGCGTTTGGAAACAGGCCCAGCCTTTCGACGGCCGCCGGCTTTGAGCTTGAGCTTAGCGCCTTTCGCTACGACGAAAGCGTCTACGCGCAAATAAAAATCCACCCGTTAAAGAAAAGCTTGGCTGACAAAAACTTTCAAATCGACAAGTTTATAAAGGACGGCGAGAAAGCCGCGGCGCTTTTTACCTTTGTTGACGTTGACGGCCAGCCTTTGGACAAAATTCAAAAATCGGCGGAAATTGAAAAAAACGTCTTTTTTATAAGGACAAACAGTCCTGATTATGATATAATAAAAGTCGAAGCCAGCGTTGAGCTTTTGGGGCAAAAAGTTGATTTGACCTCCGGCGTGGCGCGGCGCGAATAAAAAAAGGCGGTGTAGTGTATGGCGCAGTTTTATTGCTTGTCAGTTTTGTTGAGCGTTTTGTGCGGCTTGACTTTGATTTACAGCCAAAACGAAAATCTTGGCGACGATTCTTTTGGCGAACAGGCTGAAAAAAAATCCATTCCAGCTTTTGAAAAAATTCAAGAAGGCTTGGCTGGCGAGTCGCTTTTTTCAAACTCGCTTTTTAGGCTTGTTTGCGGCGCCCTTTGCTTTGTGACAGGTTTTGTTATTTTCTTTGTTCCGTATCATGGCGTGTCGGTGATCGGAGACCTTCTTCCCTCGCTTGCCTGTCTTTTGGCCGGAGCCTGCGTTTTGCTTGGATACTTTGAGGAGCAAAGCGACAGTTTCGCGATGCCGGAAGCGGTAGAAGCCTTTGTTAGCGCCAACAAGCTTTATATCGGAATAGCGGTTCTCTTTATTGGAGTCGTTCATTTTGTTTTGCCTGGAGTTCCTTTGCTATGAAAAGTTCCATCGCTTGCGTCGTCCTTGGAAAAACTCCGGAAACTAAAAACAAAATCTTGATAGCCCGGCGCGCGCAAGTAGGCGATATGGGCGGCCGCTGGGAGTTGCCCGGCGGAAAAGTTGACGGCAAAGAAAGCGACAATGAAGCGATTGCCCGCGAAATGCTTGAGGAATTTGGCGAGAGCGTTTTGGTTGGGGAGCGAATCGCTGTTTCGGAATTTGAGCATAGAGGCCAGCCCATGGTTTTGCGCGCCTACGAAGTTTTTTTTAGCAATGACGGTTTGGAAAAGCTTTTTTCTTTGACCGAGCACACGGAATACAAATGGGTCGACTTTGACCAAATTCCAACGGATAATTTTGTCGATTCGGACTTAAAGATATTGCCGAGCGTAAAAAAATACATTGAAAAAAATTATGAAGGCCGCTAAGTCTTTTTTTAAAGCAGTCATTTTAATTTCTCTTTTGCCTTTGCTCGCAGTTTCTTGCAAAAAGAATGACGCGTCGGAAATCGAGCTTGACAATTCCGATCCGTTGGCGCTGGCGCCTGACGTAAAGTGGGCGGTTGTCGTTGAGCCATACGCGGCCTTTAGAGAAGAAATTTCTTGGGACGCCGAAGCCGTTGACTACTGCAAGCAAGGCGAGCTTTTTCCGATTTTGGCCAGCGCTATGGCCAGCGAAGAAAACGGCGGATCGGTTTGGTACCGTTTTGAGGAAGGCTGGCTTCCCGCGTCGGCATTGACTGTTTATCCCAATAAATTTAGGGCGGCCAAGGCGGCGGCTTTGTTGGGGGCCAAGCAATGAAGGCGCAAGAAAAAGAGCTTGTTTATAAAATCTTAAAGGCGGCTTCGGGCGCGGCTCTTGGCTACACAGACCAAGCCTTTTTGTCCGAGCCCGTCTTTGCCGACGATCCAGAGATAGCCGCAAGCGCGCCCCAATCTTTGACGGCCGAACAAGACGCGCCTCAAACAGCCGCCTCCGACTCCGTTCTTGGTCATGAGACCGTTCCAAGCGCCGCGGCGCAAACGGCCGCCGCAAGCGCGCCTTCTGGCGGAGCCACAATTGGTTCAATCGCGCAAAAAATCGCCTCTTGCGCTCGCTGTCCGCTTTCGCAAACCAGAAAGAATGTCGTTCCCGGCGAGGGAGTGGAAAAGCCTTTGGTTCTCGTAGTCGGCGAAGGGCCCGGCGCGGATGAAGACGAGCAGGGTCGTCCTTTTGTTGGAAAGGCCGGCCAGCTTTTGGACAAAATGCTTGGCGCCATTAATTTAAGCCGCGGAAAAAATTGTTTTATCGCAAACATAGTAAAGTGCCGGCCGCCAATGAACCGAGACCCCGCGCCGCAAGAGGCGCAAGCCTGTCGTTCATTTTTGGACGCGCAAATACATGTTCTAAAACCCAAGATGATTTTGGCGATGGGCCGCGTTGCCTTGCAAAATCTTTTGGACACTTCTATCGGCATAAACAAGATGCGCGGAAAGTTCGTTGACTTTAACGGAATTCCCTTTATGGCCACTTTTCATCCAAGCGCTCTTTTGCGCGACGAAAGCTTAAAGCGGCCCGCTTGGGAAGACTTAAAGGCTTTTAGGCAAAAGCTTTTGGAACTTTGCCCGGACTACGATAAATGAAATATTTGCAAGTCGCGCTTAACGTTCCCGCAAACCAAACGTTCACTTACGCGAACGTTGAGGCCGGAAAGCGGGTCGCGCGGGAAGAAAAAGAGCAAAAAGAATTGATTCCCCTAAAGCGCGCCCGCAAAGTGGATTCCTACGAGGCCCAAGTCGGATCCCGCGTCGAAGTAATGTTTGGAAATAAAAAAGCGACTGGAATCATCACCGCCGTTTTTGACGAGCTTCCAAAAGACCTTTCTTTTGACCCTAAAAAAATCCGCAAGATTCTTCGCGTCCTTGACGAAAGGCCCTTGCTAAGCGCGGAGCTTTTGGACTTGGGCCGTTGGATCTCAAACTTTTACTTGTGCCCGATCGGGGAGGCGCTTTGCTCCATGATTCCCGGCGCCAAGCGAGAGGGCGACGCGGGCGCTTTTTCTTCTGTTGACGCGGATTCCTTTGAGGGCAAGAACCGGCTTTCGGAGGAGCAGGCTGCCGCTGTTGAAGCTGTTACAGGCGCCTCGGTTAAAGGCAAGGAAGGCGGCGGTCAAGACGCATGCCTTTACCATTACCTTTACGGCGCGACGGGAAGCGGAAAAACCGAAGTCTTTTTAAGCGCGGCGGAAAAGATTTTGCAAAAAGGCGCGGGCGTTTTGTATTTGGTTCCAGAAATTGGACTTACGCCGCAAGTTGTAAGCGCCGTGACCCGCCGCTTTGGAAACACCGCCGCGATCTTGCATTCGCTTTTGACTCCCGCTCAAAAGCTTGGAGAATGGAAACGAATAATCAACAAAGAGGCCCGGGTTGTTGTTGGAGCGCGCAGCGCGGTTTTCGCTCCGATTCCCGACTTGGGCTTGATCATCATTGACGAGGAACACGACTCTTCCTATAAATCCGGCAACTCTCCCCGCTACCACGCGCGGCAAGTGGCGATGCGGCGCGCCTCAAAATTAAGGATTCCCCTTGTTATGGGAAGCGCGACTCCAAGCGTCGAGGCGTGGAAGGCGATAGAGGAAAGGCAGTTCATGTGCCATCAGCTTACAAAAAGGCTTTCAGGCGGAAAGATGCCGATTATCGCCGCGCTTGACTTGTCGCGTCAAAAAATGAACGGCGCGATTTCCGTTCCGCTTGAAGAAGAAATAAGGCAAACATTAAAGGAAAAGAGACAGGCGATTTTATTTTTGAACAGGCGCGGCTTTAACCATATCTTTAGGTGCAACGCTTGCGGCTTTGAAGTCAAGTGTAAGAATTGCTCCGTTCCGATGACATACCACAAGGCGCAAAACCGTTTGGTTTGCCACTATTGCTCTTATTCGACAGAGCCTTTTAGAGTTTGCCCCCAATGCGGCTCGGTTGACATAGGCTTTTCTGGCTTTGGAACGGAATTCATAGAAAGCGAAGCGCGGTCAAAATTCCCAAACGCAAGGGTCCTGCGCCTGGATACCGACGCCATAAGCAAAAAGGGCGAGCTTGAAGAAAAAATCGCGGCCTTTAAAAAAGGCGACTACGACATTTTGCTTGGAACGCAAATGATAGCCAAAGGCCTCAACTTTCCTTCGCTAAAATTGGTCGGCGTGATTTTGGCGGACACTTCGCTGCACTTGCCGGACTTTAGGGCGGCCGAAAAAACTTTTAGCCTTATAACGCAAGTGGCTGGCCGCGCCGGCCGCTTTTTTCCAGACGGAAAAGTTTTGGTTCAAACATATTCGCCAAACAATCCGGCGGTCTATTGCGCCTGCCATTCGCTTCCAAAAGACTTTTACGAGCAAGAGCTTTCGACTCGAAGGCTTTTAAACTTTCCGCCGTATTCCCGCCTCTTGCGCCTGGTCTTTAGAAGCATGGTTCAAAGCGACGCCGAGGCTTTTGCCGCCGACGCCTATAAAATTTTGTCCCAAGAGTTAGAGGCGTTGCAAGCCAAACATCTTTCCAATTCCAAGGAGACAGAAATCCTTGGCCCCAGCGAGTGTCCTTTGGCAAAAATCAATTCGAATTACAGAAACCAGATTTTGCTTAGGGGCCCGTCAGTGACTGTTTTGCAAAAAATCGCCGCCAGCTTGATTTACGGCTACAGGGCCAAGGCGGGCGTTTACATCGAAGTTGACGTAGATCCCGTGAGCTTGTTGTAGAACTGCGTCCGCAAGCGAAGCGTTGCGACTTATGCGGCTAACCGACAATTTTTGTTTTGCTTGCAATTTTTTTTGCCGCTATTAAATGTGCCGGCGGACTCCGTCAAATTTTATTTTCCATAAAAAAAGGCCGTCGGGCGGAGCGGTTGGGCCTGCCTTGGAACGGTCGCAATCGTCCAAGATTTTCTTAAAGTCCTCCGCGCCTTTTTTGTTTTTGTCCAAGTCTATCAGGGTTCCTGTAATCGAGCGGACCATTCTGTACAAAAAGGCGTTGGCCTCTATTTCAAACACAATTTTTTTTTGCCCAAAGGAATCCTCTTCTTCAAAGAAAAAAGCGTTCTCCAAATAGCGGTTTGTCGAAAGGCTTGCGTCGCCGGCGCCAGCGAAGGTTTTGCAATCCAATTCGCCGCGCAGAACGGCCGCCATTTCGTTAAGTTTTTTGATGTCGGGAGCGTGGTTGATTTGCCAGACATATCGGCTTGAAGCCGCGCAAGGAATTTGCTTTGGCAAAATAAAGTAGCGGTAGACTCGGCTTGTGGCGCTAAAGCGGGCCGAAAAATCTTGCGCGACCGACCGCGCCTCGTTGACCCTGACATCGCGCGGCAAAAAGTTGTTCAAGGCCTTGGGAATGTTTTGGTCTGGAATTGAATCTATTGGGCACAAAAAATTGGCGGCTTGCGCCTTTGCGTGCACGCCGGAATCCGTCCGTCCCGAGCCTTGCAAATTGATTTTTTGTCCAAAGAGTTTTTGCAGCGCGTTCTCAAGCTCGCCCTGGACGCTGCGCTGTTCGTCCTGCCGTTGCCAACCGCAAAAATCCGTTCCGTCGTATGAAATGGAAAGAAGAATGTTTTTGGCCATCTATGCCCGCCGCGCCGTCATTCAATCGCTATGTCAGCGTCGCCCAATTCTTTGTTGAGATTGTCGTAAAGGTTTCGCGAGTGCTCCAAAAGGGGGCCCGGCTTTTCCTTCGTGGACTTTCCAAGGCCAAAGATGCGCGCGATCGCGATTTTTGACTCGTCAAGCTTTTTAAGGCGCATTGCTTGGTCTTCGGTCTGGCCGTACTTGTACTCCAACAGGCCGCACAAGTAAATTACGCCGTCCCAACCGTAGTTTTTGTCGGTGTCGGGGCCCATGTTGGCCAAGGTGGAGCTTTTTTCCACGCGCTTGGCCTCGTTGACCACCGCTTGCTGGTAAAAGAAAATCGCCTTTTGGTAAAATATTTTGGCAACCATGTCAAAGTTGTGGTCGGGAACTTCCTCGTTAAGGTCGTTGCAAAGCCAGGCCAAGCGCAGGCTAAGGATCGCGCGCTTCATTGTCGGTAGGTAGGCGAAGTCAACTTCGTCGTATGTCAAGATGGCCAAAAAGTACATGGCCGCTCCGTCCAAAAGGTTTCTGTTGCGCGTAAGGTTGTAGTAGGGGAAAATCATGTTGGTGAATTTTTTGCGCGCTTCCATCGTTTCGTAAATGCGGTCAAGCGAGGCCTGGTCTTTTATGTCGTTAAAGTCGTTCCAAAAAAAGGCGGAATGGCAATGCGGGCAGGCGCCGATCGCGTAAATAAGCGGATTGATTTTTCCGTAGCGAGCCGTGGGAATGTACTGGCGGTGAAGCTCTTCGGTCAAGGCGCCGGCGTTAAGGCGGCCGCTTCCGGTAAGCATTTCCTCGCGCTGAAACTCTTTTTGGCAAACGGGACACTTAATCTTTGTCTTTGACCAATAAGAGACGGCAAGCGGCTTTTTGGGCCCTGTATCCTTTTTAAATTTTGTGTACATACAGTCACTATATCAAAAAGCGGGCGGAATTTCAAGGTTGATTCCGCCCGCTTTTCAGTTCTAGCCGTTAGATGATCGTTCCCGCGGGAATGACAGCGTTCTTTCGGATTACGATGATTCCGTCGGCGCTGTAGAAGTTTCCGTGGTCGCCGTCCTCGTACTTTTTGCCGGAGACGTTTATCTGGCAGTTTTCGCCGATGCGGGCGTTTTTGTCGATGATCGTCTTTTCGATGTGGCAATGCTTTCCGATTCCGATGTTGGGCAAGCCGGCTTTTTTGTTGCTTTCTTTTTCTTCGGGCGACTCGTAGTAGTCGGCTCCCATGATGATCGTTCCTTTGAGAATCGTTCCCGCTTCAACGATGGAGCGGACGCCGATAACCGACTTTGTCACCATTGAGTCGGTGATGATGCAGCCGTCGCTTGTAAGCGAGGCCGTGATGTCGGCGTGGTTCATTTTGCAAGGCGGAAGGTTGCGAGCGTGGGTGTAAATCGGCTGGGCCTCGTCAAAGAGGTTGAATTTTGGCTCGGGGTTTGTAAGGTCCAGAGTGGCTTCGTAGAAGGAGCGGATCGTTCCGATGTCTTCCCAATAGCCGTCAAAAATGTAAGAGTTGATTTTCTTGTTTTTGATGGCCATCGGAATGATTTCTTTTCCAAAGTCGGTCTTGTCGTTGTCCAAGACTTCTTCCATTGTGGCGGCGTTGAAAATGTAAATGCCCATGCTGGCCAAGTACTCTTTTTCGGGCGCCAAGTCGGGGTCGCGGGCGGCGGCGGGAATCTTCCAATCGTCGATGTTCAAATCCGGCTTTGGCTTTTCCATGAATTCAGTGATGCGGTTCTTGTCGTCGATTTTCATGATGCCAAAGCCCGAAGCGTCGCGGCGGTTTACGGCTGTCGTCGCGATTGTAACGTCGGCTCCGCTCGCCACGTGGGCGTTAAAGAAGGCCTTTAAGTCCATGTGGTAAAGCTGGTCGCCCGACAAAATGATGTAGTGGCTGGGGTTTTGCGCCTTAAAGTGGACAAAGTTCTTGCGAACCGAGTCTGCCGTTCCTTCGTACCAACCTGAGTGCTCCAAAGTCTGCTCGGCGGCCAAAATCTCTACAAAGCCCTTTGAAAAGCGGTCAAAGTTGTAGGAATTGGTGATGTGCATGTGGAGCGAGGCCGAATTGAACTGTGTAAGAAGGTAAATCTTTTTAAAGCCCGAGTTAATGCAGTTTGAGAGCGGAATGTCTACGATTCTGTATTTTCCGCCGAACGAAACCGCCGGCTTGGAGCGGTCTTTTGTAAGGGGATAAAGGCGGGTTCCCTTTCCTCCGCCCAAAATAAGGGACAAAACCCTGGATGTGTCAACTTTGTTGGACATTGTGTTCCTCCGAAAAATTTAAAAAATCTGCGATTTTTTCTATAAATATATAACTATTATAAACCCGCTTTTTTAATAAAGCAAGAAAAAAATGCGATTTTTTTTAAAACTAGACAAATTCCGCTTTCCGCGCTATAATTATAAAATTAGAAGAAAAATGGATTCATCGTGCACTATCATTGTTCCGGACGCTGACGTTCTTACTAAGCTGTGCGGAACAAACGACAGCAATTTAAAACTCATCGAAGAAAGCCTTGGGGCTACGATTTACGCCCGCGGAAACGAGCTTTGCGTTGAGGAAGAAGACCCCGACATACAGCGCCGCTTTAAATTCATTGTTGACAGAATCATAGACGAGATAGAGGACGGAGCGGTTGACTCGGAGGACGCTGTCGCTTCCATATTGAACACAAACGCCAAGGTTGACCAAAACTCAATCAGCGTTGTGGTGCCCGGCGGCCTTAGGCGGGTTTATCCCAAGACGCAAAACCAAGCAGACTACATCGCCCTTATGAGAAAGCTGGACATGGTTTTTTGCGTGGGTCCCGCCGGAAGCGGAAAAACTTTTTTGGCCATCGCCGAAGCCTTGCGCCTTGTTTTGTCAAAGCAGGCAAGGGGAATGGTCTTGACCCGCCTGGTTGTGGAAGCGGGGGAAAGTCTTGGCTACCTTCCCGGCGACTTGGAGCAAAAGACCGCTCCGTATTTGCGGCCCCTTTACGACGCGATGGAAATGATTCTTCCCCGCGACACAGTCGCTCGTCTTTTGGAAAGCCGCATAATAGAAACCGCTCCCTTGGCCTACATGCGGGGCCGCACTTTTTGCGATAAAATTCTAATCCTTGACGAGGCGCAAAACACCAGCCAAGAGCAAATGAAAATGTTCTTGACCAGGATGGGCTCCGGCTCCAAGGTCTTTATAACCGGCGACTTGACGCAAATCGATTTGCCGAACCATGTTCAAAGCGGACTTACGCAGGCGCTTGCAGTTCTTTCCCGCGTTCCGGAAATCGGAATCATGAGAATGACAGGCCAAGACGTTTCGCGCAATTCCCTTGTAAAAAAAATTGTTAAGGCGTATGAAAATGGCACAAACTAAAACCGAAGTCGTGGGCGGAAAGCCCAAGAGCGCTTTTAAGATGGCGGTGAAAAAACAGCTTCCTCGCGTGATTACCGCCGGCGTCGCTTTTATCGCGATGGCCGTAATCGCGTTCTTTAACGTAAGCCGCAGTCTTACTGTCGCTTCCTTCTCGCTTGACGAGTACGAAATTGGCCAAGTCGCCGACAGAACGATTGTCGCCGACCGCAGCCTTCCTGGAACTATGGAGTATCCAACCGTGGTCCAAAAGGGCGAAAAGGTCATAAAGAAGGGCTTTGTCATCACGGAAGAAGCCTACAGAAAGCTTGAGAAGATGGCCAACATCCACGAATACATCGACTACCGGGCTTTCGCAAATTCGTTGATTTATCTGGCCCTTTTGACAGTCTTGTGGTTCTTTTTGTTCTCAAAGACTTTGGTTGGCCACACGGTTCACCTTAAGGAGTCAATTGTAAGCGTGGTTTTCTTTTTGGGAGTCTTTGCGTGCGCGGTCTTTACGCGAAAATTGAATTTCGCGTCCGGCTCTCCCTTTACTCTTTGCGTTTTCATTCCCAGCTCTTTGTTCATATTCTTGATCGTGATTTTGTTCGGCGAAAAGCAGGCGGTTTTCTTTGCCTTGATAAGCGCGCTGGGCCTTTTAAACGCGTCAAACTTTAACGTGACGGTTTTCCTTTACGCGCTTGTTTCGGGCTTTGCAGCCTGCAGAATCGCGCGCAAGTTGGAGAACCGCATTCAGTTGGTTTTCGCGGCTTTGATCACCGCCATGCTGAACGTTGTCACGGCCTTCTTGCTTAAGGTCATCTTTAACGAAGATTTTGGCGGCTCCGGCATAATCGCTTTTGGCCTTGCGATAAACGGCTTCTTTAGCGGCATTTTGGCCTTGGGCTTTATCACGCCGCTTG
Organism: Treponema sp.; assembly: GCA_045131275.1. Lineage (GTDB taxonomy): Bacteria > Spirochaetota > Spirochaetia > Treponematales > Treponemataceae > Treponema_D. Next base: position 16,631 of record JBGUQT010000128.1, read on the forward strand.
AGCAAATTTTGAACACAGCCAGCGTCTTCCGCTTGATTGACCTTAGCGACTTGAACAATCCGATAATGCGCAAAATGCTTTTGACCGCAAGCGGCACTTACAACCATTCGCTTATGGTGGCCCAGTTGGCCGAGAACGCTTGCAAGACCATCGGCGCAAATTCCCTTATGGCGCGCGTTGGAGCCTACTACCACGACATGGGAAAAATCGACCAAAGCGAATACTTTGTCGAAAACCAAAGCGGCGAAAACAAGCACGACGAGATCAATCCTTCGCTCTCGGTTTCTATAATTAGAAGCCATGTAAAGAAGGGCGTTGAGATGGCGGTTTCCATGAGGCTTCCAAAGCAAGTGATCGACATCATCAGCGAGCACCACGGAAACGGCGTCATGCAATACTTTTACCAAGAGGCTCTCAAGTCAAATCCGGACGCAAAGGCCGAGGATTTTTCTTACTTTGGAAATCCGCCGACAAGCCGGGAAAGCGGCGTCGTCATGTTGGCCGACACTGTAGAGGCCGCCTGCCGCACTTTGGACAAGCCCACGGTTCCTCGCTTGGAAAAATTCATCCACACGCTTATAGAAGGAAAAATGCAAGCCGGGCAGCTTAAAAACTGCGCCTTGACTTTTGGCGAGCTTACCAAAATCCAAGACACCTTTGTTTCAATCTTGGCGGGCTACTACCATTCAAGAATCGAATATCCCGACCAAAAGGATCCCGACGCCGCCGACAAAGAAAAAGATAAAGACAAGGAAAAGGAAAGCAAGTCCGAAGGCAAGTCTTCCAAAAAAGGAAAGGCCGATGGCAAATAGGTTCTTGATAGACGTCGACGGAATTGACGAGCCGGAATGGCTTGGAAATGTCGAGCCTTTTATGCAAAAGCTCGCAAAAGAATTGTCTTTGGACGGCCAGGAGGTTTCCGCGCTCTTTTGCGACGACGCTATCATTCAAGGATTGAACAAAAATTATCGTAACATTGACGCGGCTACAGATGTTCTTTCTTTTGAGAACGGTGAGAAATTTAAGGACGAAGACGGCGTTGAATGGCTTTTGGCCGGCGATATCGCGATAAGCGTGGACACGCTAAAAAAGAACGCCGAGTATTTTGGCTGCGACGTCGATTCGGAGCTAAAGCGCCTTTTGCTGCACGGCCTTATGCACCTTAACGGCTACGACCACGGCGAGGAGCATATAGAAAAAGGCAAGGCGCCTGAGTGCGAGATGTTAAAATTGCAGGAAGAAATTCTTTTAAAATTAAAAGGGGAAAAAATAATTTAATTGTATGGGACTGTTCAAGCATAAAAAAGAAAACAGCGAAGAAGAAGCCAAGCGCGAGATTCTCAACGAAGAAAAAAAGGACATGATTCGCGGCATCGAAGATTTGTCTGAGACCAGTGTAAAAGAAGTTATGGTTCCGCGCATCGACGTTGACTTTATCAACATAAACACTCCGGGCCAGGAGCTTTTGGAAAAAATCGCGGCCAGCGGGCACTCGCGCTTTCCGGTTTACGCGGATTCAATCGACAATGTCGTCGGCATTCTTTACGTAAAGGACATGATCCGCTGCTTTAGCAAAAACGAAGAGATCGCCTTGGACAAAATAATCCGCAAGGCCTTCTTTGTTCCTGAGTCCAAGCGCATCGACAGCCTTTTGCGCGAGTTCAAGCGCCGCCACGTTCACATCGCCCTTGCGGTTGACGAATACGGCGGAATCTCAGGCATTGTCTGCATGGAAGACATCATCGAGGAAATCGTAGGCGACATCCAGGACGAGTTTGACAACGAGCGCGAAGACATCATTCCTCTTGGACCTAACGCTTGGCTTTGCGACGCCAGAACGTCTCTTGACGACTTGAACGAAACGATTGACTCAAACTTTCCTGTCGAAGACTTTGACACCTTGGGCGGCTTTGTCTTTGACTTGTTCGGAAAAATTCCGGTAAAATACGAAAAGCATTCTTGGAATAATTACGATTTTATTGTGCAGGACATGGAAGGCCACAGAATAAACGTAATTAAAGTCATTCTAAAAAACGGGGAAAACAATGACGGTGGGAAAAAGGAATCTGACGAATAGCGCCTTTCGCGCGAGAAAGAGGTTTTTTGCGGCGCTTGCGTGCGCGATGTTTTTGTCCGCTTTTTCTTTTGGACAAAACTCAAAAAGCGCGGCCTATCTTTTTGAAGAGGGCAGGAATTATCAAGACGAGCGCGATTGGTGGAACGCGAGCGAAAAATACCAAGAGGCGCTTAAAATAAACCCTTCGTACATCGACGCTTGGTACAGGCTGGCGCAGTGCGTTTACCAAATGGACCAAAGCGAGGCCGCTTTGGAATATTTGCAAAACGCAAAGAAATACGCGCCCGGCCGCAGCGACATCCTTAACTTGGAAGGAATGGCGATGATCTCCTTGGGCCGCTTGGACGAGGCCCAAAAAATATTTGAGGGAATCCAAAAAAAATACCCCAATGACATAGACTCCCGCTTTGGTTTGGCGGAACTGAATCTTTTTAAGGGCCGCGTCTCCGGCGCCGAAAGCCTTTACGCCGACGCGCTAAAGCGCAATCCCGGAAACGCCAAGGCCTTGCTTTCTTTGGCCTTGATTAGCGCCGAGCTTGGAAAGGAGCGCCAGGCCGAAACTTTTGTAAACCAAGCGATTCAAGCGCATGCCGAAAACCCTCAGGCGCATTACGTGGCCTCTTATTTGAGCTTAAAGAAGGGCGACGTTGACGCTGCCGAAAAGCGCTGCATGGCGGCGCTGCAAGTGGATCCCAACTATTGGAAAGCCTACGAGCTTTTGTCGCTTATTTACTTTGAGCAAGGCCGATACGCGGAAGTCATTAACGTTTCGGACATGAGAATCTCGCGCGACAGAAACAACGGCCGCGCTTGGTATATAAAGGGCTTGGCCCTTCATAAGATGGGGCAGGACGCAAAGGCGATAGACATTTGGTCGCGCGGCCTTGAAGCCGTTCCCCAAGACGAAGTGATGCGGGCCGCTTTTGAGCTTTTGGTTTATGAAGACATAGAGATTGAAGACGCTCGTAGAAAGACTTGGGCCAAGTACCACGTTCAAAAGGGCGCTGACTACGCAAAAAAATACGCTGGCCCGCAAATGCGCTACGAGTATCAAGCCGCCCTCAGAATGGAGCCGACAAACTACGCGGCCCGCTCGGCCTTTAGCAAGCTTTTGCGCGCGGAAGGCTTTAGCGAAAACTATCTGTCGCAAATAAAATTCATTCAGGAAAACGAAATCCTAAAAAGCGGAATTGAGGAAGCCAAGAAAAGCGGAAAGAAAATCCTTCCCGAAGACGAAAAGATCGCCTTTGTCCGTTTGTCTGACACTGTTGAAGGCTATGAGTATCTTTTGCAGGACACGCTTGCCTCCAAGTGGGACGTGAATCCATTCTTCTTGGACAAAACAAGGTGGACGATCGGCTTGTACTGCCTTCCGTCAAAGGCGACTTCGCCTCATCCGGAATTGTCCAATGTCGCGGCCGAGCATTTGGCGATTTTGTTCAAGGGAATTCTTGGCACAAGCGCAAAAATAATTCCGTCTGCCGCGAATTCTTTTGGAAGCGCCTACGCCGACGCGCACAAAAACGGCTACGACTACTTTATTCTTTTTGACGCGGCCGAAAGCGAGCGCGACATGAAATTCACCGCCGACGTTTATTCCGCTAGAACCGGAACGTCAACCCAAAAGTTCGCCGTCTACAAAACCGGCAACAACCGCTACGTTTCGTCGTTGCTTTCGTTGCGCAAGGGAATTTTGGACATCCTTCCCGTTCGCGCAAAGCTTTTGGAGCGCAGCGGCAACGACGTTTTGATTGACATTGGAAAAACCGAAGGCATGGCAAAGGGCGCCAAGTTTGCCGTAGTGGCTCGCGGCGGCCTAAAAACCGCCGACAGCGGAAAAGGCTTGCGCTTTGAAAAAGACAATTTGCTTGGAACGATCACTCTTGAAAAATTGGGCGAGGACATCTCGGAAGGCGTGT
>JBGUQT010000129.1:0-53284 GCA_045131275.1 Treponema sp.
GAAATAATCTTGGAGTCAAGAATTCAAGCGGCAAACACATAGTGTTGTTGAACAACGACACCGCTGTCGATAAAAATTGGCTGACGAACCTTTATCGTTACTTTATTTCCCATGATTACGGGATTGTCAATTCCAAGCTTTTGTTCTTTTATGATTTTATAAAGTTCACTTTTAAAACCCAAGATAAAATCATTTTTAATCGCGTCATAAAGATCAATGGACAAGATTATAAAATAGACAATAAATTCTGCAAAAATCTGCTTTGCGATCCAGAAACGATTACGGCGTTTGGGCATAGCGAAATTTCAATTCCGTTAATTCAAAAAAGCGCCAATTATTCCTTTTTGATAAACACGGAGTTCTTTAACAGAGACACTGACTCAATTCTCTGTTGTGATAAAGAATTCAAAGTTGACGAAAATGGAAATTTTTCTATCACTCTTGAAAATTCGGAAATCGAAAAGAAAAAATACTCTCTCGTGCAAAACGCAGGCTCGTTCGTCAATGAAAGCTTTGACGGCGGAGACATCGGATTTTGCGAAATTGACTCTCCAAAATTCAATAAAGAGTATGAGATCAACAACGCGTGCGGTGCCGCCATTATCTTCACAAAGGATGACTTTGAGAAAGCAGGAGGCTTTGATGAGCGCTTTTTTATGTATTACGAAGACACCGATTTGTCATACCGTATAAAGAAACTTGGAAGGAAGTTGGCGTATTGTCCGGACGCCTTGGTTCGCCATATTCATACGGGCAGCAGTACGGAATGGTCTCCTTTTTTTGCTTATCATGTATTGCGAAATAAGATATTGTTTGTGTGGAAAAACATCAGCAAGAAAAAGGCCCTGTATTTTCTTTTCCGCCAATATGCGAGCGGATTGAAGCATAAAGATAAAATGAAACGACAGACCGCTTTAGATGCACTGAAAATCATAATTGGAATGAAGAACGTTTCATATAGGGAGTTTTAACTTGTAAGATAACGGTGGATTAGTAGATTTTAAAATCTGAAATACTTAATCGTCCCGCTTTAGGAGAATAGTTCTATGCAAGAAAAGATTAATAAAGTCACTTTAGATTTAACCCATTGGTCTGGAAGGGACCTCTACTCAGACGGGCCAATAGAGGACGAAATCCTTGCCTTTGTAAAGGACAATCCTCCGTCTGTTTATGAGGACTACATCGCTAAGAGAAGAAATTGGGCGGTTCTTTATCATCTTTCGTATATACGACAGAACATTCTTGCTGGTGTCGGAATCACAAAGGACGACACAGTGCTTGAAATTGGCGCTGGAATGGGAGCAATTACAGGAAAACTATGCCAAAAGGCTAAGAGCGTCACTTGCGTTGAACTTTCAAAAAAACGGAGCGAGATAAACGCTTATAGGAACCGTGAATATGACAACTTAAAAATTCTTGTTGGAAACTTTCAAGCCGTCGAATCGCATCTAACGGAACAATTTGATGTTGTTACACTAATCGGAGTTTTTGAATACGGCTCTTCTTACATTGATTCAAAAGAGCCATACAAGGATTTTCTTAACATCGCCATGAATCGGCTCAAAAAAGGCGGAAGGCTTTACATCGCAATTGAAAACAGGCTTGGACTTAAATACTTTGCAGGGTGCAAAGAAGACCATGTTGGAATGAACTTTGAGGGAATCGAAGGCTACACGAATACAAATAGAGCCGTTACCTTTAGCCGTGAGGAATTTGAGAAACTTTTTCGCGATTGTGGCATCACAGATTGCCGCTTTATGTACCCATACCCAGATTACAAGTTTCCGATGCAGATTTTTACGGATGACAGACTTCCAAGGGCCGGCGAACTTACGATGAACTTGATGAATATGGATCAGAACCGTTACATGTTTTTTGACGAGGCAAAGGCTTACGATAGTATGGTTGGCACGGATTACTTTAAGACATTCTCAAACTCATTCTTGATTGAAGTGACAAGGAAATAGCAGGCGTGACTATGAGCGTAAAAAAAATCTTTTGTAAATTGAGAAACAAACTTTTCCTCAATGCAATCCGAGCTTCTGTTGCGGAGATTGTCAAGAATGAAATAGATCCGGTAAAAAAAGCGCTGTCAGAAATATTTACTATACAGTTGAATGGGGGGGGGGCGGTTGCCAACCTTATACACCCCGACTATGGTTCAGAAAATCGGGGAAGATTATTTTATCATCGATTGCTGGCACCACCGCATATTGTTCAGCAAAAATCTGGAGGAGCCAATCTATATGTGGAACATTCTGACAGATGACATTCGCGGAGGCCATACGATTGCAAGCGACGGCGAGCTTTACATTTGTGACGACACTGACTACAATGCAATCCGCGTGTTCAAAAAAAACGGAGACAGTTTCAAACAGACTCAGATTATTGGCGGGATAGAGGCAAGGCCGCATTTTGTAATTTATGACAAAGATTCATCAAAATTTTTTGTTCTCAGTTCGCTTGGCGGAATCCTTTGGATTATTATGAACGAGGGGGGACAAGCAAAAATCGAGCGGAAAGTCGAAATCACCGAGATAAAGGATACCTATGTTCGCTCTTTTAGCCTGATTGATGGATTCTTTTACTTTATTTCGGGCAACGGCTTCATTTGGAAGATTCGACTGGACGAATCTGGCTTTTCGGTCTCTGAAAAAATTGCCGTTCCGTTCGAACTTTCTGGGATGAACCAGATTGTAAAAATCGGCGAGTATTTTTACATTACTGTCTATCAGGACGGCAGCGGGACAATCGTTCCGAATTTTGTAAGGATAAAAGATTTGAATAAGTTGGTTGGTGGCGAATATGAAAGACTGTACGAATCTTTTGGATTCAAAGGCACGCCTTATTATATAACACAATTTGACGAAATGTATTTTGTCACCGAGATTGACGGCGCGAGCGGTGTAAAGTCATTTACCGTGCGGGATGATAAGATTGAGAACATACGCACGCACTTTTTCTTTGACGGCCATACCGTTGAAGATGAAAAACGCAAAATGGAGAAATATTGAAAATGATGAATAACGAAAAAATCCTTTACACAAAATACTCAAACGACAGAATGGCCCCTTTTCGAATCGCCACGCAGATTATTGAACAGGGCGGAAAAAAAATCGTTCGCAAAAGCGCTATGGAAGAATCCGCACGCTCTCATATTCTTGCAATAAAAAAACATGAGGCCGCCTTGAGCGATATGTTTGCTGGAACCAAATTCAAAGTGAACAAGATTGTTGCTTCTGGCGATGATTTTGTTGACTTTGAGTATTTGGAAGGCACGATCTATGACCAGATTCTTGACGGTTATCTAAAAAACAAGGATAAGGATGGTTTTTATTCTGCAGCCAAACTTTTTTTTGAAGAGTTGGACAAACTTGCAACTGCAGAATTTCATGCGAATGAAATAACAAATGAAGTTTTTGGCGAAAATGTCTTTACCGAGGGCGAAAAAGCTATTTCTGTGGGGAACATCGATCAAATTTTTCAGAATATGATTGTTGATTCTGATGGGAATTGGAATATAATCGATTACGAATGGACCTTTGATTTCGCGGTACCAGTAAAATTTATAAAATACCGAAGTTTATTAAATTTCTTTATTAATCAAACTCGCTCACGTTTTTTTTCAGAGTATACAGGATATGAAACTTTCGGAATCACCCCCAATGAGGCTGATAATTATTTTAAAATCGAAGTAGATGGATTTCAAAAATGGTTAAACAATGCTAAGTTTCTTAATTTTTCACAAATCATAAAGAGACAGGTTCTAAATCCATATAAAATCGAGCAGTCTGATTTCATTGATGTTTTCTATGATACAGGAAACGGTTTTTCGGGAGAAGATAAGGAAACTTTTTATCAATTCCCTATTGCAATTTTTTTAAAAGAAAACCTTCGTTCCGTGCGCATAGATCCGTCGGCTCAGTATTGTATTGTAAGTGACATTTCCATAAAAAGCGGCGAAAATGAGCTCGATTTTACGACCAACGCGTACATGCAAAAAGGCAGTTCATATTTCTTTAATACGGCGGATTCTCAGATTTATATTGAGCCGCCAAAAGATGGGAATCCGACATTGTATGTTGATATGTTAGTTTCCACTATAAGCGAAAAAACGGCGTTGGAGATTGAGGGGCAAAAGTCAAGAATACAAGAACAAGACTCTACGATAGCAGATTTGCAAACTCTCATACGACAAGCGGACTTAACTATTCAGAAAAAACAGCAGGAGATAGCCTCTGTTTATTCAAGCCGTTCTTGGAAATTGACCAAACCATTGCGCACTTGCGGAAAACTTGTCAGAAAGATATTGCGAAAAGTATAAAAGTTTAGTATAATTAACTACTTATGCTGTCTTTATTTAAAAGCCTGTACAACTATAGGCAAATGTTATTTTCGCTCACCCATAGGGAGCTTAGAGGCCGCTACAAGGGCTCTGTGCTTGGCTTTTTGTGGACTTTTTTGAATCCTCTTTTGCAATTGTTTGTTTACACATTCGTTTTTTCCGTCATTATGCGGGCGGGGATAGAAAAATACTACCTTTTTTTGTTCGTGGCGCTTATCCCTTGGATTTTCTTTAGCACCTCGTTGGCTGGCGGCTGCGGCTGCATTTTGGCCTCGGGCGACATGGTAAAAAAGATTTACTTTCCGCGCGAGATTTTGCCCTTGGCCTTTGTGGTCACCGCCTTTGTAAACATGCTTTACTGCTTTGTTGTGGTCTTTGCCGCCCTTTTTTTGGCGGGAGTGGGCTTTAACCCTGTGGCTTTGCTTTACCTTCCGCTTGTCCTTGTGGTGGAATTTATCTTTACCCTTGGCGTAACCTTGCTTGCCAGCGCCCTTACGGTTTATATCCGCGACTTGCAGCACATTTTGGGAATCGTCGTGATGGCCTGGCAGTTTTTGACGCCCGTTATGTACGCAAGCGACAAAGTTCCGCAGCAATACCAGACTATTTTTAAGCTTAATCCGATGACTCCGATTATAGAGGCCATCCGTTCCATCTTGTATTATAAACAAGTTCCCCATGTAAGCACGCTGCTGTGGGCCACTTTGTTTGGACTGTTCTTTATAGTTTTTGGCGAGATTGTTTTTTCCAGGTTGCAGCGCGGCTTTGCCGAGGAATTGTAGGGGGCCGTTATGGAAGACGTAATTTGCTTGGACCACGTTACAAAAAAGTTTAAGGTTTACTTTGACAAGGCCCCCAACTTAAAGGACAAGGTTTTGTTTTGGAAGCGCAACCGCCACGAGACGCGCACCGTTTTGGACGACGTTTCCTTTTGCATAAAAAAAGGCCAGGCCGTTGGCCTTATCGGAAAGAACGGCTGCGGCAAAAGCACCACGCTAAAGCTTTTGACAAAAATCATCTATCCCAACAGCGGAACCGTGTCCGTCCGCGGACGAGTCTCCGCCTTGATTGAGTTGGGAGCGGGATTCCACCCGGACATGAGCGGGCGCGAAAACATTTACATCAACGCCGCGATTTTTGGCCTTACAAAAAAACAAATCGACGCAAAGCTTGACGACATAATTAACTTTTCTGGCCTGGGCGAGTACATCGACAATCCAGTGCGCACTTATTCCAGCGGAATGTACATGCGCCTGGCCTTTTCTGTCGCCATCAACGTTGAGGCCGAGGTTTTGTTCATCGACGAAATCCTTGCCGTGGGCGACGCGGCCTTTCAGGAAAAGTGCTTTAACAAGCTGATGGAAATCCGCGACAAGGGCACCACGATTGTAATCGTGTCGCACTCGCTTGGCCAAATAGAAAAAATCTGCAGCCGCTCCATTTGGATAAAGGACGGCAAGATAGAGATGGACGGAAATCCCGCCGAGGTCCACGCCAAGTATATGAAATGGATGAGCGCCGGGGCGTAAGATAGAAGATAATGCCGGCGCCTAAAGTAATCGCATTATACTTGCCTCAGTTTCACCCAGTGCCAGAGAATGACCAATGGTGGGGAAAAGGCTTTACCGAATGGACTAATGTCGGAAAGGCAAAAAAACTGTTCCCCGGCCATGACCAGCCGCGCGTTCCCGCAGACTTGGGCTACTATGACTTGCGCGTTCCACAGGTTAGGGAAGAGCAGGCCAACTTGGCGCGAGACGCCGGCATTGCGGGCTTTTGCTATTGGCATTATTGGTTTGAAGACGGCAAGGAGCTTTTGGATCTTCCTTTTAAAGAGGTTCTTGCAAGCAAAAAGCCGGACTTTCCTTTTTGCCTTGGCTGGGCCAACGAAAATTGGTACGCAAAGCTTTGGAGCAAGGATGTCCGCAAGGACAAATTGCTTATAGAGCAAAAGTACGACGAAGATGATTTTGTAAAGCATTTTTATTCTGTCCTGCCGGCTTTTAAGGACAAGCGCTATTTGACGCAGGACGATAAGCCGATTTTTTTGATTTACAAGCCTCTTGCCAATCCCGCCATAAAGCGCTTTATGCAAGTGTGGAACCAGCTTGCGGCAAAGGAAGGCCTAAAAGGAATTTATTGGGTGGGCCAGTGCACCGACGATGTCGAAAGGCTGGACCAGTACAAAAGCATGGGCTTTGACTTGATAAATGTTTACTGCATGTATTCCCACGCAAAAAAACTCAATCCCCTGTGGCGGGCCGCAAAAAAATTAGCCCGCATGGTCTTTGGGCTTCCAGCGATTTTTGACTACAAGGGCGTTGTAAAATACATTGGCGGCGGGACGCAGGATGACCCGCAAGTGTGTCCCACGATTTTGGCCGGTTGGGACCACACTCCGCGTAGCGGCAGGCGCGGCTGCGTGATGACCGGCTACACTCCAAAATCCTTTAAGGCCCATGTCCGGCAAGTTTTGGACTCTGTAAAACAGCGCAAGGACGGCAACGGCCTTGTGTTTTTAAAGTCTTGGAACGAATGGGCGGAGGGCAATTACATTGAGCCTGACCTTAAATGGGGGCGGGCTTTTTTGGACGCGCTAAAGGATTGCCTTTTATCGCAATAATATCATTACGGCTTTTTTTAGGATTCTGCGCCACAGTTTTTTTATTGGCGACGCGTTTTCGTCAAACAGGTTTAGGGTGTAGATGATAAGCTCGCCTTGGCACCAGGCCTTGCGCGCCTTAAAGGCTTTTTTGTTTTTTTTGCTGGAATCGTTTATAAAGACTTCTTGCGCCTCTTTTGTGGCTATTATTTGCTGTTCCAAAAGCGCGAGGTCTGTGTTGTTCATTATGCTTTTTTCGTTTTCAAAGGTGTGGTGGTAAAGGCATTTGGAGATTCTTTTTACAGAGCCGATTATGCTAAGCGCTTGATTTAAAAAAAGGTAGTCTTCGCCGCCGCCAAGGGTGTCCACAAAGCGCAGTTTTTTTATGGGCTTTCTTGGAAGCGCGTGCCTCCATACAGCGGCCATGTTTCCCGCTTTTATGTCAAGGTCTCCGTTGGAATGGGCCCTTGCTTTTACCCCGCTTGAAGTTATCGCGTAAAAGCCGTATTGGAGTATTTGTCCGTCGGCGACTTTTTCCAATTCTTCCAAAAGGTTGGGCTCAACCCAGTCGTCGCTGTCAACAAAGACAATGTAGTCGCCGGTGGCTTTTTTTACGCCAATGTTGCGGGCCGCGGACACACCGTTGTTTTTTTGCGCGAATATAATAAAGCGGTCGTCGCCCGCTATTTTTGCCCCGCAGCGCTTTATTGTGGCGTCAGACGATCCGTCGTCAATCAAGAAACATTCAAAATTCCTATACGTTTGTTTTTGGATTGAGTCGATGCAAACTGCCGCAGATTCTTCCGCATTGTATAGCGGAACCACAATAGAAAACTTCATTGTTATCATTATATTATATTACGCAATAGGCCTTTTTGTCAAGGAATTTTTGGAGCTAGTAGAAAACTGTTAGCTGCTGCCGTCCTTGATTGATTTATTTATTAGTTGTATACTGTCCTTATGAACATTACAGTAGCGGGAACGGGTTACGTAGGACTAAGCAACGCGATCCTTTTGGCGCAAAAAAACAAGGTTACGGCGATTGACTTGGTTCAGTCCAAGGTCGATTTGATAAACGGCAAAAAGTCGCCGATTGTGGACAAGGAAATCCAAGAGTATTTGTCCAGCAAGGACTTGGACTTAAAGGCCACCACCAGCCAGGACGAGGCCTACGCAAAGCCTGATTTTGTGATAATCGCAACTCCCACAAACTACGACGCGGAAAAAAACTTTTTTGACACGTCTTCCATAGAGGCGGTTTTGTCAATTGTGGAGCAAAAATGCCCTGACGCGACGGTCGTAATAAAGTCAACGATTCCAGTAGGCTACACCGATTCCATCCTTGCAAAATATAAGATAAAGAACATTTTGTTCAGCCCAGAATTTTTGCGCGAGGGCCACGCCCTTTACGACAATCTTTATCCCAGCCGCATCGTGGTCAGCTATCCCAAAAGCCGCCCGGAGCTTGAGGGAAAGGCCAAGGAATTTGCCGGCCTTTTGCGCGACGGAGCGATAAAAAAAGACGTTGTGGTTTTGACGCCCAATTGCACGGAGGCCGAGGCTATAAAGCTTTTTGCCAACACCTACCTTGCGCTGCGCGTGGCCTACTTTAACGAGCTGGACACATACGCGGAGTCGCGCGGTTTGGACACCAAGCAAATCATCCAAGGCATAAGCCTTGACCCCCGCATAGGAAACTTTTACAACAACCCCAGCTTTGGCTACGGCGGCTACTGCCTTCCTAAAGACACCAAGCAGCTTTTGGCCAACTTTAATTCCGTTCCGCAAAACCTTATCCAAGCCATCGTTGACTCAAACCGCACCCGCAAGGAATTCATCGCCCGCCAGATTTTGGCCAAAAAGCCAAAGACCGTGGGCGTATACCGCCTTACGATGAAGGCCAATAGCGACAACTTTAGGCAAAGCTCGATTCAGGACATTATGAAAATCCTGCGAGGCGAGGGCATTGACGTTGTGATTTACGAGCCCACTCTTAGCGCCGGCCAGTTTGAGCGCTTTAAGGTTGAGAGCGACCTCGCCGCCTTCAAGAAGACTTGCGATGTTATTCTTGCAAACCGCATGTCCGACGACTTGGCTGACTGCAAGGACAAGGTTTACACGCGGGACTTGTTCGCGCGGGATTAGGAGCGGGGGAGAATGATGCAAAGCTCTGGCGTCAAACTTTTTCATGGCTCAAAAAAACAAATCCTTCTTTTTGCCGCAATATTGGCGCTTGCCGCGCTGGAGGTTGCCGCGCGTTTTTCTTTTGTTGGCTCGCTTATAATAAAAAACGTCGAGGCTTTTTTTCATAGGACTTTGCGCGATCCCGCCCATTGGATAGACGTCATCCAGCATGTGACGGCTTTGGCGATTTTTGCCCTGTTAAATGTTTATTTTTTAAATTACATTGCTTTTGGAATTAAAATAAAGAGCGCCGTGGCCGGGGAGTTTTCTAAAATTCGTCCCTCGCTTTTTAGCAAGAAAACGGCTGTTTGTTTTGGCGGCGGCTGCGCTCTTTTGTTTGCGGCGTATTTTAATTTATTGACGGCGCATTTTTATTACGCCGACGACGTGTTTAGAAATTACGGCGGAAGCCGCTCTTGGATTGACTTTAGCCGCTATGTGTCGGAGTTTTTGTCAATTCTTGTCCACAACAACATAAGACTCAACGACATCGCGCCGCTTTCGCAGTTTGTTGCGATTGCCATAGCGGGCGCGGCGCTTGTAGTCTTGTCCTTTTCGCTGGCGGGGCGGGCGGACGCAAAAAACGTTTTGGCTTTGTCCGCGATTTTTATGGCTCCGTGCTACGCGGAATGCATGGCCTATCGCTTTGACTCTCCGTATATGGCGATTAGCCTTTTGTTCGCCGCGCTTCCATTCTTGTTCTACCGCGACAAAGCGGCCTTTTGCTATCTTTCTGTGATTTGCTTGGTTTTGACTTGCGCGTCATACCAGGCGGCCTTGTCGCTTTACATTTTGGCGGCCATTTATCTTTTTGCAAAGGATTGGCTTGAGTCGGGCGACGCAAAAAAAAGTTTGGAGCGGCCTTTGGCGGCGGCGCTTTGTTTTGCCGCGGCGCTGCTTTTGTTCAAGCTTTGCTTTATGAACAAAATGGGCGACGGCTCTGACAGCTATTTTTCTTCTCAGGTTTCGCTCGCCGCTTTGCCGGGGAACACGCTGGCCTATGTTAAGACGGCGTTTAGCTTTCACGGCGGAACGTTTTCCAAAGCGCTTTTTGCTTTGTCAATCCTTTTGTTGGTCGCGGCGTTTGTAAGGCGGGCGAGGGGCAACAAGATTGTCGCTTTTGTATTTATCGCCGCCGTTTTGTTTGCCGCGTGCGTTTTGTCATACGGCCCGTACCTCGTCTTTGCGCGTCCTGTGATGGCTGCAAGGGCCTTTATGGGCTTTAACGCTTTTGTCGCTCTTGTCTTGCTTGCGTGCCTTAATTTGAGCGCGGAGAGGACGGGCGCGCGCAAGCTTGCGTTTGCAGTCGCTGTTTTGTCGGTTTACTCTTTTGCCGTCTTTGCGTTCACTTACGGCAACTTCCTAAAGAACCAAAAGGAGTACGAAAACTTCCGCGTTCAAATGATAATAGCCGACATTGCCCAAAACGTTCAAAAAGGCGAAGAGGTTAGCGTGTCGTTTGAAGGCAAAATGGACTTGTGCCAAAAGAACAGAATAGCGCTAAGAAATTATCCTGTGATTCAAAGAATGTACTACCCGATGCCTTCAAGCGCCGCCTTGTGGAACGAGGAGCTTTTGAACGGCTGGAACTTTAAATGCAAGGCCGCTGACAACAAGCTGACCGACGAGTATGTTTTGGTAAAGCAAACCTTTTATCATGACCTTTATCAAAACAATAATGACTTTATAGTGGTTTTAAAATAATATGCCTTATCTTTTGATGCACATCGGCTTTTTAATCTACTCCCTTTACACGGTGCTTGGAAAGCGCGCCGCGCGATACGACGCCTTTAGTTTCAAGTGGTGTTGTTTTTACGCGGCGATTGTGGGCGTCTTGGGCCTTTACGCGATTTTGTGGCAGCAAGTGCTAAAAAAGGTCAGGCTTCCAATCGCCATGTGCAACAAGGCCGTCACGATTGTTTGGGGAATGCTTTTTAGCGCGCTCTTGTTTGCCGAGCGAATCACGCTTAAGAAGGTTGCGGGAGCGGCGATAATCTTGTGCGGAATTCTTTTGCTTAGCGCCGCGGACAAGGATGGCGCTGCGAATGGCGGCGCGGCGGAGAGCTGCGAGGCGGAGGCGGGCGGCCAATGATTTTGTACGTTGCTTTTTTGCTTTTTTCTAACTTTGTGGGAGCGGTAAGCCAAGTTCTCTTAAAAAAATCCGCGCTGGAGCCGCACAAAAACGTCGTCCGCGAATATTTAAACGCCAAGGTGATAATCGCCTACGCCTTGTTCTTTGCCGCGGTTTTCATCGACCTAACGGCGCTAAAAATCGTTCCCGCATCCTACGTTCCGATAATAGAAGCGTCCAGCTATGTCTTTGCGATAATCCTAAGCCGCATTTTCTTTAACGACAGAATAAAGGCCAGGCAAGCCGCCGCAATCGCGCTGATCATCGCGGGCATCGCGGTGTATGTGTTGTAGGGAGCGGTATGCGGAGAGGCCCTTTCCTAAAACCTTTTTTTCGCCGCTAGAATCAAATCTTTGCTTCTAGCTCTTTTTCTTTTTTTATCATAAAGTCCGCGATGTTTTTTGCGGCGCTTCCGATATGCATCCAAGCCTGGGCTTTTGCTTTTTGACGCGCTGCGGCCAAGTCGGGGGAATCGCTTGCCGCTTGGATTACGTTCCTTATGTTGGCAAACTGTTCCTCTTTTAGTTCTATGCCGATTTTTTCTATTGTCTCAAACTGCCAGGCTTTTTTTACGCTTCCGTCCTCGTTGTAGACTTCGCTCGCGTCGTACATTCGCAAGTCCAAGGCCGCGTTTACGTACATAACGGGCTTGTCGCAAAGGAAAGTGTAGTCGTAGATGATCGAAGAAAAGTCAGAGATCATTATGTCGGCCCTTTTCATAGCGTAGATGTTGTCGCGGTCAAAGTTCCACTCGATGTTGCCTCGGCCTTGGTACCTGGCCTTTAGGCGCTCAAGGATTTGCGGCTCGGACTTGGACGACTGCGGGTGGGGGCGTATGATTATCTTCCAGCCGGTGTCGGCCAGCGGGTCCAAAAGCCGTTCCCCGTATTTTGAAAGAATCGCGCTGGGACCCCAAGAGGGCGAGACAAGAACCGTGAACTTATGGTCTTCCTCTTTTGGAATCGCGTCCATCTTTTTCTTTAATTCGTCAAGGTAGGAGCAGCCGACGGTGACCAACTCCTTTTCTTTTGTTCCGCGCGCCTTTTCCAAATAGCGTATGTCGTCTTTTTGGCAGTCGCCGGTAAGAAGGATTGAGTCAAAGTAGTCGATTCCAAAAAGGCGGTACATCGTCGCGTCGCCCGTTCCGTGGCGGACGTGCGCGTAATGCCGGACGTTCTTTCCGCGCTTCATTTGGTAGACGTCAAGGCCGGGCGTTGTCATAAGGACTATGTCGGCCGCCAAAAGGTTAAGGCGGGCAAAAGCCTTGTTGCCTTGGCCGATGTATTCCGCCTTTACGAACTTGTATCCGCTTTGCAGCGCGGGATCATTTGCGTCCGAGGTCAAGTAGGAGACTTGCGTTTGGCGCTCTTCAAACTCGTCAAGGACGGGCTTGAATACGTTCCAATATTGCTTTCCTTCGTTGTAGATTACAAACTTTTTGCGGCCCGCCTTTAAGGCCTGGCGCGCCTTTTTTCCGGCGAACAAAAGCTGGACTTTAAGGAACGCCGCCCTGGCCAAAAACAAGAGGGTTGCCGCCGCTCCGATAAAGACGGAAAAGAGCATGCTGCCAGTGCCGGGGTCGATGTAAAGCGTAAGAATTTGCGCGCTCATTGCGGAACCTCCTGTGTCCAGTTCGCCGATTCAAAGATGTTGTCCCGAACGCGGTACCATTCGTCGTCATTCACGCTAAGCGTGTATTTGTTCTTGTTTTGCAAAGGCGTAAAGATGTCGCTGGTTGAAACATAGACGCCGTTTTCTTTGTCGGCCTTTAGGGCGTTCCCTGTAAAGGGGTTTTTGGGCTCTTTTATAATTCCGCCGGCAAGCATTTGCGGAACGTCGGCGTTTGTCATAAAGGTTTGGTCAACCTTTAACTCGCCGCGCTCTTCAAAGTTTTTGAACATTAAAAGCGGATGGTATTTTCCGGGGTTTATGTCCTTGAACTTTTCGTCTTGCTCAAAAAAATCGTCTTGGCCAAATTCAGGCCCGTGGTCCGCCACTATGGCGATTCTTGTGTTGTCGTAGATTCCGTTTTCCTTTAAGAAGTCAAACCATTCGCCAACCCGCTTTAGGGCGCCGGCGTTGACCGCGTAGTCGGAGTTTTGGGCGTATTTTGACGTCCCTTGGTTTGTAACGCTCAGGGCTGGAACGTAATCCGGCGCCTGCAAGGGGTAGTCGTCGTGCGTCGTGTTGTTCACAAAGCAGATAAAGGCGTTTTGAGCCTTGGACTGCGCGTCGGTAAGTTGCGGAAGGATTTCCAAAACGCTGTAGCCGTCCAAAAAGTTCATAAAGTCTTCGTTTGACTCTTGGGCGGACCAATAGTTTCCCTGGTTGTAGAATGCTGGGCGCAAGGCAAGCGGAGAGGTCTTGAAAAAGCCGTACCACAAAAGGTTTCTTTTTAGTATGGCGGCCTTGTTGGCAAGGCGCTCAAATTCTTTGTGGTTCTTGAACCAGTAGTCGTCATAGGCCGAATCCGTTTGGATGGCGTCGATTTTTGGGTAGCGCGCGTATATGCTCAAGTCGGGAATCCATGTGTGGCCCGCCCAAGGCATGTCCGTCACAGTGGCAAAAAAGTCTTGGCCCTGTTCGGTAAAGATTCTTGGGAGCGCCAAAAGCGCCTCGTTTGTTTTGTCCAAAAGCTTGTCGCCCGGCCTTTTGTTAATGGCCGCGGGAGCGTATTCGTAGCCGCCAAAGCAGGGCGGTGAGCCCATCAGCGTGTGTCCGTTTAAAGAAAGCGTTTGCGGATAGTATGAAAAGCCTTCAAATTGCTTGTACAGTTCGGGACATTCTTCAAAAATCGCCTGCAAGTATTTTGACTGCGCGCGGTCAAGGTACAAGAGCAAGACGTTCTTTCCTGTTTTTGAAAAATGAAAAATCGGCTTTACGCGCTGGGCTTGCTTGACTGACTTGTTGGCGTAGTCCGCGTAGCCTGCGTTGACTGTGTTGGCGTTGTAGATTCCAAAAGAAAAAAGGGCCAGCGTTGTCGCGGCGCAAGCGAAAGTCGTTATGAATGATTTTTTTATAAACGCGATTGCGGCCACCGCGGCGAATATAAAGAGCAAGAGCGACAGGTTAAGCGCGATTTGCTTTATCGGCGAGTCCACGGAAGAGGCGGTTGTAAAAACAAGGGACGTTGATATGTTTCCGTAGTTCCCTCTGAACAAAAAGAAGTTTGCAAGCGCGCAAAGGAACGAGGCCGCCATAAAATAGGCTAGAAGCGCCTGGATTTTTTTATTGTTGTTGTAAAGGAAAAAAATCAAGACTGGCCAAGTTATAAAAAATCCTATTGACTGCAAGAACGTGTTCTTGATAAAGAAAAGCGGGTTTTCGTAATTCTTTATTCCGCAAAATTCCGTTGGATTGATAGAAATCAGAGCTGAGCTTGCGACAAGGCCGCACAGGACGCAAAGGCCCGCGCATGCCGAGACAAAAAGAAGGCTTGCTTGCTTGCGGTTCTCTGTAAGCGAGCTTAGTTGCGTCTTTGCCAAGTAATTTGCGAATTTTACTATTAGCGGAGCGGCGTAAACAACGCATAGCGCGCAAGATACCAGCGCCGCGCGCTTTGCCGAAAGAACCTGGCCTGCAAAAAGCCATACGATAAAGACTGTCACCAAGGCGCAAGCGATAATGTACAGCGTCTTTATAGGATTCTTTAGCTTGTAAAAGACGTTCTTTACCAGGCTAAAGACGTTGTTCATCGTCCAGTACATTACAAGGCCGGCGGGGCTGTCGTAAAGTATCGCGACAAATACAAGCGCCAAGCCGTATGTCTGGATTTTGTCGCGGAGCGAAAGTCCGCGCGTGTACAAGGTTCCGCTAATCATATTGATGAGCGTCATCGCGATTGGAAGGACGTTTACGTCAAAGCTTCCGATTTTAAAAAGAGCGTCGGGGGCGCCCATGTCGCGTATGAACAAAAAGCTTTGGCCTTGCAAGGCGCTCATGTGCGAGAGGCATGCGTAGGCCGCGGTAAAAAATGGAATCTGGATCAACAAGCCAAAGGCCGAGCGCAAGGACATTATCGGGTGGTAATGGTTTTGCCGATAGTACGTCGAAAGTATCATGTAGCGCTCGTTTCCGTGGAAGACGTCGCGGATTTTGTCAACCTCGGCCTTCATGCGCTTTTGGATGTCTCGCTCCACTTGCTGCCAATGCTCGGCGACGATGTAAAGGGGCAGGGTCAAAAGGCTTACGGCGCAGCTTACGCCGATCACCGATATTCCGGTGTTGCCAAAAATCTTGTAGCAAAAGCTGTAGACAAATTCGATTATTTGCGTAAGCGGGTAGATGACCAATGCGTAGAACATTCTTGCTATTCTCCTTGCCTCTCCAATTCCTTTAGCGCGTCGTACTCCATTTTTCTTCCTGCAGAAAGATGGAATTCGTTAAAGCCGGGCTTTGTAAACTCGTCCGTTAATTCGGTTTGCAGAGCCGTTCCCGGGTGGAACAATACTTCCAAGCCGGCGCCGCGCCTTTGGCGTTTTTTTTCAAAGTTGGGCAGCGCTTTTTTGACTCGTTCGGCTCCCATAAAGCCGCTAAAAAACACGCCGCACAAAAGGTTTGGCTCAAGGCCCTTCTTTTTTTGCCAGCGGGCGGCGCGGCGCGCGTAATGGTTCAATATCAAGCACTTGACGATGTTTGCGGGACTAAAATGTTTCCAAAGGGCCGGAACAAATAGATAGCATAAAATCGGGTCGCAAGAATTGCGGACGTACTCAGGTTTTATTTGCAGCTCTTCCAAGGCGCCGGCCATGGCGTCAAAGAAAACCGGAATCATGTGCGGGTGCTGGTGGCTGTCCAGTCTAAGGGCGGCCGCGTCGCAAAGGCCTGAATCGATCGCGCGCTTTATTTGCGCCTTGATTTCTGTCTTTAATTGCTCGCGGATTCTTTTTCGCTTTAAAGGATTCATTGAGGCCAGCAAAAGCTTTCCCCAAGAGGTGTCAAAGTAGCCGCGGCTGTCAACAAGGTCGGGAAGCGCGTTTTTGTCCGCCAAGGCCGCGCCTTCCATTACGTTTAAATGGACGGCGACTTTTACTGGCTTTGGAAATCTTTTTTTTGCCTCCAAAAATTTTTTGGCGGCGGCGTCAAAGATTTTTAGGTTTGTAATGACGCTCACGCTGTCCAGCGCTCCGCTTTTGCAAAGCGCGATTATGTCGTTGTCCGAATTTTCTGTAAGCGCGTAGTCGTCCGCGTGAAAGTCAATTTTTGTCATCAAGCTTTCTTCCTACGATGTATTGCGGGCGGCCCTTTACTTCGTCGTAAATTTGGGCGATGTAAACGCCGATTATTCCAAGGCTTATCATGATGCCGCCGATTCCCACCGCGACCAAGAAAATCAAGGTTGGGAATCCGCTGGCGGCCTTTCCTTTTATAAAGGAAATAAGCGCGTCCACTCCAAATGCCGCCGCCAAAAGAATAAAGGCGATTCCCGCTCCTGTCACTATTTGCAGGGGAGCGTAGCTAAAGCAAATTACGTTGTTGATCGCGTACCTTATCAACGATTTTGTGGACCACTTGGACTGGCCGCTCGCGCGTTCGGCGACCTCGTAGTAAACGGTTGTCTTTTTAAAGCCCACCCAAAACGAAAGCGCTCTAAAGAATGTGTTGCGCTCCTTTAGCGCCGATAGTTCGTTCAAGACTTTTCTGTCCAAAAGCTTGTAGTCGCTTGAGTCGCGCATGTCCATGCCGACGGCCTTGCTTATCATTCCGTAAAAGATTTTTGTAAAGGCCTTGTGCAAAAGGCCTTCCTTGCCGCGGTCGCTTTTTACGCCTTCCACGACTTCGTAGCCTTCGTCGCGCCACAAGCGGGCCATCTCAATTATGGTCTCCGGCGGATGCTGCAAGTCCGCGTCCAAGACAACCGCGCAGTCGCCGCTTGCCGCCCTAATGCCGCTGAACAAGGCCGCCTCTTTTCCAAAGTTCCGCGAGAACGAAACGCACTTTACGCGCTTGTCTATTTTGCGCAGCTCTTGAATTTTGCCAAAGGTGTTGTCCTTTGAGCCGTCGTCAACGAACATAAGCTCAAAGTCCGCGCCCTCTATTTGCTGGAACACCCTGCAAATTTCTTTGTGGAAGGGCTCCACGTTTGACTCTTCGTTGTAGCAGGGAACGATTAGGCTGATTGTTTTTTGCGCCGCTTTTTTGCTTTTTGCTTGGGCCATGACTTTTCTCCTTGGTTTTTATTCAGTTACAAAATCTCCAGTGCCTTTTACTTTGACGCTTTCGTTTTTGAATGTTACGAGATATCGGTTTCCTTGTCCTTGAATTTTGTGGTACCTTGTTTCATGCAAGACCGGAAGGCTTAGGTCCGCCGGCGCTTGGTCGTCGTCGGATGTTCTTTCCACGATTCCAATCGCCGCCAAAATCCATTGGGTGTAGCTGTCTCCCATGCAATAAGTGTCAACGCAAAGGCCCGCCAATGGATAGACGTTGATCAAATTTTTTACCGCCGGAGCGTAGCCTATTCCGTTGCAAAAAATAATTTCGGCCTCTTGCGAGTTGTCGTAGTCTTTCATCACCGTCGCAAGGTCGTTTGCCAAAAGGCGTGACCTGAATTCCGCGTATTTTACTTGCTCAAACTGGGCGTTTCCATAAGCAAAGGCAAAGGCCATAAAGCAATAGCTTACCGCAAAGACGAGAACTCTTCCAAAGATTCTTACCGTTTTGTTCGCTTTTTCGGAATTGATGAAAAGCAAAAGCATGCTGGCCGCGACAAAAGAGGCTATGCCGTACATGCCTCTTGGCCGCCACGATGGTTCCGCCATCGCGATGTAAACGCCAAATGACAACGGAATGGCAAGCGCGTAAAACAAAAGGGTTGACAGGACGCTTGCGGCTTTGTTTTTCTTTGAAACCGCAATCGTTGCCGCAACGTTTGTCAGCGCAGCAATGATAAACAAGGCTTTTGCAAGAGTTCCCTTAAAGCCTGTCCAAATCGTAGTCATGTATTTAACGGCGTTCCTTGCCACATAAGCAAGGTCCGTGCGTTCGTCAATGGTTCCCGGCTTGAATTCCCGTTCCATAAAAGTCAGCTTAAAGAAGATAAGCGTCGCCGCGTAGCAGCAAATTGAAATGAGAACAAAACTTCCGATTTCTTTCCAGCTTTCGTTGTTCAAAATCATTTTTACGACAACAAACATCGTAAATACGATGTATATTCCGCTAGAGGCTTGGTATGACGTGCACATCGCCAAGACGCCAAGGACTGACGCTATGGCGTAATTGACTTTGTTTTCTCTAAAGACAAAGGGAATCACGCAGGCGCAGACAGAAATTGCCATGTAGGGGCTGTCAAAGCGGTAGGCGATGTTGGTCAAAAAATACGGAAAAAGGCCGATTGGAAGCGAGGCGATGCAGGCAAACCAGCCCATCTTTTTGTCCGTCGCGGCTTGAACCGCGACAAAAGACGCCAGCGCCACAAAGAAAATCGCGATGAATTGAGTTAGCGGCGCTATGTCCATCAAGCGAGTCGACGTGTGCAATAGTATTGAGCCAAACTCGTCTATGTAGCGGTACCAGTTGACCCATTCGCGGCATCCTTCAAGCTGCCGCGTAAGGTCGTCAATCGCTATGTGGCAAAAGTTTCCTCGGATGATCGTAAAGTAGCCCAAAGAATACGCGGCCAAAAGGAAGATGAAGTATTTTTTGTTTTGGATTGCAAACGCGCATTCTTGCTTTACGGCCGCGCAAAAGCCGCCAAAAACATCCCGGCCTCTTTTTGTCCACAAGACTAGGTTTAGAATCGCAAGAAAGAGGATGCCGCAAGTGGCAAAGGCGATCATTTGCTGCTTCCAGAAGACGTCGCGAATGTCGTCGCCCTTAACGCGCTCCACCAAGGCGATAAGCGCGGCTTGCAGTGGCGCCAAGTAAAGCGCGGCAAGGCAAAGGCCGGCTAGAATCGAGAAGGCTTTGATGAAAAAAGCGATTTTCTTGTTGATGTTTTCTTCCATGGCTTGTTTTTCTTTGCCTCCCGTTTTACTTATATTCCTTAAGCGCCAAAAGCAATTCGTTGTCGTCGTTTTCGTCCCTGACGGCGAGCCTAATGAACTTGTTGGGCTCCAGACAGTCCTTTCCGGTCAAATCTTTTATGAAGATGTTGTGTTTTTCCAGCAAGTCGGTCGCAAGCCGCTTTGCCTGCAAGCCGCCTTTTAGACGGCAAAGGACAAAGTTCGCTTGGCTTGAGTAGACTTGCAAAAATTTGAATTTTGACAACTCGCTTATGAAGCGCTTGCGTTCCTCCGCGATTTTGTCGCAGGCGGCGACGTATGTTTTTGAATACTTTTCGTAGATTTGCAAATAGTATTCGGCAAAGGAGTTTATGTTCCAAATGGAATTGGTCTCCTTTATTTTTTTGATGTAGTCGGGGTTGGATGAGGCAAGGACTCCCAAGCGCAAGCCCGGCACGCCAAAGCTTTTGCTTATTGACTTTACTACGACAAGGTTGGGGTAGGCCGAAAGAATGTTTTCGTCCAGCAATGTGTAGCGGATTTCTTTTTGCGCAAAGTCAATGAAGGATTCGTCAAAAATCAAGGTCGCGCCGATTTTTTTAAGCTCGTCCAAAAGATAGACGACGTCTTTTTGGGGCAAGAAGTTTCCCGTCGGATTGTCCGGGTTGATCAAAATGACGGCCTTCGCGCTTTCTTTTTTTGCCGCGGCAAGAATTTCTTTTGCCGTGTATGAAAAATTCTTTTTGCTTGCGTCAAGTTGAACGATTTGGCAATTTTTCAAGCGCTCGGGGTATTCGTTGAACGTGGGGTAGGGAATGACGACTTTTCCTGACAAGTGTTCTCCGATAGCCAAAATCAATTCCGCCGCTCCGTTTCCGGCTATGATGTGTTCCGGCAGGACATGGAAAATTTTTCCGGCCAAAAGGCTTATTTGCGCCGCTCCCGACGGATACTGGGTCAAGAGCGTCTTAAAGCTTGCTTGCAACTCGTCGATCATTTTTTGCGGCGGAAAATAAGGGTTAACAAGATAGCAAAAGTCCTTTAGCATGGGGAAGCGCCAATAGCCGCCGTAATTCTTTTGCAAAAAGTTAAGCTTTGTCGTTCCCTTTGCGAATCTTGTTTCGGCGATCGCAAGGTCGGCCGGGTCGTCAATCTCGTACCAGTCGTTGCCGGAAACGGGAAGCCCTTTTAGCGCGGCCGAAGAAAGGAATGAAAGGACCTTTAGAACTTGCTCGTAGTAGTCGTTTTTTCCAAAAGCCTTTTGGTAGGCGTCCAAAAACGGAATGTAATAGTTCTTTGAAAATTCTTTTGAGAATTTATAGATGTTGACCGTCTTGTAGTAGTCTTGGGTCTCAAACCAATTAAAGCGGGCCTTGTCCAAAATGCCGGTGATGTTGTTGCTTTCGTCCAAAAGCGCGCAGGTTCCGTCCATCCAGCTTTCAAAGCGCGACACGACCGCAAGGTTGGGGTCCTTTGACTTTATAAGCTTTGAGATTATTTCGGGCTTAAAGATAAGGTCGCTTTCCAAGAGGATCGTGTCGTCCTGGCAAAGCGCCTCGCGCGCCATGTAAAGCGAGTAAATGTTGTTTGTCTTGTCGTAAACTTTGTTTTCGATAAACTCGATTTTCATTCCCTTTAGGTTTTCTTTGTTGAATTTAGAGTTTATGAATTTAATCAAGACGTCGCTTTTGTAGCCTACGACAATAACCATTTTCTTTATGCCGTTCTTGACCAAAGCTTCGATGGCGTATTCGATCAATGTTTTTCCGTTTACCGGAACCATGCATTTTGTGGCGTTTTTAGTGTATCTTCCAAGCCGTTTTCCCATTCCGGCAGCCAACATAAGAGCCTGCATATTATTGGGCCTCCTTGTTTTGTATGTCAAGCAAATAATCGGCCACAGCCTTTGCGGCGCCGCCTCTGTTTTGCCAAGCTTCGTCTTTTAGCTTTTGACGGTTTTGACGCAGCGAGTTGTCGCTGAGTGTTTCTTGTATCAACGCGTCGATGCGGTCAAAGTCTTTTTCTTCAAGTTTCACTCCGATTTTTGGGAGCGCTTGCAGCGACCACATCGGTTCCTTTAGGTAGTAAGCGTCGTAAGGAGCGGGGTCAAAATTTGTGTCGGCGTAAATCAACGGCTTGTCAAAAATGAATGAGTAGTCAAAGATTATTCCGCTAAAGTCCGTTATCAAAATGTCGGCCTTGCTCAGCGCCGCAAAATTGTCGTTGTCAAAATTCCATTCGACGTTTTTGTGTTTTTGCAAAAGCGGGTCCAAAATTTCTTTTTCGGAAACAACAGTTTGCGGATGCGGCCTTACGATTACCTCAAACTTTTGGCTTTTGGCAAGCGCCGTCAAAAGCTTGTCTCCGTAGCGCGACAGGATTCCGCTTTTTCCCCAGCTTGGAGCGACAAGGACGACCGTTTTTTTGTTTTGCCTTTGGGCGGAAGCGGCGGCCCTTTCTTGCATCGCGTCCAAATAAGTCGAGCCGACGGTCGCCAGCTTTTTTTTGTTAATGTTGGGCCTAATGCCTTCAAGCGTTTTGATAAGCGCGTTTTGGTTGTCGCCGCTTGTCAAAACTTCGTCGTAAAAGTCGATTCCAAAAAGCCTGTAGCCCGAAAGGTCGTCGACAGTGTGGGGAATGTGAACGTAGCGCTTTACGGTTTTGCTGCGCTTCCATTGATAGACTTCCAGACTGGGCGTTGTGGAGAGGCAAACGTCGGCGTTTAGAAAATTCATTTTGGCTATGCCCTTGTTTCCTTCGCCGATAAATTGCGCCTTGACATGCTTGAATCCAGCGCTTAGCGCCGGATCGTCCGGGCTTTGCGTGTAATAAGTCAAAGGCTTTTGGCGCCTTTCAAACTCTTCCGCTATCGGGCCAAAAACGTTCCAATATCTTTTTGAGTCGGTATAAATCACTATGCCCAAGTTGGCCTTGTCGCCATTGGACCTTTTTCCGTTCCGCGCGATGTTCTTTAACTTTATCAGGCAGCTTCTCGCTCCAAAGAATATCGTCGTGGAAAGGGCGATCAAAATGGAAAAGAGCATGCTGCCTGTGCCGGGGTCTATGTAAAGAATTAAAGTGTTCGCAATCATAAATCTGTCGTCTCCTAAAGTCCCCGCTATTTTGTTCCTTCCGGCGGCTGGATTTGAGTCCAAGAAGACGCCTTGAAAATGTTGTCGCGGACAAGCCACCATTCGTTGTCCCTTATGTCAAAGCGCGTTTCTGATTTTTTGTGGCTCCAAGGAAGGTGCTTGTCGCAAGTGGTGATGACGACGCCGTTGGCTTTTAAAGGCCGCGTGTCCAAGGGGATCTCTTTTTGCGTAAAGGGATTGACCGGCTTTTCTATGAGTCCCTTTAAAAGGAGCGAGGCCGCGTCGGCGTTGGTCATAAAGTCCATGCTTGTCGCAAGCGGGCCTTTGGCGTTAAAGTCCTTGAACATAAAGAGCGGGTGGTAGTGGCCGCGGCCTGAGTAGTCTACGCCCGAAGAAATTTTCGCGTCCAGTTCGGGAGCGGCTTCCATGCGGCTTTCAATTCCTTCTCCGCCGTGGTCCGCGGCGATGACTATGCGCGTGTTGTCGTAAACGCCTTGGCCCTTAAGCCATTCCAACCATTGGCCCACGAGTTTAAAGGCCGCCATTTGCGTGTGGTAGCTTGAGTCGTCTTTGTATTTTGACGTTCCGTTGTTTTTGGGCGCTTTTACGGGAACGTAGTCCGGAGTCTCAAAGATAAATTCGTCGTGCGTCATTTCGTTCAGCATGCTGATGTAGGAGCCGCTTTGCGTGTCCAAAACGTCTGTCAATTCCGGCAAAAAGTCCAAGGCCGAGTAGTTGTCCAAAATCCGCTTTGCGTCCTTGATGTCGTCCTTTGTGTTAAAGTAAGTTCCGTTCAGATAAACGGCTTCGCGCAAGGCGATCGGCGAGCATCTAAAAAGGCTAAAGAACAAAAGGTTTCTCTTTAATATTTCTTCGGTGGAATCCAAGCCGGCCGCTGCGGGATTGGCCTTGTACCAATCTTGGGTGTAGGTGCCGACCGTTTGGTGGCCGTCGATGTCGTAGCCTTCAAGGAACGAAAGGTCGCAGTAATTGCTTGAGTTTATCCAAGTGGGGTCGTTGACGCTGGCCTTCCAGCCAAGCTGCTCGTTAAAGACGCGGGCCAAGACCAGCTGCGACTCGTTGACCTTTTGCTCGCGGCTGGCGTCCGTTCTTTTTTGCATTTCGGCCGGAGCGTATTCGTAGCCGCCAAAAAGCGGCGGCGCTCCAAGCAAGGTGTGGCCGTTAAAGGAAGCGGCGTTGTCGTAAAACACAAAGCCTGAATATTGCTCTGCAAGGGCTGGGTCTTCCTTTAAAATTTCAGGAAGCTTTTCGGCGGTCGCGCGGTCCAGCATCAACAAGATTGCGTTGGGGTGGTTTTTTGAAAGGTGGAAAATTGGCTTTAGCTCCACCGAGCCTTGCTGTTTTTGCGAGGCGGCCTTGTAGTCCCTGTAATTTTTGTTGATTGAGATAGAGTTAAGGACAAAGCTTCCAAAGAGCGCGAACGAGCAAATGAGCGCCGCGGAGGCAAGGACGTTGAATTTTTTTACCTTGAACGAAAGCGCGCACAAAAGCGCCGCCGCCGCGAGCGCCGCCAAGTTTAGCATGGAGATTGGGGACATCGACCTAAAGTCCGCCATGTTCAAAAATGTCAGCGTCGCCGAAATGTCTCCGTAACGCAGCATAAAGGGGTAGGCGTTTAAAAGCGCGGAGCAAGCCAAAAAAGCCGCCGCGCAAGCCATAAGCGCCTGGACTTTTTTGCTGAACAAAAAGTAAACGCATGGAAACCAAAAAACAAAAATCGCGGCCGCTTGCAAGGCGGTGTTAGCGATGTAATAAAAGGGATTGGGGTGCTTTCCAAGGCCCGCGAATTCCGCGGCGGACGATGAAATCAAAGAAGAAGGAATCGCAAGCCCAAAAAGAATGAAAAGCAGCGCGGACGCGATGAAAAACAAGGAATGCCTCGCTGATTTTTTTTCGACAAGGGGCTTTAGCAAAGTGTCCAAAAGTTTTTGCGCCAAGCGGACAAAAAGCGGCGCCGCAAAAACCAAAAGCAAGAAAAAGAGCGCGGCCAGCTTGTAATTAGTTTTTGTCGTGTAAAAAAAGCCGATGTAGACCGCCGCGACCGCGCAAACGGCGCAAGCGCAAATCCAAAATACCTTTAGCGGATTCTTAAGCTTGTAAAATATGTTCTTTACAAGGCTAAAGACATTGTTCATCGTCCAGTAGACTACAAGTCCCGCGGGCGAGTTGTACAGAACGGCCAAGAACACAAGCGCCATTCCGTGAACTTGGATTTTTTCGCGGGCGGCAAGGCCCTTTGTGTAGACGATTCCCGCGACCATGTTGATAAGCGTCATCGCGATAGGAAGAACGTTCACAGGAAAGCTTCCGATGCGGAATGTGGCGTCCGGAACTCCCATATCCTTAATGAACAAAAATGAAACACCCTTTAGCGTCTCCAACTGCGAAAGAAATTGGTATGCCGCCATAAAAAAGGGCACTTGGATCAAAAGGCCAAATGACGAGCGGAGGGCCATGATGGGGCTGTAGCGGTTTTCTTTGTAATAGGCCTGGGTCATCATGTAGCGCTCGTCGCCCTTGAACGTCTCCTTTATGTGGTCAAGGTCGGGCTTCATTTTCTTTTGGATGTCGCGTTCCACCTGCTGCCAATGCTCGGCAACCGCGTAAAGGGGCAGGCACAAAAGGGTTATTCCCACGCTCACCCCGATGACAGAAAATCCCTGGTTTTCCGTGATTTTAAGAAAAATTCTGTATATTACTTCTATAATAAGGTAAAGAGGGTAGATGATGAGCGTGTATAAGAGTGATGCCATGCGTTCTCCAAAAACGCTACTATTATACTACAACACGCGATTTTATTCAATATTAGGCGCGATTTGCTCCCAAGAAGAGGCTTTGTAAACGCTGTCCTTTACGCGCCACCATTCGTCGTCGCGTATGTCAAAATGATGCGGGTCCTTGTGGTAGGTTGGGCGGTGGCGGTCGCTTGTGGTGATTATGACGCCGTTTTCCTTTAGGGGCCGCGTGTCCAGGGGAATTTCCTTGTTTGTAAAGGGGTTTGTCGGCCGCTCTATAAGGCCCTTTAAAAGGAGCGAGGGAGCGTCCGCGTTGGTCATAAAGTCTTCTTTTTGAACCATGGGGCCGGCCGCGTTAAAGTCCTTGAACATAAAAAGCGGGTGGTAGTGGCCGCGGCCTCGGTAGCGGATATGGGTTTTGGGAGCCACCCGCTGGTCCAAGTCCGGGTCGGCTTCCATGCAGTCTTCCGTTCCTATTCCGCCGTGGTCCGCGGAGATCACGATGCGGGTGTTGTCGTAAACGCCTTGCTCTTTTAAGTAGTCAAGCCATTTTCCAAGCAGCTTGAGCGCGGCCATTTGCGTGTGGTACGAAAAGTCTTCGCTGAATTTTGACGTTCCGTGGTTTTTGGGATTGGCGCAAGGCTTGTATTCGGGAGCCTCAAAGAAGAAATTTGAGTGGGTCAGCTCGTTCATAAGGCTTATGTAGCTGCCGTTTGGAGTTTCCTCGACCTTGCACAGCTGGGGCAAAAAGTCCAAGACCGAATAGTTGTCTATGATTGTCTTTGCGTCCAGCGCGTTTTCCTTTGTGTTAAAGTATGTTCCGTTGTTGTAGACGGCCTCGCGCAAGACGATCGGCGAGCAGCGGAAAAGGCTAAAGAAAAGCAAGTTTCTTTTTAGGATGTCTTCGGTGGAATCCAAGTCGGCGGCCTCGGGGTGGGCCTTGTACCATTGGCTTGTGTAGGCGCCTACGGTTTCGTTTCCTTCTATGTCGTAGTCTTTTAGGAACGAAAGGTCGCAGTAAGTGTTTGAGTTTACCCATACAGGGTCGTTGACGCTGGCCCAGTAGCCGAGCCGCTCGTTAAAGATTCTGGGAACGGCCAACTGGCTTTGGTTTATCAAGTCTTTGGTCGTGAACGAGGGGCCGCCGTCCTTGACCCGCGCCAGCTTTTGCATTTCTAGCGGAGTGTATTCGTAGCCTCCAAAAAGGGGCGGCGCTCCAAAGAAGGTGTGGCCGTTGAACGAAAGCGCGTTGTCGTAAAAAACAAAGCCCGAGAATTGCTCGCAAAGGTTCGGGTCTTCCTTTAAGTTTTCTTGGACAAACTGGGCTTGCGCGCGGTCCAGCATTATCAAGATTACGTTGGGATGGTTCTTTGAAAGGCGGAAAATCGGAGAAAGTTCCGCGCCTTTTTTTTGGCTTTGTTCCGCAAGAGCGTAGGCCTTGCATTCCTTTTGAATCGCCACTCCGTTAAAGACTGTGACTGTGGCGCAAGTGATGATTAAAATCGCAAGGATGGAAGTCATTGCCTTTTTGAATTTTAGCAAAAGCAAGAGCAAAGCCGCCGCCGCCAAAAGGGCTAGCAGGTTAAGCGCCGAGATTGGCGAGATTGACTTAAAGTCCGCCGCCGCCAAAAAGCCAAGCGATGGCGAAATGTCCCCGTAGCGCAGCATAAAGGGAAAGGCGTTTATAAGCGCGGCGCAGGCCAAAAAGACTGTGGCCGCGGCCATAAGCGCCTGGACTTTTTTGTTGAACAAAAGGTAGACGCAGGGGAACCAGAACAAGAATATGGCGGCGGCTTGCAGCGCCGTGTTGGCGATGTGCCAAAGCGGGTTGGGATGGCTTCCGATTCCTGCAAATTCCGACGGAGAGTTTCCGATAAGCGCGCTTGGAATCAAAAGGCCAAACAAAAGCGCCAACAAGACGCAAGACAAAAAGAAAAGGGACCCGCGCTCTTTTTTTTCCTGGACAAGCGGCGCCAAAACTCCGTCCAGCAATTTTTTTGCCGCCTTTACAAAAAGGGGAGCGGCAAAAACTAAAAGGAGCAAGGCCAAAAAGGCCAGCTTGTAGGCTTTCTTTGCCTCAAAGAAAAAGGCGATGTAAACGGCCGCGCCCGCGCAAATGGCGCAAGAGCAAATCCAAAAAGTTTTTAGCGGATTCTTTAGCTTGTAAAAGACGTTCTTTACAAGGCTAAAGACGTTGTTCATCGTCCAATACAAGACAAGGCCCGAAGGCGAGTTGTACAAAATCGCCAAGAAAATCACCGCCATTCCGTGAACTTGGATTTTTTCGCGCAAGGCAAGGCCCTTTGTGTAGACGATTCCCGCGGCCATGTTGATAAGCGTCATGGCTATTGGCAGGACATTCACTGGAAATGAGCCTATCCAAAATGTTTGGTCGGGTTGTCCCATGTCACTAATGAACAAGAACGAAACGCCTTTTAGCGCCTCAAGGCCTGACAAAAATTGGTAGGCCGCCATAAAGAATGGTATCTGAATCAAAAGCCCAAAGGACGAGCGCAAGGCCATTATCGGCTGATAGTGATGCTGCTTGTAAAAGGTTTGCGTCATCATGTAGCGTTCGTCGCCGGCAAAGGTCTTTTTTATGCGGTCAAGGCCTTCCTTCATCTTGGCTTGCGTGTCCCGTTCCACCTGCTGCCAATGCTCGGCCACCGCGTACAGGGGCAGGCACAAAAGCGTTATGCCCACGCTGACGCCAATGACCGAAAGCCCCTCGCTTCCCGCGACTTTATGAAAAATCTTGTATATTACTTCTATCAATAAATAAAGCGGATATATGATGATCGTGTGCAAAAACGTTGCCATTGCTTCTCCAGTTCGCGCCTTTCATTTTACAGCAAAGGCGTTGTTTGTTCAACCATAATTTTATGGTTGCAGAAAGCTTCTTATTGTTGTAAAATAGCGGACATGAAACGTGTAGTGACATTTGGCGAGATTATGCTGCGGTTGGCGCCGCAGGACGGAACGCGGCTTTTGCAATTTCCTTCTTTGCAGGCCACATTTGGCGGAGCGGAGGCCAACGTCGCCGTTTCGCTGGCCAATTTTGGAATGGACGCGGCTTTTGTCTCAAAGGTTCCTGAAAATCCCATCGGAGCTGCCGCCGTCGCCCAGCTAAAGGGCTTTGGCGTTGACGCGAGTTATGTTTTGCAAGGCGGCGAGCGCCTTGGCGTTTACTATTTGGAAAAGGGAGCCGGCCCGCGTCCCAGCCTTTGCGTTTACGACAGAAAGAACTCCGCGATCGCCGAATGCTCGCCCTCCGACTTTGACTGGCCCGCGATTTTAAGGGGAGCTGCCGCCTTTCACTTTACGGGAATCACGCCGGCGCTTTCAAAAACTTGCGCGGCTGCCTGCCTTGAGGCGGTCAAAGACGCAAAAAAAATGGGCGTTCTCGTTTGCTGCGACCTAAACTTCCGAAAAAAACTTTGGACAAAGGCCCAAGCAAAAAAGGCGATGACAGAGCTTTGCAAGCATGTTGACGTTTTGATTTTAAACGAAGAGGACGCAAGCGACGTCTTTGGAATCAAGGCCCCCGCCTCGGACATTCAGGGCGGAAAGCTTAGCGCCGAAGGCTACAAAAAAGTCGCGGCGGAACTTTTTGAGCGCTTTAACCTTAAGGCCGTCGCCATCAGCCAGCGCGAGTCATATTCGGCAAGCGACAACGGCTGGTCCGGCCTTTATTTTGAGCGCGGCGGAAATGCGGGCGAGCCCAAAATGTTCGCGTCCAAAAAATACGACCTCCGCATCGTTGACCGCGTTGGAGGCGGCGACGCCTTTGCCGCGGGAATCATTTACGGCCTTCTTAACAAGATGGGCGGCCAAGAAACTGTCGGCTTTGCCGCCGCCGCGGGCGCCTTGCAGCAAACGATAGAGGGCGACTTTAGCCGCGTCTCCGTCGAAGAAGTCCAGCGTTTGGCTGGCGGCGACGCGTCAGGGCGCGTTCTCCGCTAACCAAAAGTTTTTGCAAGACAAAAAAAGCCGCCCCAACAGGGGCGGCTTTTTAGTCAGTGGCCAATCTTAGTTTTTTGCTCGCAATTCTTTGGCCGCGGCTACAAGGTTTTCAAGGCTGGGAATCGTTTCCGCTTCGCCGCGAGTCTTAAGGCCGCAGTCGGGGTTGACCCAAAGCTTTTCTTTGGGAACTTTGGCGAGCATCTTTTCAAGCGCGGCGAGAATCTCTTCCTTGCTGGGAACGCGGGCCGAGTGGATGTCGTAAACGCCGGGGCCTACTTCCGTTCGGAAATTGGCGGCCTTTAGCGCGTCCAAAATCTTAAGGTCGGCGCGGCTTGCTTCAAATGTGATTACGTCGGCGTCCATGTCGTCGATGTCTTTTATGATGTCGTTGAATTCCGAGTAGCACATGTGCGTGTGGATCTGCGTGTCGGCCTTTACGCCTGAGTGAACCAAGCGGAAGTCGGGGATCGCCCAATCCAAGTACTCGCTGTGCCAGTCGCTCTTTCTAAGCGGAAGCTTTTCGCGCAAGGCGGCTTCGTCGATCTGGATGATCTTGATTCCGTTCTTTTCCAAATCCAAAACTTCCTCGCGGATGGCAAGGGCGATTTGGATTGTTTGTTCCTTGATCGGAATGTCTTCGCGCGGGAAAGACCAGTTGAGGATTGTGACGGGGCCTGTAAGCATGCCCTTCATCCATTTCTTTGTCTGGCTCTGGGCGAACTTTGACCATTCAACTGTGATCGCTTCCTTGCGGCTAACGTCTCCCCAAATTACCGGCGGCTTTACGCAGCGGCTTCCGTAAGACTGAACCCAAGCGTTCTCCGTGAACAAGAAGCCCGCCAAGCGCTCGCCAAAGTATTCGACCATGTCGTTGCGCTCAAACTCGCCGTGAACCAAAACGTCAAGGCCGATTTCTTCCTGCTTCTTCACCCATTCGGTGATTTTGTCCTTGTTGAACTGGATGTACTGTTCCTTTGTGATCAAGCCCTTCTTAAAGTCGGAGCGGTTCTTGCGCACTTCCTTTGTCTGCGGGAAGCTTCCGATTGTTGTTGTGGGGAAGAGGGGAAGCTTAAAGGCTTCATGCTGGATCTTCTCGCGCTCGGCAAAGTCGGGCTTTCGGACAAAGTCGTCGGCCTTGAGGCTCTTGACCGCGTTCTGAACGGCGGCGTCAGGAGCCACGCGAGCTTCCTTGAACAATTCGTCGTTCTTGTCTCCGTCGGCGATTTCCTTTATTTCGCGGATCTTCTGTTCGGCAAAAGAGAAGTGGCGCAAGACGTCCGCTCCCAATTTGCTTTCGTTTGCCGTAGTGTAGGGAACGTGCAAGAGCGAGCAAGACGTTCCGACATAAATGTTTTCTTTGGCGACTGCGCTTTCAAGGTCCTTAAGCAAGGCTTCTACTTTAGAGAACTCGCTGCGCCAAATGTTCTTTCCTTTGACGACTCCCGCGAACAAAATCGTGTTCTTGGGAAAGCCCTTCTTTACAAGGTTGAGCGTTTCCTTTCCTTCGACAAAGTCCAAGCCGATCGCGTCAAAGCCAAGGCCTGCGACAACGTCGTAGCTGTCGCGGATGTCTCCAAAGTATGTCTGCAAGTTCACCTTGACTTTTTTGGCGGCCAAGATTTCCTTGTAAAGCGCCTCAAAGAATTGGACGCTGTCGGCGTCCGTGTCGAATACCAAGGCGGGCTCGGCGATTGAAATCCATTCCGCTCCCGAAGCGTAAACTTGGTCGAGCAAAGCCTTGTAGGCGGCGGCGATGTCGGCCTTGTAGTCCTCGCGCTTTTTTCCGTCGGCGTAAGTGGCGAATTTTAGGAAAGTGTAGGGGCCGATCACCGCGGGAACGGTCTGAATGCCAAGATTCTTGGCTTCGGCAAATTCGTCCAAAACTTTTTCGGCGTTCAAAGAGATTTTGGCGCCGGCGTCAAGCTCCGGAACGATATAATGGTAGTTTGTGTTGAACCATTTTTTCATCGGAAGGGCCTTTACGTCGCCCTTGGTTCCCTGGTAGCCGTGGGCCATCGCAAAGTATGTGTCCAGCTCGTTAAGGCCCAAAGCCTTGTAACGCGCAGGTATTGCTCCCAACATAACGGCTGTGTCCAGCATGTTGTCGTAGTAAGAAAAGTCGTTGGACGGAATCAAGTCGATTCCCGCGTCGCGCTGCTTTTTCCAGCCGTAGGCGCGCAGGCTCTGGGCCGTGTCCTTAAGGTCGTTTGCGGCCATTGTGCCGGCAAAGTATTTTTCCTCGGCGAATTTCAACTCGCGCTTGGAACCAATTCTTGGAAAACCGATAACAAATGTCTTATAGTTGCTCATGCGCGGTATGTTAGCAAAAATCGCGCGTTTGTTCAATTAAAATGTTTCTATTGCGGGTTATAGTTTTTGACTATGGATGACAAATGTCGACAGGCTCTTGATGCCCATGCGCCGAAGGCGCAAACGTCAATAATTTCTACTTACGCAACAACCCCGCGAGGGGTTGACACAATTTGTAATTTTTGCTAAATTAACCATCACACGCGGGGATGGCGGAATTGGTAGACGCGCTAGCTTGAGGTGCTAGTGGTGAAAGCCGTGGCCGTTCAAGTCGGCTTCTCCGCATACAAGTCGCTTCTGTAAAACGAAGCGGCTTTTTTTTTAGCGGCAAAAACAAACGGTGGCAAGCCCACAAGTTTAAGATTGCCGCATAAGCGGCAACAAACGCGCTCGCAGCTAAACTCGCGCGTTCAGCCGTACTGATAGGAGTGAATATGAAACCAACACTTTTAGTTTTGGCGGCGGGAATGGGAAGCCGCTACGGCGGAGTAAAGCAGATTGACGCTGTCGGAAAGAACGGCGAATGCCTTTTGGACTTTGCCAACTACGACGCAAAGGCGAGCGGCTTTGGAAAAGTCGTCTTTATCATACGCAAGGACATCGAGGCGGATTTCCGCTCCCGCTTGTTTGACAGAATCGCCGCCAACTTTGACGCCGAATACGTCTTCCAGTCGCGCGAGTCCCTTTTGACCGCCGACGAAATCGCAAAGACCAGCGAGCGCCAAAAGCCCTGGGGAACGGTTCACGCCGTCCTTTGCGCGCAGGAAAAAATCCACGAGCCCTTCGCCGTCATCAA
This sequence comes from Treponema sp., assembly GCA_045131275.1. Lineage (GTDB taxonomy): Bacteria > Spirochaetota > Spirochaetia > Treponematales > Treponemataceae > Treponema_D. The sequence continues at coordinate 32,123 of JBGUQT010000129.1, forward strand.
CTCCGACGACTACTACGGCCGCGAAGCCTTCAAGACGCTTGGCCAATACCTTTCTTCCATTTCAAACGATTCCACTGACCACGCGATGGTCGGCTACGTTCTTGGAAAGACGATGAGCAAAAGCGGCTCGGTTTCGCGCGGCGTTTGTTCGGTAAAAGACGGCCTTTTGGACGGAATCGTGGAGAACACAAAAATCTACTACGGCGAAGGCGGAAAAATTTTCAGCGACCTTGGCGACAAGACAGTTCCGCTCACGGGCGACGAATGGGTCAGCATGAACTTGTTCGGCTTTACGCCCAAGGCCTTTGAAGGCTTTAACGAATACTGGGAAAACTTTAAGAAGTCCGGCCTTTACACTCCCAAGCAAGAGGCTCTCTTGCCCGAAGCCGCCGGACAAATCGTCAAAAAAGGCGAGGGCGTGATCAAGTTCTTCTCCTCGACGGAAAGCTGGTTCGGAATGACTTATCCCGAAGACCGCGAAATCGTAAAGCAAGAAATCGCCGCAAAAATCGCCTCGGGCTACTACCCCGAAAAGCTTTGGGAAAAATAACGGCAAGAATATGATAAAACTTTCTTCTCTAAAAATGGACAAGGTGTGGGGCTATGAACTTTGGATAGCCTCGACGCACCCCAACGGACTTCAAAAAGAATTTTTGGATTGCTGCGGCGGCGCTTACCCCCTTTTGGTAAAGGTAATTCAGGCCGACGACAGGCTTAGCGTTCAGGTTCATCCCGACGACGAGACCGCAGCCCTTTTGGAAGGAGCCGGCAACGTAGGCAAAACCGAGTGCTGGTACATTCTTTCCGCAAAGCCCGGCGCAAAGTTGGTCTACGGCCTCAATGGTAATCCCGATCGCGGCCAGCTTGAGGCGGCCCTTGCCCAAAACGCGCTTGAGCCTTGCTTGAATCAAGTCGAGGTCCATGCGGGCGACTTTGTTTTCATTCCTTCGGGAACGGTGCACGCAATCGGAGGCGGCCTCCGCTTAATGGAAGTCCAACAATCTTGCGACATTACCTACCGCCTCTACGATTGGGGACGGCCGCGCGAGATTCACGTCCAAAAGGGCTTGGCCAGCATTAAGAACGAAGGCTTGGCAAAAATCGCGCCATTCCCCGGCCGCTTTGAGTGCGAATACTTTTCGCTGGAAGAAATAAAGGTGGCGGGCGAGTGGAGTCACAAAAACGACAGCGCAAAAGGCCCAAACGGTGTCCAGCTTTTTTATATTTTGGAAGGAAGCGGAAGCGTTGACTGTTTGCAAGGCCAAAATGGGGCGGCCGGCGCGCAAGCCCAAGACTTCACGGCCGAGGACATATTCGCGCTTCCCGCTGGCGAGGAGCTTGTCTTCAAAAGCCAAAACGCGCGCGTCCTAAAGATTTGCGCGAAGTAATTGTTGTTTAAAACCGTCTGTTCGAAAATCCATCCAGACGTAAAAAAAATACTAGGAACGGTATGTCGCTGCGCTCCATTTTGCTATAGGAAGCGATTCAACTGCGCTCTTGCGAGCGCTGGCAATCAAGGCGCCGCAATTGCGCCAAATGATTTGTTAAATCCGTCTGTTCGAAAATCCATCCAGACGTAAAAAAAATACTAGGAGGTGTCAGAAATGACAAATGAAATTCTTTTGGTCGCGTCGCTCTTGTTTGCGTTCGGCGTCCTGCTTGTGATGTTCCGCTTTTTTAACAAGGGCGGAATCTTTGCCTGGATCGCAATTTGCACGATTCTTGCCAATGTCGAAGTGCCGGTGTTGGTCAACGCCTTTGGCATGGAACAAACGCTCGGCAATACGCTCTTTGCGACGACCTTTTTGGCCACGGACTTTTTGAGCGAGTTCTACGGAAAAAAAGAAGCCCGCAGGGGAGTCCTTTTGGGAATCATCTCCAGCGTCGCCTTCATTTTCTTTTCGATGATATGGCGCTTTTACACGCCGTCGCCCAACGACTTTGCCTTTGAGTCCCTCAAGAACCTTTTTGCCAACACGCCCCGCATCGTCGCCGCAAGCTTTGTCGGCTTTGCCGTAAGCGAATTTTTGGACATCAACCTTTACGATTATTGGTGGCGCCTGTCAGAAAAATTATGCGGAAACAAGCGCGGCTTTTTGTGGCTGCGAAACAATGGTTCCACCCTCGTAAGCCAAGCGGTCAACATCACCGTTTTCAACGTCCTCGCTTTCGCCGGCCTCTTCGACACGCCCACGCTTATTTCCGTCACAATTTCTTGCTACGTGATTTACATCGCCACCAGCTTGCTCGACACGCCCTTCATGTATTTGGCGCGGGTCTTGTGGGAAAGGAAGCAGAGGGAAGAAAAGGTTTCGTAAAGACGCGCGTTTTTTTTTTGCGACTTTTTTTCGCAATGTCCGCCGTTCTGTTTGCCTCAAGGCGAGCGGGCGGCGGATTTTTTGTTTTTTGATGATTTTTTTTCAAAAATATGCTATAATATTGATAGGAGGCAAAAGGTGTCAGAGGCTCTTGAATTAGTTGAAAATCAAGTTTTGGCTTTCTCTTTGGCGGAACAAATACGCCTGCTCAATTTTGTGGCGAACAATATTAATAAAAAAACATCCCTTTTGGCTAATGAATATTCCGAAGAACAATCTTTGCAGAAAATGCGCGTGGCCGGTCTTGAGACCGTTTGGGAGAGCGTGAAGAATGACTCGTGGTGATGTATATATGCTCGATTTTGGCATTCCTTTTGGCAGCGAGCCGGGAATGCTTAGGCCTGTTGTCATAATTCAGGCGGACAAGGATAACCTTAACGGCCTGAACACAAAGGTTGTTGTTCCGCTTACATCGAATACTGTCAATGCGGAGCTAAAGGGGAATGTGTTCATTCCAAAAAGCGAATCAAATCTTTCAAAAGATTCTGTCGCCTTAGTTCATCAGATTATCGTCGTTGACAAAATGCGATTCAAGGAAAAACTCTCAAAACTTCCTAACAGCGTTTTGAAGCGAATAGAAGATGAAATAGATTATGTTACAAAGGAATGAAAAATGGGAATTGTTTATATACTGACAAATGACGCTATGCCGGGAATAATAAAAATAGGCATTACAGAGGATTCTGTTGAGGCAAGAATTAAAAGCTTGGACAACACATCTCTTCCGCTTCCTTTTAGATTTTATTTTGCTATTGAAAGCAAGAGATATAAAGAAATAGAAAAACTTGCGCATGACACTTTTTCTTCATTTAGAGTAAGAGAAAATCGAGAGTTTTTTAAGATGGATCCAGAAAGGGCTGTTTCCGCCCTGAAGATTTCAGGTGATAAAGAGATAAAGCTTGCAAATAAAATGATTGATGATACAGGCGGCGAAGTAGAAGATAAGACTGTCGCTACGAGACGTACGGGAAAGCGATTCTCATTTGATTCGATTGGAATAGATGTTGGAACAGAGCTTACCTTTACGCGAAATGAAGATATAAAGTGCAAGGTTGTTCCAGATGATAGAGTGGAGTATCAGGGAGAAGTCTATTCTTTGTCAGGGCTTGCTGACAAACTCTTGCGGGAATTGGGCTATGATTGGAAGTCGGTGCAAGGTTCCTCTTTCTTTGAATACAATGGAAAGACTTTATATCAAATCAAGAAAGATATAGAAGATAGTGAAACAGAAGAAGTGGAAAATGAACTTGCATAGCAAGTTTTCCTATATCCTCTATGCCGCCGTGCTCTTGCAACATTTCTTAATAAATACTATAATTTTTTCATCGAGGTAAAGCTATGGCAAAAGATATCGATTGGGGCAATTTGCCTTTTGGTTACATGGAAACTTCAAAAAGTTTCGTCGCCAATTTTAAGGACGGAAAGTGGGACGAGGGAACGCTCACAAGCGACCACTCTGTTACAATCAGCGAATGCGCGGGCGTCTTGCAGTACGCGCAGACTTGCTTTGAAGGCCTAAAGGCCTACACAACCGCCGACGGAAAAATCGTAACGTTCCGCCCCGACCTAAACGCAAGCCGCATGGCCGACAGCTGCCGCCGCCTTGAGATGCCGGTTTTCCCGGAAGACCGCTTTGTTCAGGCCGTAATCGAGACAGTAAAGGCCAACATTGAATGGGTTCCTCCCTACGGAAGCGGAGCCACCCTTTACATCCGCCCGTACATGTTCGGAAGCAACGCCGTCATTGGCGTAAAGCCCGCCGACGAATACCAGTTCCGCATTTTGGTGACTCCTGTAGGACCTTACTTTAAGGGCGGAGTCAAGCCGATAAAGATCCGCATCTCTGACCTTGACCGCGCCGCTCCCCACGGAACAGGCGACATCAAGGCCGGCCTCAACTACGCGATGAGCCTTCACAACATCGTCGACGCGCACAAATGCGGCTACGCCGAGAACCTCTACACGGACCCGGCCACGCACACATACATCGAGGAGACAGGCGGCGCCAACGTTCTCTTTGTAACAAAGGACGGAAAGCTTGTAACGCCGAAGTCAAATTCAATTTTGCCTTCAATCACGCGCCGCTCTTTGATTCACGTGGCCAAGGAATACTTGAAGCTTGAAGTGGAGGAGCGCAAGATTGACAAGGCGGAATTGCCAAATTTTGTGGAAGCGGGTCTCTGCGGGACGGCCGCCGTCATTTCTCCAATCGGCGAAATCGACGACCACGACAAAAAGATCATGCTCCCCAGCGGAATGGAAAAATGCGGCCCAGTGATGCAAAAGCTCCGCGACACTTTGACCGGCATCCAAATGGGAACCGAAAAGGCTCCCGACGGATGGGTGGTCGAAATAAAATAGTTTAATTTCCGCCAGAGCGCGGAATTATAAGGAGGAAAATATGAAAAAAGTGTTGGTTGTTTTGGCGGCTGTTCTAGCCATGGCGTTAGTTTCTTGCAAAAGTCCAAGCGATTCTCTTTCTTCAACGGCCGAGAGTTGGGGTTCTGGCAGCTCTTCGGAATGGCATGCTGTAACTAACAAGGCCGATTTGGTCGGCACATGGAAATCTACAGGCACTAACAATGGCGTTGGTTATGTATATAAACTAATTTTTAGCTCTGATTATTCCGCTCAGTTTAAGATGGAAGTTGACTATTCAGGTTTCTCTGCTTCGGAATTTGCGCTATTGAAGCCTGCAGTAACCACAGTTATGGAGAGTCAAGGATTCACTGTGACTGATGAAACCTCTCAAAAAAAACTGGTAGGCTCTAAGAATCTTACATCCAACGAAGTAAATACTGCTGTCTCTAATGGCAATCTAAAAATAAACGCTTCAAAAAACAAGATGAAGTTTACTGGTATTGATAATGAGTTTACCAAGCAGTAGTCACTTTATCTCGCGTGCAATAATTTGGAGGAATTATATGAAAAAAGCTTTTAAGGCGACGGCGCTTTTGTTGGCGCTATTGGCGGCTTTTGCATTTGTTGGATGCTCTAATTCCAGTGATTCTGGCGGCGGAGACGGTCCTAAGACAATCTTTTCCGGAACCACTTGGAAGTGCGTTAATTCCGGCGGAGAAGTGGACATGTTGTACAAATTCGCCGCGTCTGACAATAAGGTGACCCGAACATATAATTCCACCGGTATCACTGAGACAACCGCATATATATTTGTAGCTCCTAGGACTGCTAAAATCGCAAAAGGAACAATTGGCGGCGAGGAAGATTTTGTGATTGACGAAAACGATCCCAACAAAGCGACCGCCGGCAACGGCCTCACTCAATTTGTAAAACAATAACGGCAAGACTATGATAGTAATGAAATTCGGCGGCTCATCTGTCGCCAACGCGGAGCGCATTAAGCATGTGGCTTCAATAATTCAGGCATACAAAGATAAAAAGCCCGTCGTCGTCCTTAGCGCGATGGGCGACACTACAGACCACTTGTTGGACGCCGCCGACGCGGCGCTTGCGGGAAACGTTGACATAAGCGGAGTGGAAAAGCTTCACCGCGATTCCGCCGCCGAATTGGGAATCGACTTTTCTCCCTTTGAGCCGCTTTTGGACGAGCTCAAGCAATTGCTCACAGGCATTTCGATGATAAAGGAACTTACCAAGCGCACCCGCGACTATTTGGTTTCGTTTGGCGAGCGCCTCAGCGTCCGCATGATGGCGGCCTACCTAAAGTCGCAAAAGACTCCGGCCCGTTTTTTTGACGCCTGGGATTTGGGAATCGTAAGCGACTCAAACTTTATGGCCGCCGAGCTTTTGGACGAAGTTTGGAAAAACATTCCGCTTGAGCTTAACTCATACGCCAACGGCTCCGCAAAGGAAATCCCGATCGTAACAGGCTTCATCTCAAAAGACAAAAAGGGCGACATCACGACTCTTGGCCGCGGCGGCTCCGACCTTACCGCGACGATTATCGGAAGCGCGATGAAGGCCGAGGAGATCCAGACATGGAAGGACGTTGACGGCATCATGACAAGCGACCCCCGCTTGTGCTCGGCCGCGCGTACGGTTCCCGAAGTGACATACGAAGAGGCCCAGGAACTCGCGATGTTCGGAGCGCAAGTCTTGCACCCGCGCTCTATGGTTCCCTGCCTTAAGGCCGGCGTTCCTGTCCGTGTAAAGAATTCATACAACATTCAAAGCCCCGGCTCGATCATCGTGCAAAAGCACAGCGGCGAGGTTCCCAAGGTTTGCGCGATAACGGCGGTCAAGGGCGTTACCCTTATCGACATCACAAGCGCGGGCATGCTTGGCGCGGCGGGCTTTTTGGCGCACATCTTCAACCAGTTCTTAAAGTGGAACGTTTCGATTGACGTAATCGCGACAAGCGAAGTAAGCGTTTCGCTTACGGTCAACACAAAGGCTGATCTTACCGGCTTGCTGGAAGACCTCCGCCGCGTCGCGCAAGTGCAGGCGCGTCCCGGAAAGGCCATCGTGACCGTGATTTGCGACGCCACAAAGTCGGCCGACGTTTTGTCCACAGGCCTTGTGGCGCTGGCAAAAGAAAAAATCAATCCGCAAATGATAAGCCAGGCCGCGTCAAAGGTCAACATAAGCATGATCGTTGACGACGCCCAGCGCGACCAAGCCGTAAAGGCCTTGCACGCGGCGTATTTCGAGTAGGGTAAAGATTAGTTTTAGGAGCATGACATGAAAATCGCTTTGGTTGGTTTTGGAAAAATGGGACACATGATAAAGGACGCGGCTCTTGAGCTTGGCCATGAAGTTTGCGTGACGGTCGACTCTTTCGCCGCCGACGCCGACGTCAAGAATGCCAACGCCGACGACATTGTCCGCGCGGTAAAGTCCAGCGGCGCCCAGGGCGTGATCGAGTTCACCCATCCGAGCGCGGTAGTCCAAAACCTCAAGGCGCTTGTTCCCTTGGGACTTCCCCTTGTTGTCGGAACGACCGGCTGGGCGGACGCCGAAAAGGAAATCGGCGACCTTTGCGCCTCGACAGGCGGAACCCTTGTCCGCTCGTCAAACTTTTCGACCGGCGTAAACATGTTCTATAAAATCGTAGAGGAAGCGGTGAAGATTTTGCTTCCTTATTCTGAATACGACACGGCGCTCTGGGAAGCCCACCACAATCAAAAGGCCGACAGCCCAAGCGGAACGGCCTTGGAAATCGCGCGCCGCGTTATGGCCAACAACCCCAACAAGACAAAGATGGTCGTTGACGCCTTCCACCAAAAGCCGGACGCTTCGGAATTGCACGTTTCCTCAACAAGATGCGGATCGATTCCCGGAACGCACACAGTCTTCTTTGACAGCCCGGCCGACACGATAGAAATAACCCACCGAGCCCGGGGCAGGCAAGGCTTTGCCATCGGAGCGGTAAGGGCTCTTGTTTCCCTTGACAACGCCCTAAAATGTGGTAAAATTCAAAAAGGAAAGATATATTCGCTTTCTGATTTGGACTAGACAAAAGACAGGGGAGATGGATGCAAGATTTTCAGAAGGTAGTTGACGGAATCGGCGCCATGGCCTGCATCGTTTCGGTTGAAAAACTGGAAGGGGGCCGCGCCGGAAAAATCAGGATTGTCACCGGAAACCAGGCTTACATCGATTCGATAGAAAAGCCGGCTCCCGGAACGGAGATGCTGACCGACAAATTCACTCCCAATGCCGAATACACGACATATCTTCCGCGCGACCTTAACTTTGAAGACTTTTGCTACCGTTCCGCCGTAAACAAAAAATGCCTTCATTCATACGCGCATCCGGACCGCTTCCCGGTTTGGTTTAACATGACGTTTTTGCCGATTGAGCCTGACATCGGGAACGTGTGCCATTGCGTTTACGTTATGGAAATAAATTTCAAGGCCGACTCCCAGCGCCTTTCTAACATCTCCAGCGACATGGCCAGCATTGTGCTGGAAGCTTGTATCAAGATTAGGGGAGCGACAAACTTTAAGAAGGCTATGACAGATGTTGTCGAAGACATTCGCGGCATTTGCGAGGCCCAGCACTGCTGCATTCTGACTATAGACGACTACAATAAATCTTGCGCCGTTTTGTGCGAGTCCATTCAGGAAGGAAGCGGCCTCAAGTCAATGAACGAATACGTTGACGATGAGTTCTATTCCATCGTCCAAGAGTGGGAAAACGTTATCGCCGGAAGCAATTGTGTTATCGTAAAGAACGAGCAGGACATGGACGTTGTCCGCGAGCGCAGTCCCCGTTGGTTCGAGTCTTTAAAGGGAGCGGGTGTCAGTAGAATCGTTTTGTTCCCCCTAAAGTCGCAAAACCAATTGTTGGGCTACATTTGGGCGCTCAACTTTAACGCGGGCAACGCCGTAAAGATTAAGGAAACTTTGGAGCTTACAACTTTCATCCTTGGTTCGGAGCTTGGAAGCCACTTGCTTTTGGACAAGCTCAAGATTTTGAGCTCAAAGGACATGCTCACCGGCGTTCTCAACCGCAACGAGATGAACAACTATGTCGACAAGCTTAGCGAAGGAGTCGAGGGAAGCGCCAATTCGGTCGGAGTTGTTTTCGCAGACTTGAACGGACTCAAAAGCACAAACGACCAGCAAGGCCATAACGCGGGCGACGCTCTCTTGAAAAACGCGGCCGCAGCCTTGCGCGACGTGTTTGACGAAAACCAAATATTCAGGGCGGGCGGAGACGAGTTTTCGATTATCGTCGAAGGCGTTGACGAAGCGCAACTCAATCAAAAAATCCAAAGCGTAAGGGATGCGGCCGCAAAGCACGACGTAAGCTTTGCCCTTGGCGGAAGCGTCGAGGCAGACAAAAAGAATGTTCGCGTCGCCCTTCGCCACGCCGACGAAAATATGTACGAGGACAAAAAGCGCTATTACGAAGCCAATCCCGAAAAGAAGGGCCGTTAGAGGCGGGGCGCTTTTGGCGCTATTGCATAATTTTTCTTTTAGCGCTATTATTCAAACAAGAAGGCATTGAATGGCTAAAAAGCTTTACGTAGGAAACTTAAGTTATTCTACAACAGAAGAGTCGCTGAACGGCTTGTTCGCTCAGTTTGGAGAAGTGGTTTCCGCGGTCGTGATTAAAGACCGTGCTACAGGCCAGTCAAAAGGCTTTGGCTTTGTGGAGTTGGCTGACGAGGCCGCCGCCGACAAGGCAATCGAAGAATGGAACGGAAAGGAATTTGAAGGCCGCCGCATTCGCGTCAATGTCGCCGAAGAGCGCGCGCCCAGAAAACCGAGGTTTTAACTTATGAAAAAGACAGCGCTTTTGCTATTGCTACTATTGCGAAATTTCTCTGATTGCCAAAGCTGAAGGCGCTGTAAAGTTAATTTGCATTTACAGGACTGACGCTTTGGCGCCAGTCCTTTTTTATTATTTTGTCATTATTTTAAGGAGTAAAAATATGGATTCAAAAGGCAAGTATGTTCCCTATCCAAAAGTGAACATTAAAGACAGAAAGTGGCCGGACGCGGCGATCACCAAGGCTCCGATTTGGTGCTCGGTTGACTTGCGCGACGGAAACCAAGCGTTGATCAACCCGATGGGAATCGAGCAAAAGCTTGAATTTTTTGACTTGCTTGTTAAGGTTGGATTTAAAGAAATCGAAGTCGGCTTTCCTTCTTCCAGCGACACAGAATTTAATTTCATGCGCCGCCTTATCGAAGAAAATCGCGTTCCCGACGATGTTACGATACAAGTTTTGTGCCAGGCGCGCGAGCACTTGGTAAAGAAAACCTTTGAGGCCATCAAGGGGCTTCCCAAGGCGATCTTCCACATTTACAACTCAACGTCTCCGGCCCAGCGCAAGTACACGTTCAACAAGAGCAAGGAAGAAATCAAGCAGATTGCGATTGACGGTGTAAAGTGCATCAAAGACTGCATGAAGTACGCCGACGGAATCAAGATTCAGCTTGAGTACTCGCCCGAAAGCTTTAGCAACACCGAAATCGAATACGCCGTGGAAGTTTGCGAAGCCGTCAAGAACGAGTGGGGCCCGACGCCCGACAACAAAATCATCATCAACCTTCCCACGACGGTTGAGTGCGCTCTTCCAAACACATTCGCCGACCAAATCGAATATTTTTGCAAGAACATCAGCGGCCGCGAAAACGTCATCGTAAGCTTGCACCCCCACAACGACCGCGGCGAAGGCGTGGCCACTTGCGAGCTGGGCTTGCTTGCCGGAGCGGACCGCGTTGAAGGAACGCTTTTTGGAAACGGCGAGCGCACAGGAAACCTTGACGTCGTTGTCGTGGCGCTCAACATGTACAGCCACGGAGTTGACCCGCAATTGGATTTGACCAACATTCCCGCCTTGGCAGAAGCCTACAAGCGCCTTACCGACATGGAAATCCATCCGCGCACGCCTTACTCCGGCGAGCTTGTTTACACAGCCTTTAGCGGAAGCCACCAAGACGCTATCCGCAAGGGAATGGCCGCCCGCGCGTCGATGGCCGACAACGCCGTTTGGGACGTTCCGTATTTGCCGATCGACCCGCACGACATCGGCCGCCAGTACGAAGGAATCATCCGCATCAATTCGCAGAGCGGAAAGGGCGGCGCGGCCTTTATCTTGGAAAGCGACTTTGGAATCCAGCCGCCCAAGGCGATGCATCCGGTTATCGGAGCGGCAGTCAAGGACGCAGCCGACAAGGCCCAGCGCGAGCTTAAGCCCCAAGAGATTAAGGAAATCTTTGAAAAGAAATGGATCGGCCTTACAAGCCCGCTCAAAATCGAGGAGCTGGTCGAAACCCACTTGGAAGGACCCACCGGCGCCGAGGCGGAGGAGCGCGTTTTGTGCAACGCCGACGTCGTTTACCAGGGCCAAAAGTACAAGATCAGCGCCCAAGGAAACGGTCCGCTTGACGCCTTTGTCAACGCGATGAAGCAAACGCCCGCGCCCAAGTTCAACATCACCAGCTTCCACGAGCACAGCATCGGAAGCGGAAACGACGCCAAGGCCATGGGCTACGTCCAAATCACCAAAGAGGACGGAACTCAGGTTTGGGGCGTAGGCCGCTCCAGCAACGTCGGCCGCGCCGGTATTGCGGCGGTCGTTTCGGCATTGAACCAATAAAAAAAACCGTTTCGCTCAACGAACGAAACGGTAAAAAAAAGGAGAGGAGGATGCGGCCTTTTTGGGCCGCGTGAGCGCGCCGTTTTTGCGTCGCGTTCACTAAATAAACCGCCCTTCCGTTAAAAAGTTACAACGAAAATGTAAAAAATATTGTTAAAAAGCGGCGCGAAGGCGCGGGGCGGCTGGCGGCGACTCTCTGTTTGCGTAGCCGCGCAAGCGGCGAAGTTCAATAGTTACAAACGCAAACAGCGAGTAGCGACGCTAGCTAGCGGCGCCGATCAGACGCAGCCGCAACTGGGAGCCGCGTTTTTTGTTGTTTTTGTTGTTTTTTTGTTTTATTGCATTTTCGCAGCTTTTCCGTTATACTAAAAACATGAAATTCATTTCTTGGAACATAGATTCGCTCAACGCGGCGCTTACGGGAACTTCGCCCCGCTCGGACCAGTCGCGCAAGGTTATAGAAAAAATAGCGGCGCAAAAGCCCGACTTTATAGCCATTCAAGAGACAAAGCTTGGCGAGGCGGGGCTTTTGCCCGCCCACAAAGCGGCTCTCCAAAAATATTTTCCCGACTACGACTATGTCTATGTTTCCTCCGTTCCGCCGGCAAAAAAAGGCTACGCGGGAACAATCAGCTTTTACAAAAAGGGCTTGGCGCCCGCCGCCTGCTTTCCAAAAATCGGCGCTCCTGACACGATGGACAGCGAGGGCCGCCTAATCACGCTTGAAGCCCCAAACTTTTACTTTGTCCAAGTCTACACGCCCAATAGCGGCGACGGCCTAAAGCGCCTTTCCGAGCGCCAAGAGTGGGACAAAAAATACGCCGACTACCTTAGCGGCTTGGACGCAAAAAAGCCCGTCATCGCTTGCGGCGACTTTAACGTGGCCCACGCCGAAATCGACTTGGCCAACCCGGACTCAAACCATTTTTCGGCGGGTTTTACCGACGAGGAGCGCGCGGACTTTACCGAACTTTTGGGCCGCGGCTTTGTGGACACGTTTAGAAAAGTTCACGGAGACGTCAAGGGCGCCTACTCATGGTGGTCGCAGCGAATAACGACCGCAAAGGCCAACAACTCAGGCTGGCGCATCGACTACTTTTTGACAAGCCAGCGGATCGCGGACAAAGTAAGCCGCTCCGAGATTATGGATTCCGGCGCGCGGCCCGACCACGCTCCGCTTTTGATGGAAATCGACTTGTAGGCTGGGGGAAGAATTTGAGGCGGCCGTTTATTCTGCGATTTTTTTGGCTCGGCGTTTTGGCGCTTTCGTTTTTTTGCGCGGCCTCCCTTTTTTCTTGCGCGTCGGGAACGGGACGCAAGGAGCGGGACGACAGCCATTTTGCAGAGGAGAACCTTCCGCTCTTTAAGGAAGCGGAGCTTTCTAACGGCATTCCTGTCGTCATAAAAAACATTCCCTTTGAAAAAAACATTGAGATTAGAATTTTGTTTTTGGGCGGAGCTTCCGTCTGCCCAAGGAACAAGGCCGGCCTTGACCAATTGACTTTTGGCCTGCTTTCGGAATGCAATCCTGGAATAAAGGAGCTTTCGGCGCGCGGCTTGTATTTTCCTGTTTGGAATTGTTCCTCCGACTACAGCTACTGCGGCTTTAACTCCGCCGCATCGGATTTCTTTTCAAGCCTTGACGCGTTCGCCTCGTCGCTCCTTTCGCCGGACTACAGCCACCAAGACTACTTGAAAAAAGAAGCCGCGGCCTCAGCCGAAGCCTTTGACAAAAGCGAAAGCCTGCGCTACGAACTTTTGGAAAGCGTAAAAAGGCAAATCTATTCGGGAAGCCCGTACTTGGAGGGTCCCTTTCACAAAAGGACAAGCCGCATTTCCGAATACGACATAGAAAAAAACTTGGCCGCGCTTTTAAATCCCGCGCGCATGAAAATTTTGGCCGCCGGAGATTTTTCTTACAAGGAGCAAGACGGAACAAAAGGCAAGCGCCAAAAGAAAGACGCCGCGGCCTTGTTTGACGAGCGCTCGTCCGCCTTGCTTGAAAAGTTGGAAAGCCTTTTTGGAAATATGGAGCGCGCGGCTTGGAAAGCGCCAAGCGTTCCGGCCTTGAACCTTCCCGGCAAAAAAGATTTGTCCATCAAGTCAGACTTTGCGGCAGGCGATTACTGCGCCGCGCTTTGCGTCGCCGCCCCAAGCCGTTCGGACGATGACTACGAGGCCTTTGCGCTTGCAAGCCTGGCCTTGGACTCCGTTTTGCGCCGGGAGTTGGTTGAGGCAAAAAAAATCGCGTCCTACGCCGGAACCGCTGTGCTTAACGCAAAGCAAAGCGCGGCTCTTATGATTTTTGGCGGCCGAAAGCAAGACGAGAATTACAAAGAAAGTTTGTCGGCGGCCTTGGCGATGTTCCCTGACTACAGCGAACTGGAACCAATTCTTGACGTTTACAAAAACATTTACGTTTCACGAGTCATCGGCGCCTCCCACAACGCCGGCGCCACGCTGGACCAAATCGCTTCGGGCCTTGTCTACAAAAACAACGCGGCGGCCTTTGTTGACCGGCCAAAAAAAATACGCGCCGCCACAGTCCAAGACGTGACAAGCGCGTATGAAAAATACTTCCGCGCGGACAACTCGCTTTACGTGTTGCTCGCGAACTAAGGCGCGGTAAATATCAAAGAGGCGTGTTGCCGTGTTTTTTGCAAACGGTGTCAAAGGCCTTCTTTTCAAGCAAGAACTCAAGGCTTGACGCGACTCGGGCTCTAGTCTCTTTGGGCTCGATGACTTCGCTTACGTAGCCGCGCTTGGCCGCGATTTTTGGAGTCATAATTTCTGTCTTGTATTCCTCGCTCTTTTGGGCAACCTCGGCCGCCTTTGACGGATCGGCCAATTCCTTGGCGTACAAAATTCCAATCGCGCCTTCCGCTCCCATAACGGCGATCTCGGCCTTGGGCCAAGCGTAGACAAAGTCCGCTCCCAAGTGCTTTGAGCACATCGCGATGTAGGCTCCGCCGTAGGCTTTGCGCGTGATGACGGTGATTTTGGGAACGCTGGCCTCGGAGTAGGCGTAGATGACCTTGGCTCCGTGGCGGATGATTCCCTTTTGCTCTTCTTGCGGTCCGGGGATAAAGCCGGGAACGTCAACAAAGGTCAAAAGCGGAATGTTGAATGAGTCGCAGTAGCGCACGTGGCGCGCGATTTTGTCGGACGCGTCGCAGTCAAGGACTCCGCCGATTCCGCTGGGGTTGTTGGCGATGATTCCGACAGAGCGGCCTTCCACTTTGGCAAAGCCCACCACGCAGTTGATCGCGAACTCTTTTGAAACTTCAAAGAAGCTGTCGTCGTCTGTTACGTCTTCGATAACCTTTCGGATGTCGTAGCCGGCGCGGGGGTTTTCGGGCAAGATTGTTTCGATGTCCTTTTCCTTTTTGCGCTCGTCGTAATGGAACTTGGCGGCCTGAACGATTTCGTCTCCGTAGTAGTGGGGAATGTAGTCAAGCAACTTGCGGACTTGTTCGTAGCAAGTCTTTTCGTCCTCCGCCCTAAAGTGGGCCACGCCTGACTTTTGCGAGTGGATCGCCGCTCCGCCCAAGTCCTCGGCGCTGATGTCCATGAACATTACGCTCTTTACGACCTTGGGGCCTGTGATGAAAAGCTGGCTGATTTTGTCAACGGCAAAGATAAAGTCGGTGAGTCCGGGCGAGTATACCGCTCCGCCCGCGCAAGGGCCGGCCACGATAGAAATCTGCGGAACGCTTCCCGAAGCGCGGACGTTTTGGTAGAACAAGTCGCCGTAGCCGCAAAGCGCGTCAACGCCTTCCTGAATTCTCGCTCCGCCCGAATCGTTGATTCCGATGACAGGGCAGCGGGCCTTGATGGCCAAGTCGATTATTTCCGCGATTTTCTCTCCGTGCATAAGGCCAAGAGAGCCGCCCTGAACCGTAAAGTCCTGGGCGTAAACGGCCACCTTGCGGCCGTTGATTTTTCCGAAGCCTGTGATTACGCCGTCGTATGGAATGTCTTTCTTTTCCATGCCAAAGCTGGAGCAGTTGTGCCTGACTCCAGAATAAATTTCCTTGAATGTGTCTTTGTCGCAAAGGGCGTTGATGCGCTCAATCGCGTGAAGCTTTCCTTTTGCGTGCTGTTTTTCAACATTGTATTCCATAATGAACCTCACAAATCGCGCTTTTTTTGGCGCTCTTTGTATTATGACATATTTTGTAAAAATGTCAAGTAGAAAAGCGGAATCTTGATTTTTGGACGATTCCGCGCTATAATTATACAATATATTGTATTCTTTGCTTTGGACTGAACGGCTGTCAAGCGGGGAGACTATGAAAAAAAATTCTTTAAACGGTTTTTTGGCGCTGTGCTTTTTTGCGGCGTTTTCTCTTTTGGCAACTTCTTGCCCCAACTCCGCGGACGACTCCTACACTCCGCCCGCGCAAACCCAGCAGGCGGCTCCTTCTTCTCCCGCGGCTCCGGCCACGACAGTTCCCGCTGGCGGAACGGAAGCCGCCCAAGAAATCCAATACATTACATTTAAGGGCAGCGTCCAAGCGGCGGGCGCGATGCCCGCGTCCTACGCAAAGGCGGTGGACGGTTTGTTCTCGCAAAGCCCCGCGGCCTCCGCGATCGAAGGCGGCGATTTGGACGGCGTTGCAAGATCCGCCAGTCCAAACGTTACGGTGGAAGAGGGCGGCGACTTGGAATTTTTTGCCACTGCCACCGCCCGCGAAGACGGAACGGTTGTAAACGGAAGATTTGAGTCTGAAGTTTCAAGCGACTTTGAGATGGCCCTGTCCGTCGGAAAAACTTGGGACATCGTTTGCGGCGTCCGCAAAAAATCCGACAGCAAGGTTGTCTTGCAGGACACTTACTCAAAGCAAGTCACTGTTGAAGACAGCGTCTTAAAGCACAACTTTGAGCTGCTTCCCGCGCAAGAGGGAAGCGGAAGCGTAAGCCTGACCGTCAAATTTTCCACCCCAGTAAACAAGGTTGAGGCGCGCTGGGAAAAGGACTACGGCATTTCCGCCTTGACCTTGACTCCGCCGGAAGGCAAGCCAAGCCCCGTGACAATCAGCGCGGGAGACGCCTCGAGCGCGTCAGGCGTTCCCAGCGGAAACTACAACATCGTCCTTTCGTTTAAAGACGCCAACAATATTTCGCTTTACGAAAGCGTTCAAACCGTCACTGTAATGAACGGAATGCCGACCAACGCTTGGACGCTTGAAAGCGGCGAGGGCGCCATCTCTCAGTCCGACCCCGGCGCCGACGTTGAGTTCAATGTGGGAAACGACTTGATAAAGAGCAGGGAAAGCGGCTGCATTTACGTAGGCGTTCCCGCCGACCTTGTCGCGCAAGGCGTGACCGCGAGCGCCACAAACAAAGGCGGCGCCTACAGCCCGCTCAATTCTTTGGACGCGGCCTTTAAGAAAATCAAGTCGCTTGGCAACAAGGACAAGGACTTTCAAATATTCGTCTCCGGCGAAATCAGCGGAAACTCAACCATCGACGCCGACATAACGACAAGCGCAAACGCCAAGTCCATCACGATACAAGGCCTTGCGGGAAACGCAAGCGACAGCCTTAAGGGCGACGGAACGGCTTCCGTTTTGACGATCGGTTCGTCCGTTCCAGTCACGCTAAAGAACATAAAAATCACAGGCGGCGGCGGCGCTCTTGGCGGAGGAATTTGCGCCAACGCGGGCTCAAAGCTTACGATAGAAAGCGGAACGCTTGTCACAGGCAACAGCGCGGAGAAGGGCGGCGGACTTAATCTGGCGGCAAGCGGAACGGTCTTGATGAAAGGCGGAGAAATAAAAGCCAACACCGCCAGCCAAGGCGGAGCCGTCTATGTTGAATCCGGCGCCAACCTAAAAATAAGCGGCTCTGCGAAAATCGCTGGCGGAGCCGAGGCAAAGAACGACGTTTACCTTACGCTCGACGGCGACGGAAACTATTCCGTCATACAAATCAGCGGAGCGCTTGTCAACGCCCCTTCGAAGGATTCTGAAAAAATCGCGGTCACGGCCGTCGAATGGCGCCGAAAAAAAACCGTTGTCAAGGCGGCCGACGATTCAGGACTTGTAGACATTTCCTCGTGCGAAAACTTTTTTAAGGCTTCGGCAAGCGGCGTAAACTTAAGCTTTGGCGGAAACGACAAAAAGATCGCCAAGATTACGGCGCCTTACTATGTTTCGTCTAGCGGCGTTGACGACGACCCCAACTGCCCCGGCACAAAACAAAGCCCCTTTAGAACCCTTGGCTACGCCGTGACGCGGCTTTCTGGCGGCGACAAGGAAACGATTTTCGTTGACGGAACTCTTGAAGAAGGACAAAATATTCCGTCTAGCTTTACAAAAAGCATGTGCGCGGCGCTCACCATAAAAGGAGCCGCCAGCCACACCATAAACGAAAGCCCCACTGACGCGATTGACGCTAAAGGAGCGGGAGTCGCGCTCACGATTAACGCTCCCTCAAGCGACGGCGACACCGTTCCAATAACGATAGAAAATTTAATAATTACAGGCGGAAACGCTTCGTCAAACTCCACCGAATCCACACCCGTGTACGGCGGAGGCATTACCGTAAACAAAGGAATCTTGACCCTTTCTGACGGAGCTTGGATAACCAAAAACAAAGGCTCGGCCAATGTGGGTACCGCTGGCGGTGTTGGCGTGGCTCCCCACGCCAAGCTCTTTATGCGCGGAAGATCTTTGATTGGAAACAAAGTTTCAAGCGCTCCTGCAAGCGAAGATGCCTGTCTGGCCGCCGGCGGCAACATACGCGACGTAAGCTACGGCGGCGGCATTATAAACCTTGGCTCAACGTTCATAGGCTGCGACGAGGACGGAAACGCCACCGACGCTTGCAAGCTGGCCGAAGGTTACGGTGTCATCGGAAACTATTCCATGCAGGACGGCGGCGGCATAGCCAACGAGGGAATCCTAAAGATTGGAAGCGGAGAAGTCTCTTGCAACATTGCCGATAATTATTCTGGCGGCGGCGTGTATCAATATAAAGAGAGCGGAACGGCCCCAACTCTTTTAATAACAGGCGGAAAGATACGGGCCAACAAGGCAAAAAACAACGGAGGCGGCCTTTATATACAAACCGGAACCGTCACAATGTCAGACGGAACGATTGGCGGCACCGAGGAAGCGGACGGCAATGAAGCCAATGACGGCGGGGGCGTTGAAATTCACTATGGATGCTCCTTTACGATGTCTGACGGAACTATCGCCTACAACAAGGCTAAAGACAATGGCGGCGGCGTGTACATTTGGGATAAGAAAGACGAATATGACACCGCGCCCGCTGGCGTCTTTAACATGCAGGGCGGAACGGTTGAAAACAACAGCGCGGACGGAACTTACCCTCTCTACGATAAGGGAGGCGCTGTTTATGTCTACGGAACATTCAACATAAGCGGCGCGGCCTACATTCCCAGCGGCGTCGTGAGCGTGGATTCCAACGGAACGACAACGACAGCGACGGGCGAAGGCAAAAACGACGTTTACATAAGAAGCGGAAAGGAAGTCTATGCCGCAGGCGTTCTTACAAAGGGCATCGGAGCGATTACGCCTCATTACGCTACAGGTTCTCCTTGGAAGCGCGGAACTAAAGTTGTGAGCGCCGCCAACGAAGGCGCGGCAAGCTCCGCTTTTGGAAAAATCAATGTGGTGGATACGGAATGGAAAGTGTTCGTAAACCCCAGCGCCACAACGCAAGGCGTAATAGACACGGATTTCATCTACGTGGCCAGCTCCACAGAGGTTGACGGAAGCGGCATAAAGGCGCCGCCTGCAGTGGCAAAGCGGCGGGGCACAAAGACCGCTCCCTACGCCAAAATAAAAGAGGCGGTGGAGCAGTGCTGGAACACTGAGAAAGACTTTATCATAAAAGTTTCCGGCGAAATTAATAATAGCGCGACGGAAGAAATTCCCGCCAAAAACGAGACCGCAAAGACGGGCCTTGCCAAGTCGATAACGATAGAAGGCGCCAACAGCGACAACGAAAAAGACTACATAAACCGCGGCTTGACCGAGGCGGAAGCAATCTCCGGCGGAAACGCTCTTACAATCGCAAACACTGCGCCAATCACCATTAAAAATCTCAAGATTACCGGCGGCTCCAATACAGGAAACGGCGGCGGAATCTACGCCTATAACTCTTCGGATCCCGTTTCGCTTACCCTTGGCGCCGGCGCCCTTGTTTGCGGAAACTACGCAAATAACGGCGGCGGCGTGTATATTGAAGGCCTTAGCGGGGGCCGTTATTCAAATTTTGTAATGACAAGTTCTTCGACAGACTCTCCGTCGCGCGTTGGCGAAAACGAAGCCAAATACAAAGGCGGCGGCGCGTATCTTGATTCGGTCAAACTCTATATGTCGGGCGGCGCTGTCATAGGAAAAACAGTCGCCGAAACAGATGATGCCAACGAGACGGCCGCTTCTGGAAGCGCCTCAAACTCTACCTCAATATCTCCAGCCGGCTCCACAAGACATGGCGGAGCCGGAGTTTATTGTCAATACGGCTTTGTTTACCTTGGCTACGCGGCGGACGGCTCAAAGTCAGATTTGGCCGCCGGCGCGGGCGTTGTTTACAACTATTCGGAAGGCTACGGCGGCGGCATTCTTACTGGAGACAACGGCCGTGTCTACATTGCGAGCGGAAGCGTTTCCAACAACGGCTCGGCCACAAACGGCGGCGGCGTGTTTACAAGCCGGCCAACTGGCTCTAGTTCGATATTTGTAATGTCCGGCGGTAGCATATCTAGGAACAAGGCCGTTAGCGGCGGCGGAGTGTATTTGGAGAGCGGCAATGAATTGTACATGAGCGGCTCGGCCCTTATCGGAGGCTCCGCCACGTCGGCTCCGCAATCTGAAGCCGATGCCCAAACCGCCGGCTCCAACATTGCGCGCTTTGCCGCCGGAATCTACAACGAGGGCAGCGTTTACCTTGGCTACACAGGAAAGAGCGGCTCCACTTTGACTCCGGCGACTGGAACGGACGCCTTTACAGGCGGCGTAAACGCAAACTACACCTCGGATGCAAGCGGAAACGGCGCCGGCATTTACAATGCCAATGTCCTTGACATAAATAGCGGAAGCGTTTCTTGTAACGGAACAAGCGGCGCCTACGCCTACGGCGCGGGTGTTTACAACAAAAAAACGTTCACAATGAGCGGCGGCGCGATAGAGTCCAACAAGAGCGGCGGAAATTTAGGCGCGGGCGGCGGCGTTTATTGCGCCACAGAATCAGGCGGAACGTCATCGTTCACAATGTCGGGCGGAACGATACAGTCAAACGTCGCGGACCAATTCGGCGGCGGCGTGGACGTGGCGATGGCCGGCGCGTCGTTCACAATGACCGGCGGAACGATAAAGTCCAACACGCTCGTTAAGGCAGTCGGTCTCGGAAAAGGCGTTTATCTATCCAACGGCGCCTTTAATGTTAAGGACAAGGCCTGCGTTGACGGCAACAACGACGTTTACCTTCCAAGCGGAAAGTATATAACTGTCACAGGCGCCATTGACGAAAGCATAACGACGGTGGCAAAAATTAGGCCCAGCGCGTGGAGAGGAACGAAGATCCTTGCCGCCGGCTCAAGCCTTACAGGCGGTTTGACTGAAACGATTACAAACAAGTTTGACCTTACCCAAGACGGCTGGGACAAATTCATTTATAAAACGACCTCGGACAACGACTCCGCCAAAATCGACTCGGACATTTACGTGGCGGGAACTGGCGCTGTAAAGTGCGCGGGATACACGCCAAAAGACG
>JBGUQT010000130.1:0-6197 GCA_045131275.1 Treponema sp.
TTGACTCTATGTCGTCAACCACAAGCATTACGCCGTTTTGTTTTTCAGAGCTATTAAAGATCGCTCCTTCGATATTGGCCTTTGTAAGGTTTTCAACGCCCTCCGTCACAGGAGCGTTCATGTCGGTCAGTTTTGATTTTCTTAAAAGCGAAAAGAATTCCTCGCGGTCAAGGGGCTTTGAAAAATAATAGCCTTGAACATACGCGCAGCCCATATCCTTTAACTGCATGACTTGCGCTTTTGTCTCAACGCCCTCGGCCACAACCTTAAGGCTAAGCCAATTAGCCAAACTAATGATGTAACTTAAAATTCCTTTGCCGTTGGTCCGCTCCATCTCGTTTTGAACAAAAGTCATGTCAAGCTTTAAAATGTCGATAGGCATTTCGCTCAACATGTTAAGCGACGAATAGCCGGAGCCAAAGTCGTCCATCTCTATTAGGAACTCATGTTTTCTAAGCTCGTAAATGATTTTTACGATTTGCTCCGGGTCTTCGGTGTAAGCGCTTTCTGTAATTTCCAAGTGAAGGAGCTTTGCGGGAATGTTGTATTTTTGGACAAGGCCGGTCAATATTGAAACAAGATTTGGATTAAGCAAGTCGGCGCGAGAAACGTTTACGCTCACAGGAATCACTTTGTTGCCAGCGGCGATCCAAGAGCGCAAGTCGATGCAAACTTTTTCCCAGATGTACATGTCCAT
Source organism: Treponema sp. (assembly GCA_045131275.1). Classification (GTDB taxonomy): domain Bacteria; phylum Spirochaetota; class Spirochaetia; order Treponematales; family Treponemataceae; genus Treponema_D. Next base: position 698 of record JBGUQT010000130.1, read on the forward strand.
TCTGGTAATAAAGCCGTTCTTTTCAAACAGGGGAACGAAATCCGCAGGAGACATCATTCCCATTTCTTTGCTCTTCCAGCGGACAAGCGCTTCGGCGCCCGCAATCGTTTCTGTCGCCAAGTCATACTTGGGCTGGTAGTAAACCAAGAACTCTCGGTTCTTAAGCGCGGTTTCCATGCTGCCGGCGATTTTTTGCTCGGCAATCATTCGCTTGCGGATGGAATCGTCGTAGTAAGAATAATACACTCCGTAATGGCCCTTGATTTTTTCGGCGGCCATCTGCGCTCTGTCGCACATTACGGAAATCGGAACGCGCATATTGTGAACTTTGTAAATGCCAAAAACCAAACGCAAGTGCAAGTTGAATCGCTTGGCTTCTTCCAAAGAATTCAAGCGTTCAATCAAGGACTTAAAACCGTCATTGGTAAAAGACTCGGGCCGCTCGCTCAGCGCAAAGAAAACGTCTTCCGAAAAATGTCCAGCAATTCCGTTGCGATTTTTCGCTTCTTCCGAAATCAACTGTCCAAGACTGCGCAATATTTTGTTGCCGATCTCAGTGCCGCAAATGTCGTTGACCAATTTAAAGCGCTCTATGTCGATGCAAACAAAATCATAATTCTTTGCGCCGCGCTCTTCCAAAATTTTTTGCGCCTGGATCAAAAAGTACGGCTTAGAATAAAGGCCGGTCAAATCGTCGCGGCTTACGGTGTTCATCGTGATTGAAGTCTCGCGCATTCGAATCACGTTCTCAAAGCGGCGCAAAATTATTTGTTCGTCGTAAGGCTCGTGGATAAAGTCGATGGCGCCGTTGTCCATCGCCTCCAACTCAACTTTGTCGGAATGCCGCTTGGCGCTTACGATAATCGGAATGTGCGAAGACCAAGCGTAAGAGTTTACGCTGCGCAAAAAATCCACAAAGACGCTTTGCGAAGAGCTTGAAACGGACGACTGGCCCAAATCCGCCGAAACGCAAACGGCGCTTACAAGGCTTGGATTTGTTTTTATGAATTGCGCCGCTTCGTTTGGCGACGACGTGAACAAAATAAAAAATTTCTGTTCAAGTATTTTCTTTAGGTTAGAGAAAGTGTCTTTTTCATCGTTCAGCAATAAAATTGTAGGTAAAGTCATTACGCTCCAAGTTCGCTAACGTCTGCCTTTAACTGTTCTTCCTTTGCGTATACATTAAGCGCGTCAAGCATGTCGTCCATGTTGCCCATCATAAAGCCGGGCAAGTTGTGCGCGCTGTAATTTATTCTGTGGTCTGTCACGCGGTCTTGCGGAAAGTTGTATGTGCGAATTTTTTCCGAACGGGCGCCAGAACCAACCATGCTTTTTCTGGCGTCGGCGCGCTCGGCGTTTTTCTTGCTTTCTTCCAACTCAAACAAACGGGCGCGCAAAACTCTCCACGCCTTTGCCTTGTTCTTGATTTGCGACTTTTCGTCCTGCTGGATTACTACGATTCCAGTTGGAATGTGCGTCAAGCGAACAGCCGAGTCGGTGGTGTTAACGCACTGGCCGCCAGGTCCGCCGGCGCGCATTACGTCTACGCGAACGTCGTCGGGCTTGATGTCAATGTCGGTCTCTTCCGCTTCGGGCAAAACAGCCACGGTCGCGGTAGAAGTTTGCAAGCGGCCTTGGCTTTCTGTTTGCGGAACGCGCTGAACGCGGTGAACGCCGGACTCCCAACGCAAAGTTCCGTAAACGAATTTTCCGCTGATAGAAGTTACGATTTTGTTAAAGCCGCCGACTTCTGTTTCCTGCGCTTCCATAGTCTCAGTTTTCCAACCGCGGCGTTCCGCCAAGTGGCAGTACATTTCCCAAAGCTCGCGGGCAAAAAGGCTGGCTTCGTCTCCGCCAGCGGCGGAACGGATTTCCAAAATGATGTTCTTTTCGTCAAGGGGATCCGGCGGAATCAACTTTACCTTGATTCGTTCCTCAAGCTTGGGAACTTCTTCTTCCAAAGCCTTAAGCTCTTCGCGGGCCATTTCTTTCATGTCCGCGTCGTCTTCTTCGGTGATGATTTTTTTGTCGGATTCGATTCCGTCAAGGGTCTTTTTGTATTCGTCGTAAAGCGCGCAAACTTCGCTCAAATAATTGTTTTCGCGCATAACCTCTTTGTACTTTTTTTGGTCTTTTACAAGGGCGGGGTCAAGAATTTGCTCTTTTACAGTCTCATAGCGCTTGGCGCAGTCTTCCAGTTTCTTCAATAAGTCCATAATCAAAAAATTATAGCGCTTCTAATAGATTTTTTCAACTGATTTTGCTATACTGAATTTACTATGGAAGAAAAGAAATGCGCCCTGGTCGTGATTATCGGCCGTCCCAGCGCGGGAAAATCCACATTTTTGAACGACGCTTGCCAAGAAAACGTCTCGATCGTCTCGCCCATTCCGCAAACAACAAGGAACGCGATCCGCGGAATCGTAAACACGTCGCTGGGCCAATTGGTTTTTGTAGACACGCCCGGCTACCACAAATCCGAAAAAAAGCTCAACCTAATCCTGCAACAAACCGCAAAAGACCAGCTTGAGGGAGCGGACGCGGTCCTTTACTTGATCGACTCAACCCGGCCCAGCGGCGACGAAGAGGCCTTGATCGCCGAACTCGTCCGCCCCTACGCCGCAAAAACAATCGTCGCGGCCAACAAATGCGACCTGCCCCAAGCCGATCTTTTGGCCTGCAAGGAATTTGTCGCCAAAACGCTCCCCGAAATTCCTGCCGAACGCTTTTATTCCATCTCGGCCAAAACCGACGCCGGCGTAGAAGACCTTTTGCGCGGCCTTTACGCCCTCGCCCCAACCCAGCCCAACCTTTATCCCGAGGGCTTTTATACCGACCAAGAAGTTGAGTTCCGCATCGCAGAAGTCATTCGAGGCGAGGCGATAAACCGCTTGGAACAAGAAATCCCCCACGCGGTTTATGTAGAGATCGCCGACGCCGAATTTAAGAACGACGGCAAAAAGCTTTGGGTCCGCGCCTTTTTGTGCGTGGAGCGCGAAAGCCAAAAGGGAATCGTAATCGGAAAAGGCGCCTCGATGATAAAGACAATCCGCATGGAGTCGCTGAAAAAATTGCGCGAGATTTTTGAATACAAAATCGACTTGGACTTGCAAGTAAAAGTTGACAAAAACTGGCGCCAAAAAGACGACCGCCTCTCGCGCCTTTTAAAGTAAATCGCCCGCAAGCCCAAAAAACGCCGCGGCCTAGTAGGCAAAATCCGGCTCGGAATGAAAGCTCATTTCCTGCCCAGTGACTGGGTGCGCAAAAGCCAAATCGCAGGCGTGCAAGAGCAGGCGGCTTTCTTGGTTATTACAAGAATCTTTTTCCTGACCAAGATCGCGGCCGTACAAATTGTCGCCGATGATTGGCGCGCCCAACGAAAAGGCCGCGGCGACGCGCAATTGGTGCGTGCGTCCGGTAAGGGGACTGAACAAAACGCTTGTGGCCTTTTGTTCTTTTCCATCCGCGCCGCGGCGAGTCCAAACCCTAAGGCGCTTCCATTCAGTGACGGCAAGCTTTCCGTAAACATCGTCCAAAATTTGCCGCGGCCGATTTTCCAGGTCAACCCGATGTTTTAGTTCCACGCGCCCTTCTTGGTCTTTTATCACTCCGTCCAATACCGCGATGTAATTTTTTTTGACTTGACGGCTTTCAAATTGCGCGTTGAGGGCGCGGTGGCTCGCCTCGTCAAAGGCAAGAACCATAAGGCCGCTCGTGTCCATGTCCAAGCGGTGAACGCTTGGCTGATCTATCATCTTTGGAAAAAGCCGGCGGGCGCGATTTACGACGCAATCTTGTTTGTCAGGCCCGCGTCCCGGAACGGACAAAAGGCCGCTGGGCTTTTCGACAACCAAAATGTTTTGGTCGCGGTAAATTATTTTTAATCCCAAAATCGCAGGCAGTATCAAGGCGCACTTTTCGTCGCAAGGCGGATAGAATGTTTTTGGAACAAGGCGCGTGTTTGGCTTTCCCCAATAAAATTCCGCCATGCTTATTGGAAGCAAATCTTTGCTAAAGGCCTCGCTTAAAAGCTTTGGAGCCGAACAATCGCCCGTTCCCGTTGGCAAAAGCTTTGCGTTAGAAATGTCGCTAAAGGTCCGCCAGTTTTTGTCGGCGCAGCAAAAGTTATAAAGAGAATAAATTTTTTCAAGCGTTTGCTTGCAAAGCGCAAGGCGCTCCTTGTCGCGCGCCGCTTTTTGTTCCGGCGTCTCGTTTGGAGGAACTTGGCTAAGTTCGTGAATTTTTTTGTCGTTGGGAAGAATCGCGGCCTTGTATTTTTCTTCGTCAAAAAGCGGAGGCGCCCAACCGTCGCGGTTCCACTTTCCGTCGTAGGAGCCGCTAAAGGCGCGAAGGACAACTTCGTTCCCCGCAGCGTCAAGGCACACAAGCGCGCCGAACATTCCAGTCCAAGCGCATTTTTCGCGCTCCAAGTCCTCCATCATTTTTTGGCAAACTTGGCGCGCCTTGCTTTCGTCAAAGGGAGCGAACATGGCCGTCTTCTGTGGCTACAAAAACCATAGGGCGGTTTTTTGTAAAGAAGCCGTTTTCCACAACTCCAACGATTTCATTCAATTTCTTTTCCATCGCTTTTGGATCAACCGGCTTTTCCCACAAAACGTCAAGGATTTGGTTTCCGTTGTCGGTGATTACAGGGCCGGCTTTTTTCACGCCCTGGCGCAAGACGCATTTTCCGCCAAGTTTTTCTATCGCTTTTTGAACGGGAACGCGGGCGTCGGCGATTATCTCAACCGGCAAAGGAAACTTTGTTCCCAAAGATTTTACCGCCTTGGAAGAGTCGCCGATGACGACAAAAACCTTGGCGTTGTATTCGACAATTTTTTCGCGAAGGAGCGCCGCGCCGCCGCCTTTAATCACGGCCTTGTCCGGAGCGATTTCGTCGGCGCCGTCAATGGCCAAATCCAACTTTCCGCCGATCGCCTTGTCGTTCAAAGAATAAACTGGAATCCCAAAATCTTCGCAAGCCAATTGCGTTTGAAAGCTTGTCACAACGGCTTTTATGTCGCGCAAGGTTCCGTCGGCAATGCGCTCCGCCAAACGGCGGACTGCGGGCATAGCCGTCGAGCCGGTTCCCAAACCGATTTTCATTCCGCTAAAGATTTTTTTCTGTTCGATAAGCGTGTCAACCGCCGTTCGCGCCACAAGCTCTTTTTGTTCATTCTGACTTAATTTCTTCATAATCGGCTCCGGTAAATATTTTGAATTGTTCGTAAGCTTGGTATTTTAACATCAACTCGCCGTTGCAAACCTTGCACCCCGCCTCTTGCGCGCGCTCCATAATCGGAGTGACCTTGGGCGTGTAAACAATGTCAAACAAAATTTCGTTTCCCGTCCAACGATAAAAGTAAAGGGGGTCGTTTTGCGAATTGCTCGGCTCCTTGGAATTCATTCCGGCTGAAGTCGTCTGGATTATCACGTCGGAATATTTTTCAATCAAAGGAATCGCGTCGGCCGAAAGCTGCGAGTATTCAAAGCCAAACAT
>JBGUQT010000131.1:0-10179 GCA_045131275.1 Treponema sp.
CGACAAAAGCAAAAACAGAATCGCGCATTACTACAACGGTTCCACGCCCGACATAAGCGCCGTCAACGCCGCGCCCGGAAAGGCCTACACAAAAGTCGCCGACAAGTGCGCTCCTGTATTGACTCAAGTTTTGACGGGACAAGAAGCGCACAAAGACCCGTCCGTTCAAGAAGACTGCGACGCGCACAATTTTGTTGAATTTGTTTACAGCGAGCCGGTTGACATTGCGAGCGTTAGCGGCTCTACAAGCGTCGCCCAAGGAGCGGTAAACGTTCAAGCGGCCGCCGATTTGGGCGCCACTACAAACAACGCCGCGGGAATGACTTTTGCAGGCCTTGCCTCATCGTCAAGCGGAAGCGTAAACGCCGCGCTAAAATCAGGAAGCGGCTCGCCCCACTCGCTTTACAGAAACTTCTCGGACACAGTCGGCGCGGCGCCTATAGACCACGCGGCGCGAATAAGGCTTTCAATAGCGGGTTATGTTGACGGAACTATTTCGTCAGGCGGCGTGTCCTACAAAAATTGGACGGGCTACATCAGTTTCGCCGAGACGCCCGCTGGAACGATTGAAAGAATCGCCAACGACAACATCAAGGACAAATCGCCCGCGCAAAATTCTCTTGCGGTTGACTCACCCTCAAACCACCAGCTCCCGACTATAACCGTTCAAAATTCCGGCGCCGCCAACGAGCTTTACGGAACTTGGGACGTAACGCCGCCGTCGTTCGCTCCGCTAAGAATCAACGGAACGACAAACTGGGCCGTCCCCGCGTACGACGGAAGCCAAGAATTTGAATTTGTAGGAGCCAGTTACTCAACCGGAACGTTGGCGTCAATCGAGATGCACTTCTTTGACAACCAACCGACATACGACGAAAACTACCAATGGTTCAGCCGCGCGGGCTGGGGCCCCGCAGGCTCCGCCACAGAATACGCCTCGATCTCAAATTTCGCCGCGGACGTTCGCGGAGGAAGCCGCCCCGACTCGGCGAGCAACGCGACCGTGGGCGGAATTAGATACTGCAGCCTTTACAACGCGCATGACTCGTTCAAATATTCTGTCTTGGACAGCGGAACTTACAACAACTTCACTCAAGACATAAAAGGCGGAGCCGGCAGCTCTCTCTTTACTTACGCGGGAACTGATCCAGGCGCCGCGCCGCACACCACCGGCGCGGAAGACGGCTTGTATTGCAAATTAATGCTTGATGACACAAGCCTTCACCCAAACACAACTTTCTTAATGCAATTTGACTCAAACACTTGCTTTATTACAGACTTGGCCGGAAACAGAATTCAGTGCGGCAAAATAACGATGAAAAGCGTTGACAGAACTCAGCCGGAATTCTTGATGACAGCCGTTCCGCTTGGAACAAAGCAAATGCTGGTTATTTTCTCAAAGGCCTTGAACATTGACGTCATGACTTTGTATGACAGCCCGTCGTCATACACAAAGGTTCAGGCTTTGGAATGGATTCCAAAAGGACTTGAGCTTACGACAGCCTCCGGCACTGGAATAGAAATCGACAAAAACATTCCGGCGACTTGCCTCTTTAGGAACAACAAGTCAACCGGCATAGTCGTGACGTTGACCAAGGACGCCGTTCTTTCGGACGTAATCAACAACGTCCAAGTCACCGCGGTCGGCTTTAACAAATACGATCCTCTTCCCGGCATCGACGCGACCATAACATACATTCAGGACCCAATCGGAAACTATGTCATTCCAAACAAGACGCACGCCTTTAGCGACTTTGCCGTAAACGCGGTCATGCCCCAATACATTTACGACAACACCTTGACCGACGGCGGCGTTTCGACCGACTACAGTTTGTACAAAGAGGGAATGTGGGCCGTGCGCGATTGGAACGCCGAGCAGCAAAACTACGGAACGCTTTCCGCCGGAAAAGAATACATATTGCAAACGGCTCTCTACGACGGAACCAGCGACAAGTCAGGCGGCCTTGACCCAGCGACAGGACAACTAAAGTCCGGAACCATAAAGGCTTTCTTTGACGCGGCCCCCGACGCGGTTTCGGTGTCCACAAAGATAAACGAAAACACAAAATTGTCTTGGAGAATTTGGCACCCCAATTTTACCAGCGACATTTTCTCATCGCTTGCGCCAGCCAACGACGTTCCGCAATTCTCTGTGGACGGAACGGCAAACGATTCCGGCGTCGTGTTTGACATTCCGCAAAAAGTTTCTTCCGAAAAGTGGAAGAACGGCGATCAAGTTTCGTTCCTCTTTAAGCTTGGCGACTACACGGTTGACCACTTTGGCGACGGAACAAACTATCCGCTTTACGCCGTCCGCTTAAAGGACCTCAACGACATAACGTCGCTTGACTTGTGGTCATTTAAAATAAGGACGACCAACTTGCAGCGCGGCGGCGTGAGCATTTTGAACAATGTAATTGATTTGAACAACGGCGAGCACACCGTAATTCAAGTTGACATGAAAGAATCCGGCAACCTCAACGTAATGGTGATGACGCTTGACGGCAACATCGTGACTTACCTGCGCCACGGCTACACCGACGCCGGAACTCATTACTACAATTGGAACGGGACCAACAACGGCGGATCAAAGGTGGCGCGAGGCCTCTACTTTGTCCGCGTCATCGGTCCCGGCATAGACGAAACGCGCAAAGTTATGTGCGTTAAGTAGGAACGGTCAAGGCACGCTGCGCTTAAAGCCTTGACTCGTTCCTTTTGCGGGTGTATTTGAAATCATACACCCGCAATAGCGACGGTCGCGTGTTTACTTTGCCTTGGCCTTGCTGACAAAGCAGGCGATGCCTTCCATCGGATACTTTTCGCGAATGTCTTTGGCAAGGTCAATGATTTTTTCCGCCTCGTCCTTGGAACAGTAGACCAAAATCATTTCGTTAAGCTGCGGCCAAACCGCGTCGCCCAATTTTGGGTTAGAAAAACCGGCGCCGGTAACGCCCGAGATTTTTGTGTAATGGGCGCCGATTCCTTTTTTCTTAAAGCCGTCCATAAAGTCTTCGTCAACGGCGGCGGAAAAAATAAGCTCAACGCGCTTTAACTTGCCGCTTTTGCCGGCCTTTTCCTTCTTGTCTTTTTTATCTTTCATTTTGCCGCCTCCTTTAGTTTTTTCCTTCAAGACGCTTTTGCTTGGCCTCAAGCTTGGCCGCTTTCTTCGCCGCAATGCGCTCGCGGCGGCTGTTAAAGATGTGGTAAACCGCCGGCATCAAGAACAAGGTCATAAGCGAACCGAATGTCATGCCGCCGAATACCGTAAGGGAGATCGGCTGCATCGAAGCGCTTCCTTCGCCAGGGAAGAAGGCCATCGGCATCAAAGAAATTACAGTCGTAAGCGTTGACATCAAAATCGGGCGCAAGCGGTTCCTCGCAGCCTCGACACAGGCTTCATCCAAAGAGTAGCCGCGCTTTCGCAGCAAGTTGGTGTAGTCAACCAAAACGATGCCGTTGTTTACAATCGTTCCGACCAAAACCAAAATTCCCATTACGGTAACGATGCTAAGTTGGTTGCGGGTCAAAGCGTAAATCGCCATAACGCCGATAAACGAAAGCGGAAGCGTGAACAAAACGATAAAGGGATCCAAAAGCGACTCAAACTGGCTGGCCATTACAACGAATACCAAAATCGCCGCCATCAAGATGATCGCGCCAAAGTTTACAACAGCCTTCATCATTTCTTCATAATCGCCCGAAATGTTTATGCGGACGTTTTCGTCGGCGGGAATGTTGTCGTTGATGATTTTTGTAAGTCCCTTTTGAATTTTGTCAAGCGAAACGCCAGTCTTAGGCTTTGTCGAAATGTGGATGATGCGCGACTGGTTTTCGCGGCGAATCGTAACCGGCGCCAAAGACTGGTCGTAATGCGCGAAGCTCGAAAGCGGAACGCGCAAGCCCTGCGAGTTTACGACAGAGATTTTGTCCAAGTCGTCCAAGGCCGATGTGTCTTTCTTTGCAAGGCGAACGATTACGTCGATGTCGTTGCCTTTGTCGGTGTAACGGCTGGCAGTCGTTCCGTTAATTGCGCCACGGATTTCGGCTCCTACATTGTAAATGTTCAAGCCAAGCTCGTACATCTTGGCGCGGTCAACGACGATTTCGGCTTGAGGAAGTCCGTCTTCCAAGTCGCTTGAAACTTCCGTCACTAAATCGCCGGCCTGCTCCTTTAATAGTTTTTCAATCTTGCGGCTGGTGTCGCGCAAAAGGTTCAAGTCGTTGCACTTGATGTTCACCGACATGCCGCCTGACGAAGCGTTGTTGCTGTTAGTGCCAAATTTCATGTTGGCGCCAGGGAACATGTTAAAGTATTTGCGCAACTTTTCCTTGGCGCTCTTTACGTTGTCCCATCCTTTTTCTCGCTTGCTTTCTTCGTAAAAGGCGAATACTACGGTGGCGTTGTTCGTTCCCTTGTCGGACGACCACATGCCCGAACCGCCCGTCATAATCGCGGTGTATTTGACGCCCTTCAAATCCTGCGAGGCCGTGGCCTGCAAGGATTCCGCCACTTGGTTTGTCACGTCAAGCGTCGTTCCCTTGGGCATTTCCAACTCAACTTGAACGACATTGCTTCCCGCTTCCGGCATAAAGATAAAGCCTACAAACTTTACAGTGAATATTGAAAGAACGAACAAAACAATCAAGCCCAAAATGCAAAGCTTTTTGTGGGCCAAAACAAAGCGGACTTTGTTGGCGTAAGCGTCGTCAAGGTTTTTGAAAAACTTGTTGAACAAACGGTTGACGCTTGCAAGCGCTCCTGTATGATTCAAGTCCGCGTTCTTGCTGATCTTTAGATAGCTTGAAGTCAATACAGGAACAAGCGCGATGGCGACAATCAAAGAACACATCAACGAGAAGATGATTGTCCACGCAAGGCTGTCAAAAATCTGGCCCATCATTCCAAGCTTTTTGTGGAACATAATCATCGGCAAGAAGATGCACACAGAAGTCAAGGTCGAAGCGGTGATTGAAGTTACCATTTCTTGCGAGCCAAGAACGGCGGCGACTTTTGGCTTGGCGCCGCGCTGGATGTAAGCGTAGATGTTTTCCAAAACTACGATTGAGTTGTCTACCAACATACCAATGCCGAGCAACAAGCCGGCCATACTAATCATGTTGATGGTGATTCCCTTAAAGTACATCAAGAAGAGCGTGATGCAGACAGAAATCGGAATCGCCAAGCCGATGATAATCGTGCTCTTGAACGAGCGCAAGAAAACAAGCAAAACCAAAATGGCCAAGAAGGCGCCTTGGATTACCGACTTAACGACTTCGCTGATTGTCTGCTCGATGATGTCCGTCGTGTTGTAAACTTCGGTCATGCTTACGTCGTTGGGAAGGTTTGACTGAATGCTTGCAAAAGCGTGGCGAACGTTTTTGGCGGCGGTTACGGAGTTCTTTCCGCTCTGCTTTTGAACGGTCATGATTACGCACGACTCGTTGTCAACAGACGCCAATGAGTCTTCGTCCTTATAGCCTTCGTAAACGTCGGCCACGTCGCGCAAAAGAACCGTCTTCATCTCAACGCCGCCGCCAAGTCCGTAGCTTGAGGCCTTGTAAGAGATTACGGTGTTCTTCAAATCTTCGACGCTCTGGTACTTTCCGCTAGTCTTAATAGAATAGTTTGTGTCGCCGCTGGTAATCGTTCCGCCGGCGCTCTGAATGTTTTGCGCGCCGATCATTTGCGCCACAGTACTGATGCTAAGGCCGTAAGCTTCCAAACGGTCGCGGGGAATGTCCACGTTAATCGATTTTTGGCGGCCGCCCATAATGTTGGCGCTTGCGATTCCGTCAAGCTGTTCCAAGCGCGGCTGAACAATGTCCTTTGCGTAGTCGCGCAATTCCTCTGGCGTTCGGTTTCCCTTCAAGGCCAAAACCATAATCGGCATCATCGAAGGGTCCATTTTCATAATGATCGGGCTGTCCGCGTCGTCCGGCAGGTACGAGCGGACAATGTCTATCTTGTCTCGTATTTCTCCCGTCGCCGCGTCAAGGTTGGTTCCGTACTCAAGCTCCAAAATTACAAGGCTGTTTCCGTTGGAAGAGTAGGACTGCAATTTTTTTAGTCCGCTTACGCCCGAAAGCGATGATTCCAAAGTTCGAGTGATGCTCTGCTCGATTTCTTCCGGGCCTGTGTTTGAATAGCTTGTGTAAACAATAATGTATGGAATGTCCATGTCCGGGTACATGTCAACCGGCAAGTTGAACACGCAGTAAATGCCAAGCGCGATTACAGTCAAAAAGCAAAGCAGCGTCGTAACCGGCTTGTTTACGCATCTTTCAGAAAAAGTCATTTCCAATCCTCCGCCGCTTTTATTCTTGAACCGCAACGATGTTAACGTTGGCGCCGTCGTTCAAAAGGTTTTGGCCCTTGACTACGATTTCGTCTCCGGCGATAAGGCCCTTTGTGATTTCAGTCTTGTTGTCAACCACAATTCCCTGCTCCACCGCGCAAAGCTTTACCTTGGCCGGAGTGTCGCCGCTCTTTTGGGAAGAGATGACGAACAAATACGGCGCGCCTTCGCGGGTTATAATCGCGCTTGCGGGAACGACAATCGCGTCCTTAATGCTTTCAGTAATAAGGCGGACGCGGGCGTACATTCCTGCCTTGATTCTCTTGTCCGGCGGATTGATCTTGAGCTTTACGCTCATCGTGCGGCTGGACTTGTCCAATACCGGGCTAACTTCAAAAACCTTGGCCTTAAACTCAACGCCGGGATAAGCGTCAAATGTCACGACGGCGGTTTGTCCCAAGCTGATGCGGCTGATAAAGCGCTCGGCCACGCTTACCTTAATTTCAAGCTCGTCGGTGTCGGCGATTTCGGCGATTACCGAAGCTTGCGAAACCATAGTTCCAATCGTAGGAATGAAAGAAATAACGCGGCCGGAAATCGGCGCCTTGACGGGGCTGGCGCTATAGTCCATGCCTGGGCGGCTGGCGTCAACATAAGCCAAAACTTGGTTTTTGCTTACCATTTGTCCGACGTTCACCATCGTGCGCGAAACTTTGCCGGCCATGTCTGGCAATGCCGCTACCGAAGAAACGGCCGCGACGTCTCCGCCAAACTCCAAGTATTCGTCAAGATTTCCGGCCTTAGTTTTATAAGTGTTAACGGCGAACAAGGCTTCAACTTCGCCCTCGCTCTCTTTGTCCTTGGCGTCTTTCTTGCATCCGGCAAAAAGCAGCGCCGCCAGCAAAGCGGCCGCCATAATTTTAACTTGAATCTTTTTCATATTTTCCTCCAATCCTTATTCTTTATATGACGACAAGTCTGTGTTCAACGTGTATTCCAAATCCATCAAGGCCGTAATGTAGTTGTACTTTTGGTTCAACTGGCCAAGCTTGGCTTGGTTCAACTGGCTTTCGGAATCGCGCAAGTCCAACAATTCCGTCGCTCCGTTTCTGTAGGAACGGGCGCTTGAGTCGTAGGCGCGTTGGGCCAAGGTTATGTTGCGGCCCATCGATTCGATTTGGCCGCGCGCTTGGTTCAAAGTGTCCACGGCTTTCTTTACTTGGACTTTTTGGCTTTCCTTTAAAGTCTCCATCTTAATCTCAAGCTTCTTCAAATTGTCCTTGATGTCCGCGGCCTTTTGACGGTTGGCGCTAAAGGGAAGCATGTCGGTCAAGTTCCAAACAAGCGACGCGGCGAATTTTCCTTGATCCTTCCATTTAGAATCATCGCTCACAAATGTTTTCATCGGCTGATAGTTGTAGCTCAAAACCAAAGCGGGCGTATAGCTCGAAAGATTAATCGCGGACAAGCCGAGCTTCAACGATTCAATCGAGCCCTTCAAATTCTGATAGTCCAAACTGTTTTCGGCGTACTTTTCCAAAAGCTCGTCGCTGCTTACGTTAACGTATGCCGGCTCAATCGATCCTTCAAGCTGGATTTTAGTTCCTACAGGAAGTCCTATCAAAAAAACAAAGTTGTCCATAGCCTGGCTCAAAGACTGCTGGGCGCTCTCGACCTCGGGCTTTTGGTTTTCGTAAGTGACCTGAGCGTTGAGCAAGCGCAACTCGGGAATCAAGCCGTTGCGGTAATTGGCTTCGGCTTGGCCGGCGCGCTGGCGGGCGTTTTCCAAAGTCGCTTTTTTTACGTCAAGGCTTTCTTGCTGGAGCAAAAGGCCGTAAAACAATTTCTTGATGTTCATAAGGGTTTGTTTTTGGCTCTGCTCCCAAGTGATTTTTCCGCACTCGTAGTCGACCTTCGCGGCGCGTATTTTGCTGATGTAGGCCAAGCTCAAATTGAGCGACGCGCTGACCTCGCCCACAAGCGCCCAATGGTATTTTTCTTTTTCTGTAATCGGGTCTTGCAGTTCGTAGGGCAGTCCAGTAACAAGCGACGTCAACTGGCCCAAGCCGTTGACCATGCCTATCATGGCATTCGCCTGGTCCAAGTCCACTTCAGTTGTTCTGGCCGCCGAAAAACTCGCTTGAACTTTTGGCAAAAAAACGTTCCATGAATACTTGGAGGCTCGTTTTTTCATTTCCAAATCAATCTCGGCGCTCTTTAGCGTTCTGCTGTTTTCTTTTGCCAGCTCAACGGCTTGGTCAACTGTTAGCGTCATGACTTTTTCCTGCTCCCCTTCCTGAGCGAAAAGAAAAGCCGACGCCAGCGCGCTAAAAACAAAAATCGCTGCGATAGTTTTTTTCATTCTCTTTCTCCATCGTCTTTTTTTATATATCTAATTCCACATTCAATCATTTCAAAAACTGTCGAAACATAAAAGTCCAGCCACTCCGGCGGAAAATTATATTTGGTTCCCATAAGCATAAAGCCCACGGTCAGTCCCGAAACCCATTTTACGAACAACACTGAATTGTTGTTCACCGGAAAGTCAAAATCCTTTGGAGCGATTCCCTCAAACGAAATTGACTTAAAAAGCTCGGCGGCCTTTTTTTCAAATGTCTTTGCGTCTTCCGGAGCCAGCGCGGCTTCTTGGAAAATAAAATATCCGTGAAGCATTATCACTTGCGGACGCAAGGCAAAATAATTGGCCTGCGTTCTCATCATTATGTAAATCGCCTCGTCGGGATTTGCGGCGGCCGCCAGCTTTTCCTTCAATATCGCGCAAACCCTTTCGGTCTCCTGAAAAAGCATGTTCATAAGGTAATCGTTTTTGTTTGCAAAGAAAGAGTAAATGCTGCTCTTTGCCATTCCCAAGGCCGCCGCGATTTTTTCAACAGTTATTTTTGAGGAACGGTTGTTTTGAAACAACTCGACAAAGGCGTTAAAAAAACGGTTTGACTTTTCGTCGTTTTCAAGACGCAGCTTGCAATGCTCGTCCAGCTCTTTTTTTCGTTCCGGCAAAATCGGATTTTTTTTCTTTCCCAAGCCGGAATAAATCAATTCCGAAACTTTTGCCTTGTACTGTTCGATGTCGTTGATCTTTACAAAGGCTCTCCTTGGACAATAGGCCAAAATCAAAAATTGCAAAAGAGTGTGCTGGAAAAAGCTTGGAACCATGTTTTGCGCGATATAGTTTTTCTTGTCTGTAAAGACATCTTCGTTAATGATGTTGATTCCGTTGTCCAGCAAAACCATGTTGACGCCTTCGGTCAAAAGCTCATCGCTCATCGACTCTTGCAAAAAGTAGGACAAATAGTTGGGGTAATTTTGGCAAAAATCAAAAACGCAGCGCACCGCTTTTTCTACGCCTTTTAAGTTGTAGGGCTTTCTGGAATCGTCCAATTGGGAGATCATCACGGCGAAAGTTTCAAAAAACTTTTCGCGCATTTTTTCCATCAATTCTTCTTTGTTTTTGTAATGCCTAAAAATCGCGGTCTTTGAAATGCCGGCTTTTGCCGCGATTTCGCTCAAAGAAATTTCGGACATGCGGGGCTTTTCGTAAAGTCCAAAGGCGCATTCGAGAATCTTTTCTTTTGTGTTGATTTGCCTAGGCATCCGGAATCCTTCTCTCCAACATTACCGAACATTCGGTAATGTTAACGAATGTTCGGTAATCAATTTAGCGCGCAAAAGCATTTAATGTCAAGTCCGCTCTTACGCTTTTATTAGACAAGCGTTCCCACAAAAACTGTCACCGATTTTACCTTGAAAATCGGCCAAAAGCGCGCTAGAATGGTGGGCTATGAAGACTTTGACCATGCTTCCGGGAAGGCCGATGGGTTACGGCGCGATTGTCACGCCGCAGGGAGTGAATTTTTCAATTTTT
>JBGUQT010000132.1:0-8783 GCA_045131275.1 Treponema sp.
GCGGAACAAAAAAATTCTTGCCGGCCTACCAAGCCGCGCAGCTTATGCTTATCAAGGAGTAAAAAATGAAAGGCGACTTGCTATTGATAATCGACATGCAAAACGTTTATGCAAAGGGCGGCGAATGGGAATGCATGGACACCGAAGGCGCGGCGGCCAACATCTTGCGCGTCGTGGAGTCCGGAGCGGCTGATTCCGCCATAATAACAAAATTCATCGCCGACAAAAAAGCGCGCGGCGTCTGGAAGGACTACAACCAAAAATACAAATCGATAAACGACGACAAAAACGCCAACGAGCTTTTGCCGCAAATCGCCGCGCTGGCCGGCCGCTTTAAGGTTTACCAAAAATCCAAGTACTCTTCGCTTAGCGTTCCCCAAATCCGCAAGGCGGCGCTAAAGGCAAAGCGCGTCGTAGTCGCGGGCGTCGTTGACGACTGCTGCGTTTTGTCCACCGTTTTTGAATTGATTGACGCGGGCGTTTACACGGTTTACCTTACCGACGCGACCAGCGGCCTTACAAAAGAAAAAGCCGCCGCCACTTGCCTTACGCTAGAAGGCTTGTCGCCGCTCCACGTTAAATTGATGACAACAGAGGATTTTGTTCAAGAAGCAAAGAAAAACCAATAAAGCGCGTCATTTTGACCCACTTTTGGCGTAAAAAAGAGACGGCGCGTCAAAAAGACGCAGAATGTTCCAAGGTATACTTTTAATTTAATAAAGATTCCGCCAATCGGCAAGAAAATTCGCAAAAATTCAACAAAATTCGCGAAATTTCGCAACATTCCGCCTAAAAAACTGTCCAATTGCCCGCCTTTTGGCAAGAGGCGGCGCAATTTTCGTTTTTTTTCATAGTTCCGCTAAAGTTGGCGCGATTCTTGCTCTAATTCTATTATATAAATAACGCAGGGGGAAAACATGGCCAGCGACGACATCCTTTCAACTTATCTAAAAGAAATCAACAAGGTTCCGCTTTTGACAAAGGAAGAGGAGAACGACTTGGCGGCAAAGGCAAAGGCCGGAGACCAGGCCGCCCGCCAAAGAATCGCCAGCGCCAACTTGCGTTTTGTCGTCAACATCGCAAAAAAATACCGTCACAGCGGAATGGACATGACGGACCTCATCAGCGAAGGCAACGTAGGCCTTATGACAGCCATCGACAAGTTTGACCCGCAAAAAGGCTACCGCTTTATTTCATACGCCGTTTGGTGGATTCGCCAGAGCATCCTTAAAGCGATTTACGAAACAAAAGACGCGATTCGCCTTCCGCTCAACAGAGTGAACGAATTGGTCAAAATAAAGAAAGTAAAGAAGGCCCTTGGAAACCGCAAGAGCGAAGAAGAAGAGATCAAGGAAGTGGCCGCCCATCTCAACATGGAACAGGACACAGTCCGCGACCTTTTGGCCATCAGCCAAGAAATGGTTTCTTTGGACATGAACGTTCAGACAAAGCCCGGCGAAACTTCAACATTCGGAGATTTTATCGAAGACACCCGCTACCAAGGACCGGAAGAATGCTCGCTTGACAGCGCGATGAAGCGCGAAGTTCGCGACGTTCTTGGAACGCTAAAGCCAAAAGAGGCGCAAGTCATCAGGCTTCGCTATGGCTTGGACGGAACGGAGCCAATGTCCCTTAAAGAAGTCGGCGACATTTGCAAGCTTACAAAAGAGCGCATTCGCCAGATAGAAAAGAACGCCATCGACCGCGCGCGCGTTCCGGCGGCGAGCCGCGCCTTGCAGGCCTACGTGGCTGCTTGAAAAGTTTGCAAGACCTTAAAGCGCGGACAAAATTTTTGGCAAGTCGTAAACAGATTCAATCTTGATTGTTCGGCCCGGATGCGGCGGAATGTCTTTGTTATAAGCGGCGCTCTCTGGATTTAAGCGGGCGCCGTTTTTGTTTCCCACTAAAAGCGCCGTTCCGCCCAAAGCCTCAAAGCCGTCGGTGTACTTGTATTGGTCGTCCAAAAAAATCGTGTCGTCAATTGTTCCGCCGCATTTTTGCAAGGCAATCTTGTAACTGTTGGCGTAAGGCTTTCCAAGCAAGCCGCATGCGCGGATGTCAACCACGGCGCAAAACAAGTCGGCGATTTTTAGTTTTTCCAAAACGCGGTCGGCGTGCTCGCGCGGCGCGTTGGTCAAAACGATTTTCTTTTGTTCAATCGATTGCAAAAAGGAGCGCAAGTCTTTGTCATAGGCCAACTCGTCCGCCTCGTTGTCAGGATGAACTTTTGCAAAGTAACCTTCAACGTCGGTAAGGCCGCGGCTTCTAAGCCATTCAAGCGTTGTGCTGTAATACGGAACGTTTTTATGCCTAAGCTCGGTCGCGGCCTGTAAATCCGTTCCCAAAAAATCGGCCACCGCGTCCATCATGCGCCTTGAAATTCCTGCGTCCATCGCGCTAGTCGGCGAGTAAAGGGTGTTGTCCAAGTCAAAGATTATGTTCTTTACGATCATTTGATTTTCACTTTAGCTTTCTTTTCAACAAAGACTCTTTTCTTTATTTTTTGCGGATGCAAGGCGTATTCGTAAAGCGTGTAGCCTTTCTCGTTTACGGCTTTTACAAAGTTCATGTAAGGCGTGTTGGGAATCGCTTGCTCCGCCGCGGCGATATGCTGGTTGTACTCGTCCATGTTCTCTTCTTCCAGGAACATTTGGGCGATGAAAATGTTTGCGAAATATTTTTCGTAATTGTTTGAGGCGATTTTTACCGCTTTTTCGTAAATGCGCTTGGCCTTGGGCTTTGCGCCGCTAAGAACTTCCGAAACGTTGTAGTAGAACTGGCCGGCGTTTAAGTAAACGATGCAATTGTCGGGGTCGGTCTCAAGCAATTTGTCGTAAACCTTTTTTTCTTGCAAGCCCAATTTTATCATTTGGCCGCGCTTCATGTATTGCATCGTAGAGTTAATCAAGTCAAAGGCCGAAAGCTTTAGGTAAGGATTTTGCTCGTCAAAGGGATGGCTCTCGTTCCACGCGATGATTTTTTCGTACTGCTCCGTAATCATCGGCTTAAGGCCGTCCATGTCGGGATCCGTCTCCCAAAGGTACTGCCAGCGTTCCAGCGTCAAAAGGTTGTCAAAAGTCAAGCGCGCTTCGTCGCCGATTTTGGACTGAACATCGTCGCTCCAAATTTTTTTGTGGTACTGTTCCAAAAAGGCTTGCGAGGCCAAGTAATCTTTTTCTTGCCTTGAACGCGCGCGCATGTCATAAATCTCGGAAAGCAATTTTTTTTCGTAATCGCTAAAGTCGCCGGCAAAAGCCCGCCCCGCAAAAAGGCACAGCGCCGAGAAGATAAAAACTGTCCGCAAAACAAAACGGCTCTTATTTTTTTCCATTTTTCTTTCCGTAAAATTTATTCATTTTTGCGACGGCGCTGTCTTTGTCGTCGGCGTATTCAAAAGCGTCAATGCCGGCTTCGTTCAAGCGGCGGACAAAGGGAGTGTAAACATTTTCCGGCAAAACAGCGTCCGCTTCCTGCAAATGTTTTTTCCAAGCGGCGGCGTCCTTTTTTTTCCAATCAATTTGAGAAAGATAGGCAAGTCCAAAAAACTTTTCGTAATCCGTAGAGCCTATTCGCGCCGCCTTCGTAAAATATTCCGCCGCCTTTGCGTCGCTTCCTCCGCCAATCGCCGGAGCGAAGGCGTACCACAAGCCGGCGTTGATGTACAAGTAGCCGCTATCAAGGTCCTTGCTTATCATCGCGTCGTAAAACTTTTTTTCTTCCAAGCCGATTGAAATTTTTTGCGAATACTTCATAAGCGGCATGGCTCCATTGGCCACTTCGTACGCGGTCAAATCATAAAGGGGATTTCGTCCGCTTTTGGGATGAGCGTCATTCCAAGCCACAGTTTTGTTGAACTGGCCCAAAATGCAATCGTTGGTTTCCTTTGACTTGTCATCGATTTCCCACAAAAAATGGTAGCGCTCAAGAGCGAAATTATTTTCAAAAGCCAAAAGCGCCTCTTGGCAAACGCTCCCCTCTTTTATTGAAGAAAAAAAATCAGCGCGTTTTTTTTCAAGCCAATCAAGAGCGGCCTTGTTTCCGTCGATTTTTCGCGACTCAAGCCTGACTTGCAAGGTTTGCTTAAAAAGAGATTCTTCGTGTTCTGTCCATTTTTCGCAAAAAGCGCCGGCGGCAAAAAACGCTAGCAGAGCTTGCAAGCCCGCCGCAGCAACAATCTTCTTCATACTATTATAATAAATTAAACGGCAAATAGTTTCAACGCGCGAGCAAAAATACGAGCGGCTATTTTTTTGCGTTTGCGTAGTATTTTTTCACTTTCTCTTCGACGTCGTCCCTGTCTGTGGCGTAGTCAAACGAAGTGCAGCCGGCCTTGTTCAGATAGCGGACAAAATTTGTGTAGATGTTGTTGGGAGAAATCTTGTCGGCCTCGGCCAAATGCGCTTGACAGGAAGCCTTGTCGCCCATTTTAAGTTCGATTTGGGAAAGAAAGACATATCCAAAGAATTTTTCGTAATCGCTGGGGCCAAGATGGGGAGCGACAGCGAAATACCTTTTCGCCTTGTCATTGCTTCCCCCGCCGATTGCCGGAGCGAAGGCGTACCAAAGGCCAGTGTGCAAGTACAAAAGGCCCTTTTTGCAGCCCGACGCCAACATCGATTCGTAAATCTTCTTATTGTCCATTCCCAAAGAAATTCTTTTTGAATATTTGAACCAGGGCATCGCGTTGTTTATGACTTCGCAGGCGGTCAACGTGTACCATTCTCCGCGCTTTTCAAGCGGGTGGCTTTGGTTCCACTCCATCACCTTGTTGAATTGCGACAAAATCAAATCGCCCGTGGCCTTTGCCTTGGAGTCAAGCTCCCAAACATAATGGTACTGCTCGCAGACAAAAACATTTTCAACGGCAAGCAAAGCCTCTTCGCTGGCCTCGCCTTTTTTTATTGAAGAAAGAAACTCCGCGCGCTTTTTTTCCAACCATTCCAAAGACGTCTTTTGGTCCTTTTGCGAACGAGAATCAAGGCGAATCTGCATGGCTCCCAACACAAGGGAATTTTCATATTCCGTCCAACCAGAGCTAAAAGCGTCCGCGGCTCCAAGCGCAAAAATCGCGACGACCATGATTCCCACAAAGAATTTCTTCATGTTATTATAGTAAATTAAATGGAAAATAATTTCAACTGCGGAGGAATACGGAATCCCCCCCCCCTGCCTTCACACCGCCATAACATAAATCTGGCAGGGGGTTCCGCGCGCCGCGGGCTATTGCGTTTTGGTTGAATCGCTTTGGGAGGCAGGCTCGTCATTCCATTCAGCGCCCCAGTGAACAGCAATCTGCCCCTCAGATTTATTAGGAATGTTCCACTTGTCGTCTTTGCGGCCCTCCCGGAAGCCCACTGTCATCTCGCCGCTGTCGGTATGGTCGCCCGACCATTTAAAATACCATTTGTCGTCTTGCACGCTGTATTTAACGGTCATCGTCACGTCTCCAATAAAATCATCATCTGACTTCGGATCATAATCCCAGCACGAAAAGTTAATCACAAATTCGTGGTCTTTTTCCTGTGTCATTCGATCAAAGACGCCCTTATAGTACTTGCATTGAGAGCCGCCCTTTTCTATTTTCTCTTCTTTTGTTCCTCCATTCATTTTTTTGTCTCCAAAAGTGTAGCACATGTCCTCGTCATCGTCAAATTTCCGACCTGTTTTGCTGTCCATAGTCGCGCAATCGTTTGAAAGGTTCGCTAAAAAAGCCGCTCCTGACGATATCGACCAATAATACTGGGGGTCGGTGCCGCCGTCCTCGTCTGAGACCGCCCTGAGATAATGCATCCAGAATGTAAGGGTTGCCTTTTGGCTTTTTCCGGTTGTGCATTTAACCCAGTACGTTTCACACAAATTATTGTAGTATATCTCATCCCCCCACCGTATCTCATCCCCCTTGCTTACTCTCGCGTATTTCGCTCCGCTTTCATAGTACATGATTGAGTCGATAGAATAAAGAGTCTGACTTTTCAAGCCGCTTATCGTAGTTGTTCCCGCTTTTAGGTCAGCTACGCTTACCTTGGTCCAAAAGTCATAGTCATTCTCGCTTATTCCGTTTCTATCCTTGGCGGTAGCAACATAACTCATAAAGTCAGGCAAATCATTCGGATTTTTCAGTCCTAAATCTGGTCGCATAGCATCATAGATACGAGTTTTGTCTCGTACAAAATGCAATAACAATCCTGCTGTTGTATCATCTGCTACTACGCGCCTGTCCGTATAGGCATTATAGCTTAGCGTCATAGTATTGCCCTTGCCGTCAGGACTTCGCATCTGCAAGTTTTCAAGCGGCCTCAAGCGGGATTCAAAAGTCAGCACGCTTTCTTTTGTTGTGAAACCGTCGGCGGCCGTGACCTTAATCCATATTTTGTTTTTGCCAAGATCCAGTTTAAATTCCTTGGCGGAAGAAAAAACTTCATAAGCGGCTCCTTCGCTCTGCTTGCATTCAATCTTTTCATGGGGCATCGTAGGCACAAGATTTAAATACAAAGATTCATATATGTCAGTCAACCATTCGGCCGCCTCAAATTTAAAATCCTTAAACTTGGCGTTTTCGTCCGCGCTTGTTTTATATTGAGTCACGATAAGGCTTGTTATGTCCTTCATCTTTGGCTCTATGGGGTCTGGATCGTTCAAGTCATCGTATCCGTCGCCGTCGCTGTCGGGGTTGTTTGGATTTGTGATAATTTTCTTAGTAGCATCGGTTATTTCTTTATGCTGCTCGGTTACGCTTCCAGCTGGAATTGAGCGAGTCTTTGTCGCCGGCTTCCAGCCATGCAATTCTTCCCCGTCCGTAAGTCCGTCGCCGTCAGTGTCTGGCTTGTCGTCGCTTGTGCCGCAGATAAGCTCCTCGTTATAGGGAACTCCATCTTTGTCTTTGTCAATGCTGTAAAAAATGTTGATTAAATCTCCCGCCTGAACATAAATTTTTGAGATGTCCACCACTTGTCCAGACTCTGGATCTGAATAATAATTATACGTGTCAGACTTTGATAGATTGTCCCTGGTGTAAGTGTGCTGGACATACCAGGCGCCATATAGGGGGCCTTCATAGTTGTAATCCCTGATTCTCTTTATGCGGCCGCCGTTTCCAAGAACAAGGTTTCCCTTGCTTTCGGAAATGCCCGCTATCTCCAGAATATCCTTGATTGTGACTTTCTTATACAAGCCGTTGATGTCCACGGCCTCCGGGTTGTACAAATATTTTGTGGCCACATGATGGGTTTCGGCCTTGTGCTTAGCGGAAGGTCCGTAATCTATGTTAAGGCACGCTGTCATGGCGTTTACGGTAGTAAGAGCGCCTGTAAAGTCGTTTCCGTTGACAAGGCCTTCTTTTTGAAGGGCAATCGTGTAGTTTGTGATGCTCATGTTAAGGCCGGAAGACCACTTTAAAAGCTCTTCCGTTTGCTCTACGCTAAGCTTGTCGTACTTTATCGTCATCATCCCGGTCTCTCCTCCGGGCGGAATTGTTCCAACGTTCGTAAGTTCAACGCTTGCGACTGGCGTTGGATAGCCGTTAGGCTGCCTAAAGTCAGTGATTCCAGCAAAGGTTACAGTGGCGCTCCGCACAGTATAGGCCAGATTGCTTGGATTTTTAAATTTTGCGTTTACAAGAATTGTGCCGCCAGTCACCGTCTTTCCCGTGGTTTCGCTTGTGGTGTGCCCCTTGGTGACGCTTTGAGAAAAGCTTTCGCTCTGGTTTCTTGAGTATGTGAACGTGTCGCCAGACGTGACGCTGCCGTTATAGCCGGCTTCTATGTTAAAGGTATTTTTTGCTTTCGTACTAAAAAAACTAAGTACATCCCCCGTTCCCGCTGACCATTCAAAGCCAAACCCAACTTTTGTATGCCATCCGTGCGTTTCGTTGCGCGTGTGCGAATTGGTGTTTGTGGCGCTCTGGCTGTGGACAGTTCCGTCGGTATGGGTCACTGACTCTGTCACATTGTTAGTAGCCGATGTTTGATAATTGAAGCCTATTTCAGGACGACCCACAAACTGGATTTCCAATTGAGGAACGTCCGCTATGCGCGGATTAAAGGTGTTTGACCCTTCCGTGTAATAATTCAACTCTTGTCCGTCAGTCCAGCCGTCGCCGTCGGTGTCCTTGTTCGCCGGATCCGTAAAGAATTTATACAGCTCGTCGTAGTCCGAGACGCCGTCGCCGTCAGCGTCCTTTGTCATTCCATCGTCCCCTCCCGACACGTTTCCCTGCGACCAAAGCGCCATCAACACAATGTTTTTGTCGGGCGTAATTTGCGCTCCGTCAGCGTAATCCTCGCTTACATTCGTAATGCTTGTAATCCAGCCCAAAAAATTTCTTCCATTGTTTGTAAGGCCTAAATCGTTTGCCGTGACAAGATTTTCGGAAGCGCCTTTTGTTATTTGCTGCGTCTTAATCTTGCTTCCGTCGGCAAAGCTTCCTCCGTTTGGAAGGAATGTCACAGTCCATTTGTCAAGCCATTTTGCATAGAATTTTTTGTTTCCGACGCTGCCGCTTGGAATGTAGTCAACAACCGGGCCTTCAAAATTTTCGTCCTCATACCAGCCGCCAAAATCCGAACCGGCTTTAGTAATTTGAGTTTTGTCCGGCAGAGACAGGCTTTGAGAATGTCTTGTGTAGGAAAGGCAGGGGCTACAGCCCTCCGCAATGGCTCCCCCATTTGTTTCGTAGCTGATAGAATATAAGTTTGAAAGGCTTTGCAAAATCACTTTTGACTCGCTTCGCGCAAGCGCGAAAATGCCCGCAAACTCTCTATACGTTCCTAACAAAATCTTTTTTT
>JBGUQT010000133.1:0-17889 GCA_045131275.1 Treponema sp.
TTCTCGACCATCTGAACAAACTGATGCGGGTGGTATTCCATCGCGTCATAGTTGGGGCAAGTGCCTGAGCACTTTCCGCAAATCATGCACTTCTTGGGGTTCACGCCGCTGACGTTAAGGATTTCTTCCTTGACCTGTTCGATTTCGGACTTAAGCAATTTTTTCCTCCTTGATCAACTTCAAGGCCTTTTCTTTTACGCCAAGGGCCTCGGCAAGCAATTCAGAAAAATAAATCACGTCAAGCTTTGAGTCGCCCTTGTTTTTGACCAAGTTGTACTTGCACAAGGGGCAGCTGGTGACCAAGAGCTCGGCTCCCATGTCGCCGGCATTGCCAAGAATTTTCTTGGCGCGATCTTGGGGAATGGCGGGATCGTCGAACATCGTGTAGGCGCCGCAGCATTCGTTGCGCTGCGCGTAGATTACAGGCTCGGCTCCGATCGCCTTGATAAAGTCTTCCAAAATCTGCGGATTTTCGGGATCGTCAAATTTAAGCGCGCTGGCGGGCCTCAAAAGAAGGCAGCCGTAGTAGGCGCCGATTTTCTTTCCGGTCAAGGGATTCTTGACGGCGGCTTTTACGTTGGCCCAGCCCACCTTGTCGCGAAGGACTTCCAAAAAGTGGACGACGTTGGCTTCTCCGTGGTACTCGATTCCGTCCTGCTTAAGGTAGTTGTTGGCCTTAAAGTCCACGAGCTCGTTGGTCTGCATGTCGCGGTTCACTTGCTTAAGAACGTTGTAGCAGGCGGAACAAAGAGTGACAAGGTCGCGTCCAGCGTCGCGCGCGGCAGCCAAAGCGCGGACAGAAGAAAGCTTTTGCGCCACCTCGTCCACAGCCGTTGGATAAACTCCGCCGCAACACTGCCATTCAGGAATTTCCTCTAGCGAAAATCCCAAGGCCTCCGCCGAGACGCGCGCGTAAGCGTCAAGGTCTTTTGCCTTGTTCTTGAGCGTGCATCCGGGGAAGTATGAATAAGTTGTGTTCTCCATAAAGTTTCCTTATCTATTGTTTTTTGTCGTTGTCATTTGGGGAAGGCCATGGCCTCCGGCTTGAACACCTTGTCGAAGTCGGCGGCGGACAAGAAGCCCAAGCCTACGCAAGCCTCTTTGAGCGAAATGTTTTCGTCAAAGGCCTTGTGCGCCGTCTTGGCCGCGTTCTCGTATCCGATGTAGGGATTGAGGGCGGTGACGAGCATAAGCGAGTTGTAAAGGTTGTGCTTCATTTTTGCCTTGTCGGCCTTGATTCCAACGGCGCAGTTCTTGTTAAAGCTAAGCATGCTTTCGGCCAAGAGGCGCGCGCTTTGGATAAAGTTGTAGGCGATTACCGGCATGAAAACGTTAAGCTCAAAGTTGCCCTGGCTGGCGGCAAAGCCGATCGCCGCGTCGTTGCCCATAACCTGAACGGCGACCATCGTGACGGCCTCGCACTGAGTTGGGTTGACTTTTCCGGGCATGATTGAAGAGCCAGGCTCGTTTTCCGGGATGCGGATTTCTCCAAGGCCGTCGCGCGGACCGGAAGCAAGCCAGCGGACGTCGTTGGCGATCTTCATCATGTCGGCGGCCAAAGCCTTGATCGCGCCGTGGGCAAAGACCAACTCGTCCTTGCTTGTAAGAGCGTGGAACTTGTTGGGAGCCGTTACGAATTTCTTTCCTGTCAATTTGGAAACGCACTCGGCGACTTTTTTGTCAAAGCCCTTGGGAGCGTTGAGTCCCGTTCCGACGGCGGTTCCGCCAAGAGCGAGCTGCTTGAGGTACGGCAAAGAGCTTTCGAGCATTTTGCGGTCGCGCTCAAGGCTGGTTCTCCAGCCGGAGATTTCCTGTCCGAACGAAATCGGAACAGCGTCCTGCAAGTGGGTGCGGCCGCTCTTTACGATTTTCATGTTTTCTTTTTCAAGCTTTTTGAAAGTCGCGGTAAGAGTGTCGATCGCGGGGAAGAGCTTGTCTTCGATCGCGTATACGGCCGAGATGTGGAGCGCTGTCGGGAACGTGTCGTTTGACGACTGGCTCATGTTGATGTCGTCGTTGGGATGGCAAAGCTTTTTGCCGGCGATTTGGTTGGCGCGGTTGGCGATAACCTCGTTGGCGTTCATGTTGCTCTGCGTGCCGCTTCCCGTCTGCCATACAACAAGCGGAAAGTGCTCGTTGAGCTTTCCTTCAATCACTTCGTCGCAAGCCTTTGAGATGGCTTTGAGCTTTTCGGCGGTCATCTTTTGCGGCTTGAGCGCGTTGTTGGCCATCGCCGCGGCCTTCTTTAAGTAGCCAAAGGCCTTTGTGATTTCGCGCGGCATTGTCTCGATGCCTACGCCAATCTCAAAGTTTTCGTGGCTGCGCTCTGTCTGGGCGCCCCAGTATTTGTCGGCGGGAACTTTCATCTCGCCCATTGAATCGTGTTCAATTCTAAATTTTTCTGCCATAGTTTTTCCTTTGGTCCCGCGGTCTAGAAGTTGACCTGCTTGATGACGTCCTTGAGGCACTCGGCCGAGTGGCGGAGCTTCTCGACTTCGTCGTCCGGAAGCGGAGCGGCGATGTGGCCCTTGATTCCGTTGCAGCCGATGAGAGTCGGGATTGAAAGGCAAACGTCTGAGATGCCGTACTCGCCGTTCATCATTGAAGAGATTGTCAAGACAGAGTCCGTGTTGTACTTGAGCGCCTTTACCAAGTCGGCAGTCGTTGTGGCGATTCCGTAGTTGGTGAATTTTTTGGCGTTGATGATGATTCCGCCTGACTTGCGGATGTAGTCCTCGACGTCGTTCTTGTCAAAGTCGGGAAGCTTGTCGCCTGTGAAAGACTTGGCAAAGTTGTCTACCGGAATCGATCCGATGTTGGCCAATGACCACGGAACGAAAGAAGAGTCTCCGTGCTCGCCAAAGACGTAGCCGTGAACGTTTGTAGGTCCGACCTTGTAAGTCTCGGCGATGCGGGCGCGGAAGCGGGCTGTGTCAAGCAAAGTTCCTGTTCCGAAAATGCGGTTTTGCGGAATGCCGCTTGTCTTTACGAACTGGTATGTCAAAATGTCTACAGGGTTGGCGACGATTACGTAGAGAGCGTCGGGGCAAGCCTTTGTGACCAAAGGAATGACGCTCTTTGTGATGTCAACGTTGGTCTGCGTAAGGTCCAAGCGAGACTGGCCGGGCTTTCTTCCAACGCCGGAAGCGAAAATGACGATGTCAGATCCCTTGGCGTCCTCGTAGTCTCCGTCGCGAACGGAAATGGGGCCTACAAACGGCGTGGCCTGGCGGATGTCCATAGCCTCGCCCATCGCCTTGTCCTTGACGATGTCGATGATGACGATTTCAGACGCCAGCTGCCTTAACGTAAGGGCGTAAGCCACTGTTGAGCCTACCTGACCCGCTCCGATGATGGTGATTTTCTTTGCCATACAATCTCCTGCAAATTCCGATATAGAATTTAATTTTAATAAACGATAGTTTTTTCTTATAGCTCCAAAGACAATAAGCCCAAGGATACAATAAGTTCAAATTTAAGTATAAACCCATATTCAATTTTTGTTAATAACAAAACGCCAATATATATGTAGAATTTTCTCGAATTTTGCGGAATTCTGGCTTTTTTGTGAAAATTTTCACTACAAAACCGCTATAATTAGCATACGCTAACTAAAAAGCCCCTTATCTCAGCCCGCCGATAAAAAAACCGCCTAAAAAAGGCGGTATACTGTGATATTTTTCACAAGGATATAGTCTTACGTTAATCAACACGAGCGTACAGCGGCCTCAACATCGTCCAAAGTGAATTCCTCGCGGCCGGCTTGGCTTGCACGCAGGGCCGCCGCGTTGAGGGCGCTTTCGATTTTTGCGCAGGAGAAGCCGTCAAAGAGTTGGGCCAGTTTTTCGTCGCTGCAAGCGGCGGCCCGTTTTTTGGCTTGCGAGTACTTTTGGACAAGCTGGACTCGGGCGGCGGCGTCCGGGTAAGGAACCTTAAAGCGCGCGTCAAAGCGGCCTGGGCGAATCAAGGCCGGGTCCAGCGCCTGAACGCTGTTTGTGGCCGCGACGACCAAAACGCCTTTTGTCGGCTCAAAGCCGTCAAGTTCGTTCAACAACGCGGTTACGATGCGGGTGTTCTCGGTTTCGATCGCGCTTCCAGAATAATTGCGCCTTGTTCCGATTCCGTCAAACTCGTCGATAAAGACAATGCAAGGAGCGCGGCGGCGGGCCTTTGCAAAAAGCAGCTTTACCTTTAAGGGGCCGATAGCCATGAACATCGACTCAAAGTCCGTGGCCTTGGCCGGGATAAAGTTCACGCTGGCCTCGCCCGCCAAAGCCTTGGCGAAAAGCGTTTTTCCGTTTCCAGGCTCGCCTTCAAGCAATATGCCTTTGGGGAGGCGAACGCCCTTCTTTTCCCAGGCTTTGGGATTTTTCATTATTTGCATGACTTGCGCCATGTCGCTCTTGAGCTGGTCCATGCCGACAATGTCTGAAAAGCGGACGCCGGTTTTGCGGACGACCTTAAATGTGTTGGGCGAAATGAATTTTCTAAAAACGCCAAAAATTATCACGAAAAAGACGCCGTAAAAAAGAATGTCCAGCGCAAG
Source organism: Treponema sp. (assembly GCA_045131275.1). Lineage (GTDB taxonomy): Bacteria > Spirochaetota > Spirochaetia > Treponematales > Treponemataceae > Treponema_D. The sequence continues at coordinate 4,547 of JBGUQT010000133.1, forward strand.
CGACACCAGCTGCGCGGCGGACTTTTCGCTTTTGACGGAGACTCCGTTCCGCAATAAAAACTCTTTTAAAAACGGCGAGTCGGGGTTTTGTGTTTTAAAATGATTTTTGTCCGCGTCCTCAAAGAAAATTTCGTCTTCGGCGATTTTGGCGCTGGCGACTCTGTTTCCTTCAACAAGCTCGCAAAAGCTTTTGTAAGGAATCTCTTTGATTTTTGCGGATGTGTAATAATCGTAGAAAAAAATTCCGCCCGCCACAAGAATGGCAAGCGGAATTATGAATTTAGCCTTAAGCTTCATTCAAAAAAGTTCCAACCTTAGAAGGCGGATACAACTTCGCCGTTGGGGAAAGTCTTGGCGATCCAGTCCTTTACCTTCTGGCTCTGCAAGGCCTGAACGAGGGCTGTAACGCGGGGATCCTTTTCGTTGCCTTTCTTTACAACAACGATGTTAACATACGGAGAATCCTTTCCTTCTACAAAGAGGCCGTCTTTAGCGGCGCTGAGTCCGGCGGGAATGGCGTAGTTTCCGTTGATTGTGGCGGCGTCAACGTCGGCCAAAACGCGCGGAAGGCTGGCGGCGTCAGTTTCGATGAACTGAAGCTTTTTGTCGTTTTTCACTACGTCAAGCGGTGTGGCTGTGATTCCGGCCTTTTTGTCAAGGGTGATCAAGCCGGCGGCCTGCAACAAAAGCAAGGCGCGTCCGCCGTTTGTGGGGTCGTTGGGAATGGCAATCTTAGCCTTGGCGGGAAGGTCGGCCAATTTCTTGTACTTCTTTGAATACAAGGCGAAAGGCTCGATGTGAACGCCGCCGGCGTTTACAAGGTGGTAGCCCTTGTCCTTGTTTGTGGCTTCCATGTAGGGAGTGTGCTGGTCAAAGTTGGCGTCAAGCTCGCCAGACTCAAGGGCGTCGTTCAAGATGACGTAGTCTGTCATCTCGCGGATGTCAAGCTTGTAGCCTTTGGCTTCTACGTCAGCCTTTACCAATTCAAGGAGCTGCACGTGCGGAACGGGTGTCGCGCCGATTACGAGCGGACCGTCTTTCTTGTTCTTTTTGGCGAATACCGAAGCGGCGGCCAAGAGAACCAATGCTGTCAAAAGAATCTTTTTCATTTTATTACCTCCATTTCCTAGCGGAAAAGTATGTTTTATTTATACCGATTTGATCGTTTATTGTCAAGCGCTTTTATAAAAATTTAACAAATTTTTTTTGCCTAGGTAACAGACTAGCGCGAGGCCAGCATTTTGTTGGAAATTCTCGTTCCGATGAACTGAATCACTTCTACCAAGACCAAAATGACCAAGACTGACCAGAACATTACGTCTGTTCTAAAGCGCTGGTAGCCGTAGCGGATGGCAAGGTCGCCCAAGCCGCCGCCGCCGATAGCTCCGGCCATGGCCGAATAGCCGATAAGGTTTATGATTGTAAGCGTGATTCCCGCGACGATTGAAGGCATCGCCTCGGGCACAAGGACTTTCCAAATTATCTGGCGGTTGGAGCTGCCCATCGCGCGGGCGGCCTGCACCACTTCGGGATCCACTTCGTTAAGGGCGCTTTCTATTACGCGCGCAACAAAAGGAGCGGCGGCGATGCTAAGGGGAACGATTGTGGCCGTAGTTCCGATGCTGGTTCCCAAAATCAAGCGCGACAGGGGAAAGAGCAAAATCATCAATATGATAAAGGGGAACGAGCGCAAGACGTTCACCACGCGGCTTATGACCGCGTTAAGCTTTTTTCTGGGAGTGATGCCGGTTGGGTTTGTCATGCAAAGAAGGATTCCCAAGGGAAAGCCCAGCAAGGTTGAAAAGAGCGTGCTGAACAAAACCATTTCCAAAGTTTGCAATGTCGCTTTTGAAACTAAAGTAAAAATCTGCATTTTCGTCCGCCTCCGCTATTATTCCGATTCCACGATGACGCCGCGGTCTTTTAAGAAAGCGACGGCTTTTTGCAAGTCGTTTCCGCTGATGTCGGCGCGCAAAACGCCGACCTTTTTGCTCTGGACGTCTTGGATGCCGCCGCCGCGAATGTTGACTTCTATGTCAAACTTCTTTATCAATTCGTTCACAAGGGGCTCGTCGGTCTTGGAGCCTTCAAAGCGCAAGACGTAGCCGCCCTTTTGCTCAGACCACTGAACGTAGTTGGCCGCGCGGATGTTTGCCATAAACTCTTTTGTAATCGCGGCTTTGGGCTGGGTGAAAATGTCAGTCACGCTTCCCTGCTCCACCACGCGGCCTTCGTCCAAAACGCTTACAAGAGAGCAAGCGTCGCGCACGACTTCCATTTGATGGGTGATCATCACGACCGTAAGGTTCATCTTTTTTTGGATGTCCCTTATAAGCTCAAGAATCGCGCGCGTCGTTTGCGGGTCAAGCGCGCTCGTGGCCTCGTCGCAAAAAAGAATTCCAGGATAGTTGGCAAGGGCGCGGGCTATGGCGACGCGCTGCTTTTGTCCGCCCGAAAGAGAGCTGATCTTTGCGTCGGCGCGGCCGCCCAGGCCTACCAATTCCAAAAGCTCCTCCACGCGGGACTTGATTTTGTCCCTGGGCGTCTTGCATATTTCCAGCGGGTAAGCGATGTTTTGTCCGGCCGTGCGGGAGCTGAACAAGTTGAAGTTTTGGAAAATCATTCCGGCATGGCGGCGCTGCTCGATCAAGTCGTACTTTTGCAAATGGTCCACGCGCTTGTCGTCGTAGTAGATTTCGCCCGAGTCCGGCTTTTCCAAAAGGCTTACAAGGCGCACCAGGGTTGACTTTCCGGCGCCGCTTTTTCCTATGATTCCGTAGATTGTGTTTGAAGGAATTTCAAGGCTTATGCCGTTTACCGCGCGAACCAAAGTTCCGTCGGCAAGCGTGTATTCTTTTTTTAGGTCTTTAAGAATTATGGACATTTCGTCTCCTAATTATTTTCATTTGCCGCTAGATACGCTTCGTAGCCCTTTTGGAAGATTTCTTCCAAGGTGAACTTGGCGTTTATCGTGTCCGGCTCGCGGCCGTATGTTTCCTTGTAGCATTCGCACTGGGCCTTAAAAGCCTCGTCGCGAAGGTATGCGATGTTTTCCTTGCGGCTAAGCTCGGCCTTGGGACAAATCGGCTTAAGAACGCGGATCTCGCCGCGCTTTCGCTTAAAGAAAAGCTTTTCCAAGCCGCGGGGCTGTCTCCATGTGATAAAAAGCGGAACGACAGGAACGTTGTTGATAACGGCGGAGTGAAAGGCTCCGTCCATAAAGGGGCGCGGCTGCTCGTAGTAAGGCCACATTGACTTTTCGGGGAAGAACAAAACCGAGCCGCGCTTTTGGTGAAGGACATCGTTTACCGCGGCGGTGAATTTTTTCATCGCGGTAAAATTGGCGCTTAAGGGAAAGATTCCGCCGGCGCGCATCACCGAGCCTAGGAAAGTGTTCATGTTGTTGAACTCGGCGACGACGATGTAAAGCTTGTGGCCCCAGCAGGCCCAGCGCGCCATTTCGTTGTCAAGGTTGTGGACGTGGTTGCAGACAAAGACGCAGTTTTTTACGCCGCGCAAATTCTTTCTTCCGTAGTAGCCGTCGCCGATAAGGCAGTAGCAGCCCAGCTTGGCTCCTGCAAAAAAGGTCGCGCGAACAAGAGTCGTCGCAAGCCAATTGACAAAGCCTTTTCGCTTGTACTGAAAGTTTTCGTCAACGCGCTGCATCAAGCGCCAGTCCGGCTCTTGGATTTCGCAGTTGTAGTTGCCCTTTTGTTCGGCAATCTTTATGTTCTTTTGCTGCTCCTCGTAGGGAAGCTGCTCCACTCCGGCGTATTTCACTGTTCCATCCTCTCGACTTGAATCCAGCTTTGCTTGGCCTTTTTCTTTGTCAAAAGCAAGTAGTAGGACTCTATGTAAAATTGAGCGTACTGGGTGATGTAAAAGGGATTTACAATCAACGCAAAAAGCTTTTCAAATACGCTAATCGTGTACATCGCGCGGTCTTCGACAAAGGCTATGGCCGTGTAAAAGAAAAGGGTTCCGTACAAAACCAAGACGATTTTTAACGCGCAGTGGAGCGAAAAAAAGTCTATCATGCGCAAGGCGAAAAACTTATAGGCCGCGTCAGCCAAAAAGGCCAAGGCGCAGACTGCCGTTCCCGCAAAGTAAATGTAAAGGGGAACAAACGAAAAAAGGTAGTCAAAGCAACCCCAAAAGTTGCCCGAAATGATTTCGGCCTGCTTGGGGTCGCGTTCCACCGAAGCCTTGCTGCCGCTAAAAAAGTCGCGGACGTATTTCCAAAATTTTTTTGAAACTTCCTTTCCGTATTTTACGCCGACTTGCGCGTAGCCCATAAGCCAGCGGCGGCGGCGGGCGTTGCAGCTGCGGAGCGAAATGCCTTCCTCCGTGTAGGTGACGGCGTACTCGTAATAATAGCTAGTCCAATTGTTCAGGAGAGCGGTTACGGTAAGCTCAAAGTCTTCTGTCATCGAACGATACGGCCAGCCGCCCATTTGCTGAACCAAGTCGCGGCGAACCATGATTCCCGTTCCGCAAATCGTGTTGGACATGTTGCGCTCGCTTCTAAAGCAGTTGCCCATTTTGTCAAGGAAGGTGTAAGTGAGCGCGTTGCAGTTGACGGCCCATGAGCGGTATTTTTTACCGTACAAATAATTCTTTACCATGCGCTTGCCCAAAATTATTTGCTTGTCCAGAACGAGCGCGTTGTTCATTTCCATTACGAAGTTGGCGTCGACGATGTTGTCCGCGTCAACGATTGCAAAGGCCGCGTAGTCGTTTTTTGACTCGCTCAAAAGGTCTTGCAAAATTCCATCAAGAGCCTGCCCCTTGCAGGTTTGGTTTGGAACCACTTTTGAATAAGTGTTTTTGTATGTCGCGGCAAGCTGAATGTTTGGATCGTCTTCTTCGCCGACGACTACGTATGTGTCGTAAAAATCCCTGTCGTAGGTTTGCGCGGCCAGGCTGTCAAGCAAGACGCGGAGGCCTTTTTCGTTTTTTGCGGGAACGATTACGGCAATCTTGTTCTTTTTGGGATTTGAAAAATGCTTTGGCCGCTTTAGGCCCGCGATGTAATAGCGAATTCGCGGCAAGTACAAAACAAAGGAGAGAACGCAGATAAAGACAAAGGCGTTGAATAAAAATTCCGCTTGAAAAGAATTAAGCATTTCAATAGAATAATTTAATCGCCGCAAAAAGTCAATAACGCGGCAAAAGCGAAGCTGGCGCCAAAAACGCGGCCCCGCTCGTCCATTCAGACGGAGGTTTTAAATGAAATTTTTGGGAAAGACAATAATTTCGGCGGCCCTTTTGATTTTTTTTGCGGGCCTTTTGTTCGCCGAAAGCGAAGACGAAATGAAAAAGCGCATCCTTAAGAACGCTGACCTTTCGGGCGAAAGCGCCGCGGACCTTATGGCCGCAGACGACGGCGAGGACAAGTTCGCCAACTCCAAGGACGCGCCCAAGCGGCTTCCGTCGGAATTTCCCCGCGACGTTCCATACACAAAAGCCGGAATTGATTTTTGCGAAGCCCATTACGGCCACAAAATCATCAACGACATTGTCCGAAAAAGCTATTACTACGCAAGCCTTGACGCGGCCAACGCCTTGACCGACGAATACTCAAAGCTCATCTCGCTGGCCAGAGCCGACTACTACTACGGTCTTTCCATAATGGAAAGCTTTGACTTGACCTCGCTGGACAAACTTGACTTGGGAGATTCCAGTTCCGCAGTTAACATAAACGACAAGGCGGGAGAATACTTTGACAAAGCCATAGCGGAATGCAACGACGCTCTAAAGATAAGAAAAGGAAGCGACGCCTACTCCACTTTGGCGCAAGCTATTTCAATGAACTGCACGGCAAAAAATGTCGCCTACGTTTTAAAAAACGGCCTAAAAGTTCGCGCCAACGCAAAAAAAGCCGCGGCGCTTGACTATTCAAACGGCCTTGCCCAGTTTATGATTATCGCGCAAGACGCCTACGCTCCCTGGCCCTTTTGCAAGCTAAAGTCAAGCCGCAAGGCCTTGATAAGAATCTTGGACGATCCATACATAAGGATTGAACGGGCCGACGCGCAAATGATTTACGCCGCCATCGGCTACACTTTTTACAAGCAAAAAAAGTGGGACAAGGCGATTGAATGGTACAACAAGATTTTTGAAATATATCCGCAAAACTTCGCCGCGAAGCAAATGATTAGAAAAATCCAAGACCGCAAGGCCGGAAAGAAAAATTAGCGGCGGGGGCGCGGGCACTTTAGGTAGGTCCAGCGCGCCACAAAGTAGCGGCCCACAAAGCGCGACAAAAAGGCCGTGACCTTCCACTTGAGGGCCCAAAGCGCGGTCTTTTTTCCGGCGCGCGCCGCCTTGAGGCAATGCCGGACAGTTTTTTCGGCGCTTAGGCCGCCAAGCACTTCCTTGCGCGCCCCGTTAGAGGCCACGTTGGCAAATTCCGTGCTGACAGAGCCGGGACACAAGGCGCAAACCTTTATTCCCCGGTCGGCGACTTCGGCGGCGAGGGATTCGCTAAAGCTTAGGACATAGGCCTTTGTGGCCGCGTAAACGCTAAAGTTTCCAAGCGGCATAAAGGCGGCAAGGCTCGCCGTGTTTATCAAGACCGAATCCTTATTCATGTACGGAAGGGCCAGGCCCGCGATTCCCGTAAGAGAAACGCAATTCAGCTCAACCATGTCAAGCTCGCTTTCTAACGGCGTGTCGGCGAAGGGGCCGTAAGTTCCAAAGCCCGCATTGTTGACCAAGACACGGATTTCAAAGCCGCCGTCCTTGCCTTTTTTGTCAATGATTTCTTCGGCGTCCAAAAGAGCTTTAAAGGCCGAAACGCCCGCGCGGCCCGCAAGGTCTATCGCAAAGGAACGGGCCAAGGGAAGCGTTGGATTTTCTTTATGGGCGGCGTTTTGCGCGGCCTCGACTTCCTTAAGGCGGTCAAGGCGGCGGGCCAAAAGCCAAATCTCGTCGGCGCAGGGCTCCGCTCCCAATTGGCGGACAAACTCCGCCCCCATTCCGCTTGACGCTCCGGTTACGATTGCGATGCGCTTCATCACTCCTCCAAGACTAGAACAAACCTAAAAGCCGTTCGTTGAATTGCGCGGTCTGAACCTTAAGGTCGCGCAAGAAGACGTTGTCGTTAATGCTTCCCAAAACGGCGGTCATTTCGTCCGCGTCGCCGTAAGTCATTTGGCGGAAGGGATCGTCGTAGTCCTTTTTGCGCGAGTAAATCGAGTCGGAATAAATGTCGTTTGAAACGGCCGTGACGTCGGCGATTATGTCTTGGAAAATTTCTTTTGTAAAGTCCGAAATCTTTCGCGAGTAAAGTTCTTCCAAAAGATAAATCGCGTAGCGGGCCTTGTAGTCGCCGTAAGAATTTTGGCACGCGTCGTAAAATTTATGGACGGCTTCCCACGAGTCGATTTTTTTGGAATTGATTTTGGCGCAAAGCTCGTCGACTTTTTTGGAAGGAAGAATTTGTCCTCCGGCGTTGGTCCACTTTGTGTAAAGCTCAATCGCCATAATTTTTTGGATGGCGGACGCGTTCAATTTTTTTATTTTATGAACAGAACAAAATTCCATCAAGCTGCGAGCGGCAAAGTACTTTACGATTTTTCGGTATTCCTTGTAGGCTTTGACCGGCTTTAGAATCACAGCGCCGCACTTTTTTTGGCAAAGCTCGTCTTGCAAGACAAAGTCCGCGTTGGGGTTTTGGTGCAAAAAGTCTTTTGCGGCCTGCAACTTTTGCGCGTCGCCCTTGGCCGACAAAATGTTTTCTAGGCCGGCGTCCTGCAAATAATTTTTGGTAAGCTCGATGATGCGCGACAAGGCAGGCAAAATTTGCTGCATTGTGTCGGGCGCCAAAGGATCGGTTTCTATGTGCTGGACTTTAACGACCCGCTTGTCGCGCTTTTGGAACTTGTAACGGTTCCGCGCTATGGCGAACATGTTGAACATAAACCAGTATGCCGGCATTATTTGGATCGGCTCGTTCTCCCCGCCAGCAGCGATCAGCGAAAAGGGATACGAAATGTTAAGCTCGCGCTGGTAAGAGCCCTTGCTGGCCAAAACAAACGAGGCGAACTTTGAGTTGTGCTTAAAGTCGGAACACAAGCCGGGCCAAAAGCCTCGGCCGGCGATAATCTCTCCGTCGGGGCTGCGGGAATTGTGGTTACTGCCGATAGTGGCGCCCGCCGCGATGTTGGACTGGCCCATGACAGTGGTAGCGATCAAGAACGAAGAGTTGTGGTGCTGCTCGTGGAAGGGGAATATCAAGTTGTTTAAAAGCTCGCAACATGATACCGTGGAGTTGTCGCCTAAAATTGAGTTCAATAGGCGGGCGCCATACTTTAGCTGGCAATTGCGTCCCAGCACAAAGCGGACGGCGACCGCTTGGTAAAAGGCGCGGCTTCCGTAGCCCATGATTCCGTTGACCATCTCGACGCCCTCGCCTATTTGGCTTTCCTCTTGCGCGGACGACAAAACGGTGATGTTCTTTAACTTAAAGGCGCCTTTGATGTAGGCGCAGTCGCCGATTTTGGCGTCCTTTAAAAGCGTCGTGTTTTTGATTACGGTTTCGTTGCCGACAGTTCCGTAAGTGTCGTTCTTTTTTGTGTTGCCTTTTTCGGTAAGCTCGACAAAGCGCTTTAAAAGCTTTTTGTCGCCGCGCTTGCGCGACCACAAGTAGGCGTCGGCTGGAATCATCGACTCAAAGGGAAGAACGGCGCGTCCGTCGTTTTCGTTGGCCACTCCGATCCACACGCGGACGTCCTCGCTTTCGCCCTGCTTTAAGATTCCGTTTCCAAATTTGGAATGCTTGGTGCAAGACATTTCCTGGATGTTAAAAAGAATGACGCCGGATCCAAGGCGGTAGTTTTCCAAGTAGGCCACGTTGTGAATCGCGTTGTCGTTTCCAGTGACCACGTCGCGCAGCTTGGAATTGTAGATTCCGCACTCCAACTCCAAATCGTGGTATTTTACCTTTGCGTTCCTAAGCTGGCCCAAAACGACAAAGCCCGAAAAGGCCGAGCCGTAAATCAAGTCGGGGTCAAAGCCTTTTTTGCTTACAAGCACGTTGCTCCAGTCGGAGCGGTCGGAATGGTTGCGGTTCTTTTTTAACGTTTCTATTTCGGCGCCAGTGAGGGCGCGGGTATTTTTAAGGCATTCCTTGGGAAATGCCGGAGCCGTCGTTTTCTTTTTTGCCGGAGTGATTGTTACCATTCTTTTATTCTATCACAAATTTAGGTTGAAATCAATTCAAACTTGCTTTATTATAGTAGCAATGAAAAAAGCTTCGTTAAAAAAATTGCTTTTAGCGCTCGTGTTTCTATTGCCGAGCGGCCTTTTTGGCCTTACGATGCCGGAAGGCTTTTCGCGCTTTGTTTTGTCAAACGGAATGACCGTTTGCGTTTACGAGGATTTTTCCGCTCCAACTGTGAGGGTTGAATACGCGGCAAAAGCGGGCTTTTCGGCGCAAGGCCCCGCGACGGCTGGCTACGCTCCCCTTTACGTCCAGCTTTTTTCAAAGGCCGGAATTTATTCCAACGACTCGGGCGTTTGGCTTTTGGAAGGCCTGGCTTCCGAATGTACCGCCGACAGCGCCCGCTACACGATTGACGCAAGCCCCAACCAGCTTGAGGAAATTTTTAAAGAACTGGGCCTTTGCGCCTTCGCTCCCCTTTTTCAAGACCAAGAATTGGCGGTAAAATTAAAGGAAGCCAAAGAAAGCGCCGCGCAAAACGCCTTTAGCGTGGAAGGCTTTATCAACAGCGCGATCGACTCGCGCGTCTTTAGCGCCGCTCCCTGGAAGCACGACAGCGGAATCTATCCCGCGCTTTTCCAAAAACAAAGCCTTGCCGAAGCCCGCTCGATTTTGACCGAAATCGCGCGTAATTATTACTCGCCGCAAAACTCCGCTCTTTTTGTCACGGGAGCGGTGACAAAAGAGGCGGCGCTTTCATTGGCCGAAAAAACTTTTGGAAGCTACGCCCCGCGCCCGGCTTTTGTTCCGACGGAAGCGGAAGCCGCGGCCAATCCCGCTCAAAAGAAATTCGTTTTGTCCGACCCGGAGCTTTCGCCCGACATGGCGCAAGTCGTCTGCCAGTACACAAGCCTTTCTATGGAGGAAGCGGACATCGCGGCCCTTGTCCTAAACGCGCGGGACTCGGCCCTAAAGCAAGCGCTTACGGCTGAGGCCGCGCTTAACATTCGCGGAAGCGACTACATCAACGCCGACGCCGCGCACAAAAACTCTTCAAGCCGCTTGATAATCCAAAGCCTTTTGGAAAAATCCAACGCCAACGACTTTGAAAAGGCGGAGCTATTTGAAAAAATCTTAAAGGAAAAAATCTGTGGCTTTACCGAAGAAGAGTTTGAAGCGGCAAAAGCCTTTCTTTTGACCGACTTTGAGGTGGCGGCTGGAAATCCGCGCGGCTTTATGGAACTCTTGTCGCAATTTTGGGCGGTTGACGGAATCGCGAAAAAATCCTACGAACAAAGCGGACAGGAAGGCGACGCTTCCAGCTTGGTCCAAAGATTTTTGGCGCGCGGCCAGCGGATTATGGCGCAAGACTTTTTGGAGCTAAAGCTAGCGCTACAAAACGAAGACCCTTATGTCTTTGTTCTTGTCAATTCAAAAAGCTACCAAAGCCTCGCCTCTTCATTTGACAAAGAAGGCTGGCAAAGCGTGACGGCAAAGAACGCTTCCTGGCACTCGCAGGAAATGTTTTCCGCGATAAAGAATTCGCTTGCAAAAAACGACCAAGAAAAAACGGATCAAGACGCTCCGCAAATTTTTGACCAAACTTTTTTTCAAAAAAGCCTTGAAAACGGCCAAAGCGCGCGCTTGCAAAACGGGATCGGCTTCCACGCAAAAACTTATCCCGACCGCTTTACAAGCGTCGTTGGCCTTTACATAAAAGGCGGAGAAGCCTACTGCGCTCAAAAAGAGCCGGGACTGGAAGCGGTTTTGGCAAGCGTATTGGCGCAAAACGCGCGAAAGGCTTGCGCGCAAAAAATATACTCAGGCCAAATGAAAAACGCCAACGTCAACGCGCAATGCGAGGACATAAGCTCGCTTGTGACGGTTGAATGCCTTGCCGGAGACGAAGGAGCCGCCCTTGAAGCGCTTGCCGAAGCGATGATTTTTTGCGACATCGTTCCCGCCGAAGTTGACGTCTACTTGTCCAGCCGAAAAAGCTTGCAGATAATCAAGTCTTCCGCGATGCCGTGCCAGCTCTACTCGGCCGGAATAAAAAACTTTTACAAGTCGCCCCTTTACAAGGCGCTCTACGCTCCCAGCCTAGAAATCTTGAACAACGTAAGCTACTCGCAAATCCTTGAAGCCTACGCCAAATTCATTGACGCGGGAAGGCTTGAAATACTCGCGGTTGGAAACTTTTCTTTTGAAGGCTTGGCGCAAAAGGCGCAAGAAGTTTTTGGCGGTCTTTCTTCTTCGTGGGAAGAAAAAACTCTTTTAGCGCAGGCAAAGCCTATTGCCAAAAATTCATTGAGGGTTAAAATCAAGCACACATTTTCGACGGACATCAGCGCCGACAAGGCAGGCCCCCGCCCCGCCGTCTTGATTCCGACGACGGACTTTGCCGACCCAGTCCAGTACTGGTTCAACGCTCCGCAAAGCCAAAAAGAAAGGGCTCTTTACGACGCGCTTTTTGTTGAGTTGCATTCACTTTGCCAAACGGCCTTTGCCAGCGCCGACCGCTACAAAAAAATGTCCGCGCGAATCGAGGAGCGAAGCCCCTTGGTTGATTTTGGCGCGATAACTTTTTTTAACGTCCAGTATGTTTCGGACGCGGACGCGATCCTTGATCAAGCGCTTGAACGGCTAAAAGAAGAATTGTCCCAAAGCCCAGAATTTGGGCAAGGCGGCGCGCTGGACAAAATCAAGAGCCTTTGGCTAAAGAAAAACTTTGAAGGCGCGGACCAAAACTTGGAAGGAGCGAGGCGCCTTGCCCAATCCTTGGACAAAGCGCGCGTCAGCGGCGAGGCCTTTGAGCTTTGCGACGCCATTGTCGGAGACTACGAGACAGTCACAAAGGCGGACGCGGAGGACTTTGCCGCAGTCTTTGACGCCTTCTTTACAAAGCGCTGCAAGATCTACAGCGACGCGGCTAAAAAGTAAAGGGCCGCCCCGCAACGGGACGACCCTTGGCAATGGCAAAAAAAACTACTTTACCCAAATGAATATTTCGTCAGCAAAAGATTCGCCGCCTTGGCATTTAAAGTTAAGGGTAATTGCATCTTCTTGCGGCGCGTCGACAAAAAGAATCGCGCTGCCGCGGGGGCCTAATCTGCAATAGCAAGTTCCATTTTTAAAGCGGACGGGGCCTTTAAAGGCTTTTTCCGGCTCTTGGCCAGTCCATGTTTTTTTGTAATGGTTCGCGGCGGGCAAATCCGCGAATGGCATTGTGGCGTTATTGACCAAATTACTGATATTATTCACGTCGTGCCAAGCGTAAAAGGGCTCCCACAAATTTATGGCGGTGACTTTGTATTCGTAATGATAAGATCCGCTGTTGTCGGTGTAGTCCATTGAATATTCGGGATTTGTCGGTTCTGTGTATCCGACCTTGTTCAAGCCAAAGTCGGCCTTTTCTTCAATCAGGGCTTCTGCAAAATCCCTTAGCAAAGTCTTTTCGTCATAATCTTTGCCTCCAGCCGTCTTGACCGCGGCGATGATGGACTCCATATCTACGGCGTTGTTGTTGGCCAATTCCTTTATGAATTTTATTCCTCCATAGTTGCGGGTTAGCCAAGCGCCGAACATAAAGCCCCATGCGTATACTGGAGCTTCTTTGCCGTCTGAACCGTTAAACATTTCTCCGGCGTTGGCGGGGGCAAGACGAACTTTTGGCGTAGAATGCATTTTTCCAGGTGGATTAAGGTCGTTGACATCGTCCACGCCCAAATATTGCTGCATCATGTCTTCGCACTGCATGGCCAAAAGCTCTCCGTACCAATAAGTCCATTTCTTACGGCATTCAAAATATTTTTTTGTGCGCGAAATATAATGCGAAAACTCATGCAAGGATGTTGTGTAGGCTGTCTGAAGGTCGTTTATAATGTCGGTCGAGTCCAAATACAAAAAGCGGCCCTCATTGCTGTTAGAAATTGTCTGCTTTGGAAAAAAGTCATCAAGAGTGATATAGCCGTCAAGACTGTGCTTTTTTTTCATCGAGAACAAAAGTATGTTGATTTTTGTTCCTGTTTTTGAAACTTCCGACATATTGCCATACACGCTGTAATCTTCGTTGTAAAGTTTGTCGGAAGGCACGCCGTAAATGTGGCTTACAAGCTCGTAGCCGTTTATGAATTTAACGCCAACATTCGCGGCGTTTGTCACAAAGTCGCTTTGATTG